>DATGJA010000168.1:0-7764 GCA_035295445.1 Polyangiaceae bacterium | reverse complement strand
TTGACGCGGACGGACCTCGACGACGATACCCGCGAGCACCTCGCGTCGTGGACCCAATCGGGGGGCGTCCTCGTCCTCGCCGGCCCCCCGAGCGCGTGGCCTGCGGCGCTCGGAGTTTCGGCGGCGACGACGTCCAAGCCCCGGGACCTCACCGCACGCTCCCCGCGATCCCGCCACGTCGAGCACGGCGCGCTCGCGTCGGACCAGGCGCTGCGCGTGGCGGGGGACGCCGACGTCGTCGCGTCGTTCGCCGACGAAACGGCTTACGCGGTGGCCATTCGTCACGGCGAGGGCTGGGTCGTGGGCCTCGCGACCGACGAGCTTTTCACGAACGCGGCGCTCGCGCGACCGGGCAACGCGGCCGTCCTGATCGCCATCCTCTCGCACGCGGATCGCGCGACGTTCCGGATGGCGCAGGCGGAGGACGGCGTGTCGCCGCCGTCCTCGCCGATCGCCGTGCTGACGCGTGCGGGTCTCGGGCTCGGCCTCGCGCACGCCGTCATCGCCGCGCTCGTCGTGTTTCTCGCCGCAGGTGTGCGCCTCGCGCGCCCCCGCCCGGCGTCGCCCCCGAGGCGCCGCGCGTTCGCCGAGCACGTGCGCGCCGTGGGCGCCCTCTACGCCCGGACGAACAGCTCGGGCCACGCCCTGCACGCCTATGTGCGCTTCGTCGTCGAGAGGGTGCGCGCGAGGATGCCGCACGGCACGACCGACGTCCCGGCCTTCCTGGCCTCCCGCTCCCGGTTGCCCCTGGACGTTTGCCGGAGCGTGTGGGCCAGGGCGACGGGCGCGGGCAGCGGCGCGAAGTCGCGCGATGATCTGACCACGCTCAAAGAGCTCAGCACGATTTACGCTTCGGCCATGGCCAGGGACAAGTGAGGGTCGATGGATATCAGCGGTTTCACCCAGGCCTTCGAGCGAATGAAGAACGAGATGGCGCGCGTCGTCGTCGGCCAGGAAGACCTGGTCCACGGCATCCTCGTCGCCACGCTGGCGAAGGGGCACGTGCTGGTCGAGGGCGCGCCCGGCCTCGGCAAGACCCTGGTCGCCCGCACGCTGGCGGCGGTCAGCGGCTGCGCCTTCAAGCGAATCCAGTTCACGCCGGACCTCATGCCGAGCGACATCACCGGGTCGAGCATCTACAGTCGGGAGCAGGGAACGTTCACGTTCTCCCCCGGACCGATTTTCGCGCAGCTCCTCCTGGCCGACGAGATCAACCGCGCTCCCGCCAAGACGCAAAGCGCTCTGCTCGAGGGGATGCAAGACCACCAGGTGACCGTCGACGGAACGTCGCGCGTCTTGCCCGCCCCTTTCGTCGTCATCGCGACGCAGAACCCGGTCGAATCGCAGGGAACCTACCCGCTTCCGGAAGCGCAGCTCGATCGCTTTCTCTTCAAGTTGACGGTGGGAGACCCGCCCGTCGAGATGGAGCGCACGATCGTGCGCAACCACGCCTCCGGCTTCGACCCGACCGACCTGGGCGCCCTACGGGCGGTGACGTCCCCGGGGGAGATCGTCGCGATGCAGGAGCTCGCGCGAGCCGTCCGGATCGACGATGCCGTCATCGGATACATCGTGGAGCTCGTGCGCCGAACGCGCGAGGATAAGTCGATCGAGCTCGGGGCGAGCCCGCGCGCGAGCATCGCGCTCCTCAAGGCGGCCCAGGTGGTGGCGGCGAGCGAGGGACGCGCGTTCGTGACGCCGGACGACGTCAAGCCGATGGTGGCCGCGGTGCTCCGACACCGCGTGATGTTGCACCCCGACACGCAGCTGCAGGGGGTGACGGCCGACGACCGGATCGAGGAGATCTTGCGCGAGGTGCCGGTCCCACGCCTCGCGGCGTAACCGCGCAGTCGGTCTTCCCCGCGCCCCCCCATGCTTCCCACGCGCCGCCTCGGGATCTTCGCGTCCCTCGCCACGCTCCTCGCGGTCCTCGCGGGGTATGCCCCGTCGCTGAGGCCCGCGCTTTTCGCGGCCGACGCCGTCGTGATCGCCGGCGTGGTCGTCGACGTCCTCTTCGCCCTCGGAAGGCGCGTCGAGGTGGACCGGCGGGTCGCCGCCATCTTCTCGGTCGGGCGCCCCAACGTCGTGACCCTGCGTCTGCGCAACCGCGGCAGGCGGACGCTCCGGGGCTGGGCGGCGGACGACCCGCTCGAGAGCTGCTCGTCGATCGGCACCCCCTGTCCCTTCGTCGTGGCGCCGCACGGCACCGTGACCTTGAAATACGAGATCCAGCCCTCGCGCCGGGGCCCGCGGACGCTCGGCGCGGTGACCGTCCGCTACGCGTCGCCGCTCGGGCTCGTCTGGAGCCAGGAGCGCACACCGTTGCCTGCGAACGTCGACGTCTACCCGGACGTGCACGCGGCGAGGTCGCTCGAGCTCCTGCGTCGGCAGGGGCGACAGGACGCCCGCGTGGGCTCGCTGCGCGTACGCGGAGGCGACACCGAGTTCGAGCGCCTCCGGCCGTACCAGCGGGGCGACGAGGTGCGCCACATCGACTGGCGCGCGAGCGCTCGCCGCGACGAGCTCGTCGTGAGGCAGTTCCAGGCGGAGTCGAACCAGAACGTCGTCTTCGCGCTCGACGTCGGTCGTGGCATGCGCGGCGAGACCGGCGGGCTCACGGCGGTCGATCACGCCATCAACGCGGTGCTGTTGACGGCGGACGTCGCCCTGCGCGGGGGCGACAAGGCGGGCCTGATGGTCTTCGACGAGGCGCCGCGCCGGTTTCTCCCGCCGACGGGCGGCCGCCAGGGAGGCCGAAAGCTGACGCGCGCGGTCTACGCCCTCGAGGCGGGCCTCGGCGCGACCGACTACCGGGCCGCCACGGCTTTCCTCGCCGCCCAGGTCCGGGCGCGCTCGCTCTTCGTCGTCTTCACCAACCTGCTCGACCCGCGGTCGTCCCGGGACCTCGCGGCGTCGCTCAGGGGCCTCTTACCCAGGCACTTGCCGCTCTGCGTCCTGCTCAGGGACACCGACGTCGAGGCGCTCGCCGACGCGCCGGTGAGGGGGGCCGAGGACCTCTACGTCCGCGCCGCCGCGGCCGAATCGCTCGCCTGGCGCGACGGCCTGATCCGCGGACTGACGTCCGCCGGGGTCCTCGTGCTCGACGCGAGCCCGGAGGCGCTGACCCCGGAGCTCGTGAAGAGCTACCTCTCCGTCAAGGCGCGGCGCCTGCTCTGACCCATTGGCCAACGCGGCCGCGGCAGGCTACCAAGCGCGCCCGACCTCGTGATTCGACTCGACTCCGTCTCCAAGCAGCACGGCCGGCAGATCCTCTTCCTCGACGCCTCGATGAGCGTCTTCCGCGGCGAGAAGGTGGGCCTCGTCGGACCCAACGGGTCGGGCAAGTCGACGATCTTCCGGATGATCGTCGGTGACGAGCCCCCCGACAGCGGCGACGTGTCCGTCGAGCGCGGCGTCGTCGTCGGTCATTTCAGCCAGGACGTCGGAGAGATGGCCGGGCGAACGGTCCTCGAGGAGACGCTCGCGGGCGCGGGGGAGGTGTCGGACGCCGGACGCGAGCTCCACGAGGTGGAGAGCGCCATGGCGGACCCCGAGCGCGCGGCGGAGATGGACAGCCTGCTCGAGCGCTTCGGGCACGCTCAGGCCCGCTTCGACGCGCTCGGCGGCTACGCGCTCGAGTCGAGGGCGCGCGAGATCCTCGCCGGGCTCGGATTTCACGACGACGTCGTGGACACCGACGTCGGCGCCCTGTCCGGCGGCTGGAAGATGCGCGTCGCGCTCGCGCGGATCCTGCTGATGCGGCCGGACGCGCTGCTCCTGGACGAACCGACCAACCACCTCGACATCGAGTCGATCATTTGGCTCGAGCGATTCCTGCGCGACTTCGAGGGCGCCCTCGTGATGACGTCGCACGACCGCGACTTTCTGAACCGCCTGGCGACCAAGATCGTCGAGATCGACGGCGGTGACACCACCACCTACTCGGGCGACTTCGATTTCTACGAGCGCCAGCGCGAGATCGCCGCCGCGCAGCACGAGGCCCAGTACGCCCGCCAGCAGGCCATGCTCGCCAAAGAGCAGGCGTTCATCGACAAGTTCAAGGCGCGGGCGAGCCACGCCGCCCAAGTCCAGTCGCGCGTGAAGAAGCTCGACAAGATCGAGAAGATCGAGCCGCCCAAGCGACGCAAGGCACTCGAGTTCGACTTTCGCCCGGCGCCTCGATCGGGCGAGGACGTCGCCAAGCTGGAGCGGGTCGTCAAGGGCTACCGGGACCGAAAGATCTACGACGGCCTCGACCTGCTCGTGCGTCGTCGCGAGCGCTGGTGCGTCATGGGCGTGAACGGCGCCGGCAAGTCGACGCTCCTCAAGCTCGTCGCGGGGGAGACGGCCCCGGACGCCGGCCGGGTGCAAATCGGGGCGAGCGTCAAGCTGGGGTACTTCGCGCAGCACGCGATGGATCTGCTGGACGCTGGAAAGACGGTCGTCGAGACCCTTCGCGGCGCCTTTCCGCTCGCCACGGTCGGATCGATGCGGACCCTGGCCGGCGCATTCGGGTTCTCCGGGGACGACGTCGACAAGTCGTGCCGCATCCTGTCGGGCGGCGAGAAGGCGCGCCTCGTCCTTGCCACGCTCCTCTACGATCCGCCGAATTTCCTCGTCCTCGACGAACCCACCAATCACCTTGACATGGCCACCAAGGAGATGCTGTGCCGCGCGCTCTCCACGTTCGAGGGGACGATGCTCTTTGTGTCCCACGATAGGGCGTTCTTGCGCGCGCTCTCGAACCGCGTCCTGGAGCTTACGCCGGACGGCGTCCGCGCGTACGGGGGCGGGTACGCCGAGTACGTCACGCGCACGGGACACGAAGCACCCGGCGTGGCCTGAGACGCGCGGAGACGCTGCGCCGCGCGTTTCCGATGGTATGGTCCACGGATGCGGTCGCTCATCGTCGGAGTCTGGCTCGTCGGGTTGGTCGGGTGCGGGGGGAAGGTGCTCGAGGACACCCTCCTTGAGGGCGGCGCACCGGAGGGCGGCGCGGCGGGCGCGGGCGCGAGCGCGAGCGCGGGTGCGGGCGCGAGCGCGGGCGCGGGCGCGAGCGCGGGTGCGGGCGCGGGCGCGGGCGCGGGTGCGGGCGCGGGCGCGGGCGCGGGCGCGGGCGCGGGCGCGGGCGCGAGTGGCGGCACCGCGATGAGCAGCGGCACCACGGGTGGCGGCAACACGATCCAATGCATGAGCGCGAGCGGCTGCCCCCGGGGGCAGGTGTGTTGCGCGACGGGGATCATGTCCACCTCCTGCGCGGCGGCGCCCTGCGCGTCGACCACGCCCCTCGGCCCCATTCAGCTCTGCACGAGCTCGGCCGAGTGCCCGGCCCCGGACACCTGCGGTGCGCTGACGGCGATTCCGAACATCCCGATCAAGGTCTGCAACGCGCCGGACGCCGGCGGCGGCGGCGGCGGCGCCAACCGGTGCTCCGCGATGACCTGCGCGACCGGGTGCTGCGACGCGAACGGGATCTGCCAGCAGCGTGAAACGGACACGGCGTGCGGCACCATGGCCGTCGCGTGCGAGGACTGCACGCAGATCGGGAGCACGTGCAACGGCGGCCGCTGCGGCCCCGCGTCGTCACCCGGGTGCAACCCGGCCGCCTGCAAGAACACGTGCAACGGCATGCAAAAGCAATGCTGCACCGCCGCGGGCGCGTGCGGGTGCATGAACGCCGGATCGATGACGTGCCGGTGACGGCCACGCGCACTTCCGCAGGCTCGACCGCAGGGAGAGAGCGGACGACACATCCGACGTAGCCGAGCAGGTCTCGGCGACGGGCATCGACTTCAACGCTCCCGATGGTGCGGCGGCCAAGCTCGTCTTCTTGCTGCTGATACCTCCCCGCGCGCACGACCAAGAGGTGCGGAGCCTCGCGGACATCTGATTCGCGCCGCACGGTTCCTCGCGGGCCGTGCTTTCTTGAGCCCTACGCCCCGCGCTCGGTCACTTTGCCGGCACCATGCATCGACGGCCGAAGACCCCTTGGCGGGTCGCGATCGGGGTGGCGCTGGCCACCACCGCGTACGGGCCGCAGGCGCGCGCCGCGGGAACATGGACCCAGGCGCCCGCGAGCACGTCGAACGGAGGCCCCGCGTTCGGGCTCTGGCTGCTCACCGACGGACGCGTGCTTTCGCACGGCAACGCCCTAAACCACTGGGTCATTCTCACGCCCGACAAGACCGGAAGCTACGCCAACGGCACGTGGAAGACCGTCGCCGCCAGCAACTTCTCCCGCGGCGGCGCGCAGGAGCACGTCCTCAAGGACGGGCGCTTCTTCGAGGCGGGCGGCGAGTACATCTACGCGTGGCCGGCCCACGACGGCGTCGCCGCGTGCGCGACGAGCTGCACCCAGCCGGCGAGCGGGTCGCCGCTCTTCAAGAACGTCGAGACGTACGACCCGATCGCCGACGCGTGGACGATCCAGCCGGACGCCCCTTACGACATCGGCGACACGGGCAGCGCGACCCTTGCGGATGGGCGGATCCTCGACAGTACGCGCGTCTCGAGCGCGACGCAGATCTTCGATCCGACCACCAACACGTGGTCGACCGGGCCCGCCAACACGAACCCGAACGGGGACGAGAACTCGTGGGCTTCGCTCCAGAACGGCGGTGTCCTCGCGGTCGCGCCGAAGTCCGCGTCCATCTACGATCCGTCCGCGAAGAAGTGGACCGCCACGGGCGCGCTCCCGTCGGGCCTTGCCGTCACGCTGACGGCGGCCTCCAAATACCCGGGGACGTACGACTTCGGTGATACCGCGGGGGTCTCCCTTCTGTTCGACGGAAGGGTGCTCGCGTACGGCCTCGGGACGACGGCCCTCTACACGCCGGGGGCCAGCGCGTCCGACCCGGGCACCTGGGCGATCGGGCCGAACATTCCTTACAAGACGGCCCCGGTCGACGGGACGACGGGAAACGAGGCGGAGGACGCGTACACGGTCACCGAGCCGAACGGCAAGGTCATGGTGGCGACCCATCCCTTCGGTCAGAACGACGACATGCTGATCGAGTTCGACCCGACGACCAACACGTTCGCGTCGATCACGCCGCCGCCCGACGGTTCCAACCCGTACCCGCAGAGCTACCTGAACCTGCCGAACGGGCAGGTCATGGTGACGGGCGGCTCGCGCGACTGGCTCTACACGCCGGACTCGCTCCCCCAGGACGCGTGGCGGCCGGTGGTCACGTCGATCACCTACGACAGCGCGAGCGGCGCGTACACGCTGACGGGCCTGCAGCTCTCCGGGTTGATTAGCGGCGCCGACGAGGGCGACGACATGACGATGGCCGAGAACTATCCCATCGTCTGGCTGAAGGACTCGTCGAACAACGTCTACTTCTGTCGGTCGTACAACTTCAGCACGATGATGCCGCAGGTCGGATCGGCGCCGCAGACGTGTCAGTTCACGACGCCGGCCGGGCTCCCGAACGGCACGTACAGCCTGTACGTCTCGGCCGTCGGTGTGCAATCGAAGGATCCGCTCATGTTCACGGTGGGGATGGGCGGCATGTCGGACGCCGGTCTCGTCGCCGGAGGATCGGGAAGCCCGAGCGGCACCGGCGACGCGGGCCCCGACGCCAGCGCGGCAAGCGGGAGTGGGTCGGCAAGCTCGGACGCGGGTTCGGACGCGGGCGCGGGTGCGGGCGCAGGCGCAGGCGCGGGCGCGGGCGCGGGCGCGGGCGCGGGTTCGGGCGCGGGCGCGGGCGCGGGTTCGGGCGCGGGTTCGGGCGCGGGTTCGGGCGCGGGCGCGGGCGCGGG
>DATGJA010000167.1:0-8560 GCA_035295445.1 Polyangiaceae bacterium | reverse complement strand
GCGATAGAGGAACGCTCGCCGCACCTCCTCGGTCCCAATGGCGAACCCAACTCAGCGACCCACGAGATCCGAGGTGCGCGCCCCTCCGATCTCCAAGGTCTGCCGGGTCCCCGAGCACATCTTGGGCCACCGTGGTCTTCCTGCACCCGTCGTGCGAGTTTGCCGCTTTCGATCCCCGACCCACACTGTCCACGACAGGCCAGCTCCTGTCCTCGGACGCCGCTTCTTCGCGAGCCGTCCTCCTCAGCTTCTCAGCTCGTCACTCCGCTGCCGCTGTGGCCCCGCGCGCCATCACCTTGCCGGTCGCGGTGCGCGCCTTCTCCAGCTTGCGCGGTTCGCCCTCGAAGACGATCCGGCCGCCGCCCTCGCCCGCGTCCGGCCCGAGCTCGACGACCCAATCGGCGCTCGCGATGACGTCGGGGTGGTGCTCGACGATGAGTAGCGTGTCGCCCCGTGCGACCAGGCGCTCCAACACGCCGAGGAGACGGCGGACGTCGGTGAGGTGCAGGCCCGTCGTCGGCTCGTCGAGGACGTAGAGCGTCGGCTCGTGCGCCGATCCGGCCGTCAACTCGGCCGCGAGCTTGAGCCGCTGCGCTTCGCCGCCCGAAAGCGTGTTCGACCCTTGGCCGATCTGGACGTACCCGACGCCGAGGTCGGCAAGGGTCTCCAACGGCCGCGCGATCTTGCGGTGGTTCGTGAAGAGCTGCGCCGCGTCCTCGGCGGGCAAGTGGAGCACGTCCCCTACCGAGAGGCCGGCGTATCTCACCTCGAGCGTCGACGGCTCGAAGCGCGCGCCTCCGCACGCGTCGCATGGCGCGATCACGTCGGGGAGGAAGGGCATTTCCGCGACGATGTTGCCCTGACCCTCGCACGCCGGGCATCGACCACCGCCCGTGGCTGTGTTGAAGAGAACCGGGAGGCCGAGTAGCCGCGCGTCTTGGCCTCGGGGAGCGAGCCAAAGAGCCGGCGCACCTCGTCCCAGACGCCCAGGAACGTCGCCGGCACTGAGCGCGGCGTTCGGCCGATCGGCGATTGGTCGACCGCGATCGCCCGCTTGATCCCCCGGTGGCCCTTGATGCCGTCGTGCGGGCCCGGCGTCGGCGCCACGAGCTTGAGGGCGCGCCGCAGCGCCGGGTAAAAGACGTGGCGAACGAGCGTCGACTTGCCCGACCCGCTCACGCCGGCCACGACGCACATGCGGCCGAGGGGCACGCGGAACGTGACGTCTTTCAGGTTGTGCGCCCGGGCTCCGACGAGCTCGACCCAGGCGTCGGCCATCGGGCGCTTCGGCCGGCCGACTCGCGCCGTGTCGCGAAGGGCCTGTGCCGTGGGCGAACGCGAGTCCGACAAAACGCGGTGCGCGGGGCCCTCCGCCACGATGTGACCCCCGCGCCGCCCGCCGCCCGGTCCCAGGTCGATGACGTGATCCGCCGCGCGGATCGTCTCGGCGTCGTGCTCCACGACGACCACCGTCGACCCCATGTCGGCGAGCTGGCGAAGGTTCGCGAGCAGACGCCGCGTATCGCGCGGGTGCAGTCCGATCGTGGGCTCGTCGAGGACATAGAGGGCGCCCGTGAGGCCGCTGCCGAGCTGCGCGCTCAACCGCAGCCGCTGCATCTCTCCGCCCGAGAGCGTCGCCGCGGGCCGGTCGAGCGCGAGGTATCCGAGGCCGACCTGCTCGACGAACGCCAGCCGACGGACCAACTCGGCCAGCGGCGCCTTCGCGATCTCTGCGTCCGTCCCCTCGAAGCTCCACGTGCGCGCCAGGCCGAGCGCGCCCGACACGGACCGGGCCGTCGCGTGCGCGTACGTCTCGCCGAACAGCCTCACCCGGCGCGGGACCGCGCTGAGCCGCGACCCCGCACACGACGTGCACGGCTCCTGAGCGACGTCCTCGTCGCCCTCGAGCGCCTCCGCGCCGCCCTCGACACCGGTGCCGTCGCACGCCTCGCAGCGGCCCTGTTTCGTATTGAACGAGAACCAGCGCGGGTCGATCTCGGGCACGCCCGTCGCGCACGACGGGCAGGTCCGAGCGGTGGAGAGCATGCGCTCCTTGGGCCCCGGCGCGGCGCTCGGCGGCCCGTCGCCGACGCGGATGGCGCCCGTGCCCCACGCGAGGGCACGATCGAACGTCGCACGGTCCAGCGCCGAGAGGCGCCCGTAGTGCACGATGAGGTCGATCGTGTGCTCCTTGGTCTTCGCGAGCCTCGGGGGTGGCTCGACGGCCACGATCGCGCCGTCGACCCGGGCGGCCTTGATCCCGGCGCGCCCCGCTGCCGTGAAGAGGTCCAGGTACGTCCCTTTGCGCGCGCGGACCGCCGGTGCGTAGACGGTCTTTTGCGCCGCATCGCGCGGGCGCGTCAGCCGCTCGAAAAGCGCGTCCGCACTCATCGGCGCGACGACCGCGTCGCATTTCGGACAGTGCATCTCGCCGACCTTGGCGAAGAGGAGACGCAGGTAGTGAGCGACCTCGGTGACCGTCGCGACCGTCGAGTTGGCGCCCCCCCGCGACGTTCGCTGCTCCAGCGCGATCGACGGGGGAACACCCGTCACGGTGTCGACGTCCGGCCGCGGCAGCGTGGGCAGGAACTGGCGCGCGTAGGGCGTGAGTGTCTCCATGAAGCGGCGCTGCCCCTCCGCGAAGATGACGTCGAACGCGAGCGACGACTTGCCCGACCCGCTCGGCCCGGTGACGACGCACACGCAGCCGTGGGGGATCGTGCACGATACCTCCTTGAGGTTGTGCTCGCGGGCGTGCGACACGAAGATCGCCTCGCCGGGCGGCGGAGCGCCGCGAATCGCGTCGGGTGCTCGCGGCAGCTCGCAGGTCCGCGGTGCGCCCCCGGCGCCGCGCAAGGCCTCGCCGGTCCGGGTCCCCGAGCGCGCCACCTGCTCTGGCGTACCCGCAGCCACGAGGCGACCGCCTTGCGGTCCGCCGCCGGGCCCGAGATCGATGATCCAGTCGCACGCGCGGATCACGTCCAGGTCGTGCTCCACGAGGACCACGCTCGCCCCTTCGGCGACGAGCGACCGGAGCGCGGCGATCACGTGCCCTGCGTCCTGCGCGTGTAGCCCGGCGCTTGGCTCGTCCACGACGAAAAGGGTGCCCTTCGCCTGCCCTCTGCCGAGCGCTGTGCCGTCCCCGACGGCGCGTGCGAGCTTCAGGCGCTGCGCTTCGCCGCCCGAGAGCGTCGACAGAGGCTGGCCGAGCGGCAGGTATCCGAGACCGACCTGGACGATTGGCTCGAGCGCGCGCCGCAGCACGTAGTCGCGATCGTCCCGCGGGTCGAACACTTCGAGCGCCTCTTCGACGGTCATGGCCAGCACGTCCGCGATGTTGTGCCCGCGGTGCGACACGGCGAGCACGTCGGGCTTGAAGCGGCGGCCCTGACACACGGCGCAGAGCAGGTGCACGTCAGCCAAGAACTGCATCTCGACCGTCTCGTAGCCCTCGCCCGCGCACTCTTCGCAGCGACCCGCCGGCACGTTGAACGAAAAGTGCGCCGCGGTGAGCCCGCGGCGCAGCGCCTCTGGCTCAACGGCGAAGCGTGCGCGGACGCGGTCCCATGCTTTGACGTACGTGGCCGGGTTGCCGCGCGCCGTCCGCCCGAGCGGGGACTGGTCCACGAGGACCGCGCGCGAGAGCGCCTCCAGGCCGACGAGCGCGTCGTGGCGTCCCGCCTTGTCGACCGTGAGGTCGCCCAGCCCGCGCGCCGCCGCGCGGTAGAGGATGTGATGAGCGAGCGTCGACTTGCCCGATCCGCTCGGCCCGGTGATGCCGCACATCACGCCGAGGGGAAAGGACACGTCCATCCCGTCGAGGTTGTGCTCGCGCGCTCCTTTCACCTCGAGCCATCGGCGCGGCGCTGCGCGCTTCGGCCGGGGGGCGGTCGCCTCCGCCCACGCGCGCCCCGTCGGCAGATCCGTGCGCTTCGCGAGCTCTGCCGGGGTCCCGTCGAAGAGAACGCGCCCACCGTGGTGGCCCGCGCCGGGGCCGAGCTCTACCACACGATCGCAGGCCCGAACCACCGTCGGGTCGTGCTCGACGACGAGCACCGTGTTGCCGGTTCGCGAGAGGTCGCGCATGACCGCCGCGAGGGCCGGGACATCTGCCACGTGCAGGCCCACCGTGGGCTCGTCGAGGACGAAGAGCGTGCCCGTCAACGCGGCGCCGAGCGCCGTCGTGAGCCCGGCCCGCTGCGCCTCGCCGCCCGAGAGCGTTCGCGCTTGGCGGTCGAGCGTGAGGTAGCCGAGGCCGACGGCGTCGAGGTACGCGAGGCGCGACGAAAGATGCTCCCTCACACGCTTGCCTTGAGGGTCCCGCGCGTCGTACGCGGTCACGAGCGCGCGCGCGTCCGCCACCGTGAGCTTGTGCCAGTCGGCGAGGTTGCGCCCGACGACCCGGTACGCGAGCGCGATCGGGTTCATGCGCGAGCCGCCGCACTGGCCACATACCCCGTACTCGCGGAAGCGCGACAGGAGCACGCGCACGTGCATCTTGTAGGTGCGGCCCTCGAGCCATTGGAACCACGCCCGAACCCCGGGGTACTTGCCGCCGTGCCAGGTGCCCTCGCCGTCGAGCACGAGCGCCCGCTGCGCCGCCGTGAGGCGCTCCCACGCGACGTCGAGGGGGATCTTCCGCTTGACGCAGAACTTCTCGAGCACGCCTCGTTCCCACGACGTGCTCGGGCCGCTCCAGGGGCGGATCGCGCCGCCGCGGAGGGATTTGCGCGGATCGGGGATGACCTTGTCCCAATCGACGGCGATGATTCGACCGAACCCGCGGCAGGCGTCGCACGCCCCGAACGGAGAATTGTACGAGAAGAGCCCGGGACGTGGCGGGTCGAACGTGCGGGCGCACTTCGGGCACGACAGGCCCCGCGTGACCGCGACGCGCCCTGGGTCGCCCGCGTCGGCGCGAAGCTCGGCCTGTCCGCCCCCGCGCGCCCACGCGAGCTCGATCGCCTCTTGGAGCCGCCGCGATTCGCGCTCGCTCACCTGCAGCCGGTCGACCACGACCTCGACGCGGACGCCCGGTGCGCTCGCCTCGCTCGGCCGGATCTCGTCGATGCCCCGCACGGCGCCGCCGACCACCAGCCGACGGAATCCGTCGCGCGCGAGACCCTCGCGGAGCTCGAGGAACGCTTCGGCGTCGTCGACGGCCACCGGATAGGTGACGAGCGCGCGAACACCGTCGAGTGCCGACGCGGCCCGCAACGCCGCGCTCCGGGGCGTGGTCGCCACCGCTTCGACCCCGCAGTCGGGGCACGTCGGGATCGCCTCGCGCGCGAAGAGCGCGGCAAGGTAAGGCTCGAGGTCCGCCATGGTCGCGAGCGTCGACCGGCTCGACTTGACGGGCGCGCGGCGGTCCACCGCGACCGTGGCGGCGATCGGCGCCAGCCGGTCCATCGGGGGCCGCTCGAGCCGCTCGAGAAACTGACGCGCGTAGGGGCTGAAGCTCTCAACGAAGCGACGCTGGCCCTCCGCGTAAAGCGTGTCGAGCGCGAGCGAGGACTTGCCGGCCCCGCTCGGACCCGTCACGGCGACGAGGCTTGCCGGCGCGAGATCGAGGTCGATGCCGCGGAGGTTGTGCGCGCGCGCGCCTCGGAGGACGATGGGGAGCATCGGGGACAAGGGCCATAGCATCGAGGCCGGCGACCGCGCAGGCGCGGGCCGATCGTCGAGGACAGATCCAGGTCAGCCGGGCAGCTCGATGCAGAAGGCGGCGCCGGGACCGGCCGGGTCGACGAGCGTGATCGATCCGCCATGCGCCTCGGCGATTCGCCGGGCCAAGGCCAGCCCCAGGCCCGACCCCCCCGGCCGGGCCGTCACCAGTGGGTCGAAGATGCGCTCCGCGATCTCCTTCGGGACCCCCGGACCATCGTCCGAGACGACGATCAGGGCGCGTCCGTCGGCCCGGGTCGCGCGCGTGGTGACCGTGGGCGCGCGCGGAGCGGCGGCGTGGACGGCATTCTCGTAGAGGACGTGGAGCAGGCGCGCGAGCAAGCCGGGGTGCGCGTGCACGCGCAGGTCGGCAGGGTCGAACGCGTCCCGCCAATCGGCGCCGCTCGCCGCGAGGTCGGCCCGTGCCGCGGCGGCGACCTCCGCGAGCGCAACCGTCTCCCGATCGAGCGCGTCGTCGCGGGCGAGCGCCATGACGTCGTCCACGATCGCCTGGGCCAGGCGCGTCTGGCGCTCCAGTCGCTCGAGCGTCGCGCCGGCGGTCGCCGGGTCTCCCCGCGCCGCGGCCTGTCGGGCGACGTACGCGTTGGACGCGATGACGAGGAGGGCGTTGCGGAGCTCGTGGACGATTTCCGTCGCAATCTCACCGAGCGCCGCCAGCCGCTCGCGCGCGTCGGGTCGGCCTTGCGACGCCACGCTGGCCAGAGTAGCGACACGTAGGTGGCCTCGCCACGGCCGCTCCTTCAAGGCTGGCGGCGCCCGCCGCGCCCGAATTTTCGGCCCGGCGCCTCTCCCTCGCGTCTCGGGGCTTTGGGCAGGCCGCGAATCGGCGTAAGTTTCACTTCCGGGGCCTGAACCCGCCCGCCCCCACATGGCTGCCGTCCAACCTGAGCACAAGATCGGAATCGGGAGCTTGCTCGCGGGCAAGTACAGGGTGACCCGCGAGCTCGGCCGTGGGGGCATGGCTGCAGTATACGAGGCGGAGCACGTCGATATCGGCAAGCGGATCGCGATCAAGGTCCTCGCGGCCGAGCTGGCCAACTCGGCCATCGTCATCGAGCGCTTCATGCGCGAGGCGCGCGCCGCCGCGAGCGTCAAGAGCCCGTACATCGTCGAGGTGTACGACTCCGGGCGCCTCGAGGACGGCCGCCCGTTCATCGCGATGGAGCTGCTCGAGGGCGAGTCGCTCTACGATCGGATGGCGCACGTTCGGCTCATCGATCCGAAGACGACCGTTCGGATCATCGGCCACGTCGCCAAGGGCCTGATGAAGGCGCACGCGATCGGCATCGTGCACCGGGACCTCAAGCCCGAGAACATCCACCTTTGCAAGATCGAGGACGGGGAAGAAGTCGCGAAGATCCTCGACTTTGGCCTGGCCAAGTTCTACTCGCCGGTCGCCACCGACGAGAAGACGGCCCGCCTTACGCGCGAGGGGGCCGTGTTCGGGACGCCCGCGTACATGTCGCCCGAGCAGGTCAAGGGCCAGGGGAACGTCGACTATCGGGCCGATCTCTGGGCCCTGGGGTGCATGGCCTTCGAGTGCCTCACCGGGCGTCCGGTCTGGAACACCGACCAGGGCGTCGCGATGACGTTCGCGGCGATCGCCGCCGCGCAGCTCCCGGTCCCGAGCCGCTTGCGGCCCGACCTCCCCCCGTCGTTCGACGCGTGGTTCCGTCGCGCGCTCGAGCGCGATCCGAGCAAGCGATTCCAGAGCGCGAAGGAGATGGCGGAGGAGCTCGCGCAGGCGCTCGACGCGCCCCCCATCTCGCTCGTCAACCTCGGCGGGTCGCCCAGCCAGATCGAGCTCGAGGCGGTCGCGTCGGTGCGAGAAGTCAACCGCGCGAACTCGGGCGTGACCGAGGCGATCGCACCGGCCGTCGCCGAGCCCCCGGTCGCCCACGAGGCGAGCGAGCCGATCAACCTGCTCGGGTCCCGCGACGGACTGAGCGCGACCGACCTGCCCCCGACGGCCGCCCCCGAGGAGCCGGCACCTCATTCACGTTCGCGCCACAAGCCGAGCGCCCCGCAACTTCTGCTTTCGGCCGTCATGGCGGGGGGCGCCGCGGTCGCCGGTTGGCTCGTGTACGCCAAGGTCCTGCACCCCCGCGCGATGCAGGCGAGGCCCGTCGTGACCGCGTCCGCGACGATGTCGAGCGCGCCTGCGGTCGATCCCCCCCCTCCGCCGCCCGCCCCGCCGCCGGAAGCGCCCAAGTGGATGGCCGCCATCGAGGCTGGCCAGCAGCTGCTGACGAGCGGGGACTCGGAGGGTGCGCTCCACAAGTTCCGCGACGCCGCGGACTCAGGCGGGGGGGCCGTCGCCAAGTCCTTCCAGGAGCAGGTCAAGCAGGGCGCGGCGGCGACGGGGCCGTGCAAGCTCGTCGCGTTCTCGCACCCGCGCCTGGGGTATGCGGGCAACATCGGCCGGCCGGCGATGGCGACGACCCCGAAGGGTGCCGTGGTGGCGTGGACCGACGACCACGAGCAGTCGGGTCACGAGCACGTATACTCGGTGCTCATCGACTCCACCGGACGACCCACGTCCGCCGTGCGCGATCTCACCCCGGAGGCCGACAACGCCATGCGCCCCTCGCTGCTCGCGGTGGACGACCGGGTGGTCCTGCTCTTCTGGGACCGCGGCGGGCGCGAGCCCGGGGTGAAGGTGCGCTGGCTCGACGCGGACGGACGCATCGGGGGGATGAGCGTCGGCGTCGGTGCCGCGAAGCCTGGCGCGTTCGTGCCGGCGATGGACCGGTCGGCGGATGGCAGCTTCTGGGTGACCTGGCAGGCGGCGCCCGACAAAGAGGGGGACGACATTTTCTTGCGCAGGCTCGACGCGGAGCTGCAGCCGCAAGGGTCCGAAATTCGCGCAACGGAC
>DATGJA010000166.1:0-11671 GCA_035295445.1 Polyangiaceae bacterium | reverse complement strand
TCGTCTGGATGCAGTACCCGTTGTGGCGCATCGGCGGCAGCGGGTTGTTCCAGTTGCCGTTCAGCGGTTCGACGCGCCCGTTCACGGTCAGCTGCCGCGGCGAGGCGAAGCTCGAGCTCTCGCCGAGCTGCAGGCGCGATTGGGTCTCGAAGCAGACGGCCCCTGTCCCGAGGTTGCCCGATTGGAAGTTGCTCCCGTCGGCGACGGAGAAGACGACCGGGTTGTTGCAGAGGCCCGAGCAGGGCGTGGGCAGCGTGGTCGCAAGGCAGTCCGACATGCACTCGGAGACGCCGACGTTCGGCGTCCCGCGCGCGCCGCTGCCGACGGACCCCATACACACCGATTCGTTGCCGGCCTGTCCGGCGGTCAAACACTGCTGCGCGAGGGACGCCGAGTTGCCCTGGCAGAACCGGGCGAGCTGGCCGCACGCCGTGTTGGGCAGCGCGGTCCAGAGCGACGGATTGTTCGGGGGCGTCTGGCCCGACTGGGCCTGGAACACCGACCGCGCCGCGAAGAGCGAGCCGTTGAAGAGGACGCGATCATTGACCGCGTAGCGCACCTGGGGCGTCCATTGCCCGCCGCTCGTGCTCGTGTCGTTGTTCACGCGATCCCAGAGGTCGAACCGCGTGTCGGGCGTCTGACCGGATACGGAGGTGTGCGCCGTGGTGACGCGATAGTCGGCGTTGTTGAAGGCGACGACGGTCCCGACCTTGTAGCTCACGCCCGCGGCCCAGGAGTTGATGATGACGAGCTCCCTCATCATGTCGTGATCCTCGTGGCCCACGAGGTGGCAGTGCCACACGAAGCCCGGTCCGGCGACGGGATCGGGGAAGGACGTCGGGTCGAACGGGAACTGATTCTGGCCGGGCTGCACGCCGCCGGACGGCGTGGACTGGGGCGCCCAGCGCACGAGAATGCGCGTGACGAAGCCGGTCGGGGCCTGGACCGTGTCCTTCCAGCCGGTCTCGACCGGCGCCGGGGCGATCACGCTCCCTTGGAGATACGGCGTCGGGTCGACCGTGATCGGGCTGGTGACCGGGTTGTGCCCGTTCATCAGCGCCCACTGCTCACCGTAGCTCGCCGAGTCGAACGCCTGCCGGTTGAGGA
This sequence comes from Polyangiaceae bacterium, assembly GCA_035295445.1. Taxonomy (GTDB): domain Bacteria; phylum Myxococcota_A; class Polyangia; order Polyangiales; family Polyangiaceae; genus Palsa-1150. Next base: position 10,564 of record DATGJA010000166.1, on the reverse strand, counting down.
CCTGGAACTCGAGCAGGTGGATGTGGATCTGGTGCGTGTTGAGGTCCGAGTCTCCGGCGAACTCACTGCCCGGACCGCCAGGGAACACGTTGACCAGGTCCCACTCCTCGGTCGAGCCGACGAGCGCGAACTCGGTGGCCGGCGTGTCGAAGTCGAGGCCGTCGATCGTGCGCTTGTCGAACGTCGGCGTCAGCGGATCGTCGTCCACGAAGGCGCGGAGCATCTTGATGCGCTTGGGTGCATTGGCGGTGAGCGTCGGACGCGCCGGGAAGAGGGACGGGTTCAACGTCGGGGGCGTCACGGCGTTCCCGTTCTGAACGGTGAACTGCATCACGACCTCGGTGGATCCCGAGGGATGGCCCGCGTGGGCGGTCGCGTTGATCATGGCGATCTTCGTGCCGCCGGCGAACTTCGAGAAGTCCACGAGGACGTCGGCGCGCTCGGTGATGCCGATCTGGACGTCCGTCGACGTGAGGGGCGCGGGCAGATAGCCGCCGTCCGAGCCGATGATCGTGAAGGGCACGAGCGTTCCGTTGCACGTGGCGCTGTCGCCGTCGGCCGAGATCGACACGAGGCTGTTGGTCCCGTCCTCGTTCTGGCTCGCGTTCCAGTCACCGACGCAGAGCTGGAGATCGAAGAGCTGCGCGTTCGCACCAGCGAGCAGACGGAACCGGTACTGTTGTCGCTGGACGTTGAGGTTGGGCCACACGCCTCCGTTGACCAGGATCTCGTCGGCGCTCTCGTTGTACGACCAGTAGGGCTGGTTGGGAGGCGAGTCGCCGCCGTTCTGATCTCCGGCGTTCGCGGAGTTCAGCGTGCCTCGGTCCGGCGGGAAATCGAGATTGCCGTCGGTGTAAAAGCGCCTCGCCGACAGCGCCAGCGGAATCTCGAAATTCCCCGTGGGGAGCGGCGAGCTCGGCGCGTCGAGCGGACTATGGGCGGGATCGCGGAGGAAGTCGGCCGTCCCGACGACACCCGAATAGAGCCCGATGCGCGTCACCCCCATCACGTGATCGTGATAGAAAAGTTGGGTCGGAGCCTGCTGATTCGGCTGCAGATACACGTTCGTGACGAAGCTCGGGCCCTTGTAGTTGAGCCCCGGCGTGAACCACTCCTCCGCAGTGCCGTCCATGCTCGGTGGAACGGCCAGGCCGTGCGTGTGCGTGACGTGCGCAACCGGGAAGAGCGAATTTGTGTACCCAGGTGGAAATAGCTGAAATGGCGCCGTGGGCACCTCCATCGACAACGGGTTGGCCCAGTGAATCGTCGGATCGACTTCGAGAAACGCCGGCTGCTGGATGTTGTCCACCCAGGTGACCTGACTCGGAATACCAATCGTGTTCTCGAAGACGGCGCCCGGCGTGGTCGAGATCGTCGAGCTCGTGGTCGAGCCTTTGGGATGCGCGGATCCGCTGTAGGCGAGCACGATCGATTGCGGAAGAGGCGGCGGCAACAGTTGTTGCGTCGACTGCACGACGGACAGCGTGTAGTTGTTCTGGACGACGACGCCGTTCTTCGTTACCGGCGTCGACGTCCAGATTTCCGGGATGTTCAGCTGCTGCGCGAACTTGGGGACGGTCGTCGGATCCAGCGGAACCTCGTCGACGGAAGGTTGGCCGAGGGCCTCTTGCGTCGTCCCGAGCGGCTCTTCTCGCTGTCGTTGCTGGCCGGCGGACGAGCCGCAATGCGCCAGGATGGTGGCGCCGCAGATCGCGAGAGGGATGTACGTCAGATGGCGAACGTTCATGTTGGGTCTCCAATCCGGTGTGACGCCGTCCAATCCCCCCGCCTCGCTCGATGTCATCGCAACGGGAATGCGCGATTAGCCACAAATCGAGCGCAAGAGCACATTCGAATCGCAAGGATTCGAAGTCATAAAGTTCGGTTGACGCTATCGGTGCCGCTTCGCGCGGTTCATTTCGTCATGGCGTAATCTCGCCGTGCTCGATCCATAGATCCTTGAGCCCTCGATCCCCCGGGTCGGCACTTTGAACCCCGCACAGGAGAGAGGTCGTGTCAGCGGGCGCGGACAGGCAAAAAAAGGAAGCGGCCTCAGTGGTTGCGAGATGCCGTGCCTCATCGCGGAGGAGCGGCGGTACTGGGTGGTCGATCGGCGGGCGGGAGCCCGGCGGAAGGTTGGGCAGGATGGCGAGACGACGAACGCCGGAGCCGCGGGGTACGGACCGGGTGCGTCCCGAGAGCGACCCTGCGGACTCGTTCGAGTCTCACGCCCTGGTGACCCTCCGTCCCGTGGTCGATGGGGCGTTGCGTCGCGTGATCGGCGGCAACGACCCGGATTACGAGGACGTGCTGCAGAGCGCCCTCGAGCACCTGCTCGAGGCGATCCGGCACGGATCGTTTCGCGGGGAGGGGACGCTCACCGGCTGGGCGCTGGCGATCGCGCGGAACGTGGCGATCGATCGAGTACGCGCGCGGTGCCGCGAACGGCGCGTCTTCGCGCGCGAAGGAGACGCGGAGGTGCTGGCGCTGCGGTTGGTCGCCTCGGGCCCGGACGGACCCACGCACGCACGGCAGCAGCTCGCGCGATTCATGAGTGCGCTTTCGAGGGTCGGTCCCGAGAAGGCCGAGGTCGTCTACCTGTTCGACGTCCTCGGCCACGACTTGGCCGAGGTCGCGGCGAGCGCGGGCATCTCGATCGCCGCCGCGCAGTCCCGGCTCGTCCGCGGCCGACAAGAGATCGCGGCGCACATGGCCCGGGGCCAGAAGAACCGCGGGAGCGCGGACGAGGAAGACGACGAGCCCACGTCGACGCGGCCCCGGCGCGTTCGCGAAGGGTGACGCTCGTCTACGGGCCGGCCTCGCGCAGAAACCAGAGGACCGCCGGATGGATACGGCATCTCCAACCGTTCACGGACTCACCATGTCAAGCTGGGCCCGCCCCCCCGCGTGCCTTGATGAACGTGCCTCGTTCGAGCTCCTCGAACGCGAGCCGGAGCTCGGCCTGGGTGTTCATGACGATGGGCCCGCGCCACGCGATCGGCTCGCCGAGCGGTTTGCCCGAGACCAGGAGAAAGCGCACGCCCTGGGGTCCGCCGCGAACGGAGACCGACTCGCCGTCGCCGAACGACACGAGGTGTCGGTTGCCGACGACCGGGCCGTGCCCGTCCTCGAACTGACCTTCGCCCTCGAACACGTAGGCGAAGACGGTGTGCCCGGGCCGGGTGGGATGCGAGAAGACTGCCCCCGCGGGGACGGTGACGTCGAGGTATTCCGGGCTGGAGACGACGTCGCGCACGGCGCCCTGCACGCCGCCGACCGAGCCCGCGATGACGCGCACCACCGCGCCGCCCGGATCCTTCACTTCGGGGATCTCGTCGCTCGGAATGCCGCGGTAACGCGGCTCCATCATCTTCGCGCTCGAAGGGAGGTTCGACCAGAGCTGGAAGCCGTACATCGCCCCGTGGGCGTCGCCCCGGGGCATCTCCTGGTGAACGATGCCGCTGCCGGCCGTCATCCACTGCACGTCCCCGGCCGCGATAACACCGCGGTTGCCGAGGTTGTCGCCGTGGTCGACCTCTCCGCGCAGGACATACGTGATCGTCTCCATGCCCCGGTGCGGGTGCCAGGGGAAGCCGGGCCGGTACTGGTCGGGTCGATCGGAGCGGAAGTCGTCGAGCAAGAGGAACGGGTCGTACTCGTCGGGCGGGCCGAGGCCGATCGCGCGGTGGAGGTGAACGCCTGCTCCCTCGACGGTGGGCCGGCTGGGGACGATCTTTCGAATGCTCCTCGGTTTCATGATGCCTCTCGCTCCCTCCGGGATAGATAGTCTGTAGCGCGCGGCGCGGGGCCGGTGTACCGGCGTGGAGGACCGAAAAGCGGTGACGGACGACTCACGCAACCTCAACCGGGCGAGCTGGGACGAGCGAGCCGCCGCGCACGCGGCGTCGGAGGACTACGCGGTCGCCCGCTTCGGCGCGGACCCAGGGTACCTGAGCGACGTCGTGACGTTCGACCTGCCTCGCCTCGGGGGCGTCGAGGGGCTGCGCGGCGTCCATCTGCAGTGCCACATCGGGACCGACACCGTGTCGCTCGCGCGGCTCGGCGCGCGCATGTCGGGGCTCGATTTCTCGCCGGCCTCGGTCGCCGAAGCGCGCCGCCTGGCGGACGCCGCTGGGGTCCGCGTCGATTTCTACGAGGCCGACGTCTACCTCGCCACCGACGTGCTCGGTCGGGGCGCGTTCGACCTCGTCTACACCGGCATCGGCGCCCTCTGCTGGCTTCCCGACATCCGGCGGTGGGCCGAGCAGGTGGCCGGTCTCTTGCGCCCGGGCGGTCGGCTCTTCTTGCGCGAGGCTCACCCGATCCTCTGGTCTCTCGCGCCGCCCGGCGCCGACGGCCGCCTCATCGTCGAGGATCCGTACTTCGAGCGGGCCGAGCCCCTGGTGGTCGTGGACGCGCGGACGTACGTCCGAACGGACGCGAGCTTCCGCCACGAGGTCACCCATCAGTGGAACCATGGCCTCGGAGAGGTGGTCACCGCCTTGCTCGAGCGCGACATGGAGATCTTCGCGCTCGTCGAGCACGACAGCGTCCCGTGGGAGGCCTTGCCCGGTCACATGGAGCGGGTCGGTTCGGGCGAGTGGCGACTGCGCGACCGGCCGTACCGCCTGCCGCACACGTACACGCTCCAGGCGGGGAAACGCGGCGGGCCAGGGCGGGGTTGAGGGTTGTCCGGCTGCCGGCGCTTCGTGGTCGTGTGCGCGGGGGCGATCGCCTCGGACGACTTCTCGATCGACGACGTCCCGGGGACGAGCGGACGCCTCGACGTCGCGCTCCGGTGCATTCGCGCGGCGCTGCTCGTCTCGCACGGCCTCCGGCGCGACGTCGTCGTTTACGCGGTCCTCGGCGGAGGGCCGAGAGCTCCGCGGGTCCTTCGCGTGGACGCGGGCGAGGCACGCTTTCTCCGGCCCGACGAGCGGAGCCTCGCCGTGCTCGCGCGCAAGGTCCTCGCCACCCGCGCCGACGAAGCGCAGCCCGGGTTCGTCGAGGTGCGCCCCGGGATCGCCCTCGCGAGGGGTGGGCTCGACGAGGTCGTTCGCGACGTCGAAGGCGCGTCGCTCTTCGTCCTCGAGCGCGGCGGTACGGACGTGCGTGACGCGGCCGACGTCGGCGCTTCGGACGTCGCGTTCTTCCTCGGGGACTACGTGGGCCTTCCGGGTGCCGCGCGCGATCGGTTGGCCTCCCTCGGCGCGCGGCCCTTGACCGTCGGCCCCGTCGAGGTGCACGCGGAGGACGCGATCACGCTCGTCTTGAACGAGATCGATCGGCGATCGGCGGGCGCACCCCGCTAACGGGCGGCTGCTGTGCCGAACGCGCACCAGCCCGCTGCCGGTCGCCAGCCGTTCGTGCACGCCGGCGCGCATTGCCCGGTGACGAGGTCGACGAGCTCGCCCTCGCCGCAGTCGTCGTCGGTCAGCGGGTTGGTGGCAACGCAGAGCGCCGGTCCCGTCGTCGGGTCGGAGCGGACGCACGCGCCTCCGCCGCCGCAGTCGGCGGCGGTCGAGCACATCTTCTGACAGATCGGAAGGCCCGGCGCCTGCGCGAAGCCCGCGGGGCACGCGGCGGGACCGTTCGGTTGCCGAGGCGCGGGGACCGGCGTGGGAGGCGGCGGCGGCGCCGCGCGGTCGACGACCTTCACCGTGTACGCGTACTGCCCGTGCGATCGCAACATCGCCTCCGAGACCCACGCGTACCCCCCGTCGCCCCAGGACGTTCCCCAGCTGTTGTGGACCAGGAACTGCCGGCCGACCGGCGTCGTCCGGTATCCGGCGAGCGCCACCGCGTGACCGCCGTCCTCTGTGATCCAGTCCGGGACCGTCGCCGTCGCCTGCACGAGAGGGCTCGTCCAAGCGTCCTGGCTCACGCCCATCGCAAACCAGATGTCCTTGCCCGTCGCGATGTCGACCGCGAGCACGTTGGGATCGATGGGGTCGATCTGGTCGATCTCGGCGATGGTGTACCGCCCGCGCGAGTCGGCGTTGCGGATCTGCGCTTGGATGCCCGGATCGGAGGCCGCCGAGTTGACCTGCACCGGCGGCAGCAGTAGCTCGGCGCATCCGTCGTCCTGGGACTCCATCCGGCACGCGGTCCGCTCGTCGTAGGGATAGTCCACCCAGATGGAGAGGGGGCGGCCCTCGTTGCGTGCCTCGGCCGACGGCATGGTCGGGTCCGCGTAGCGCGACCAGATGTGCATCGCCGAGACGACGTCGCTGGCGTTGAGGCGGCGGATGGCGTTGTCCATGACGCTCGAGAGCGAGAAAGCGGTGCATGCGCCGACGAGCTGCTGATCCTTAATGGGACCCTCGGTGCCTTGCTGGCGGTGGTCCACCGCAGCGGGCAGCGTCTGGGGAGGCGAGGGCGTCGGCGCGGGGCCGGGGCGCGGCGCGGGTCCAGGCGCGGGCGGCGGCTGTCCGAAGAGCAGCGACTCGAGGCCCGTGAGCAGCAGCGGCGGCGTGAAGGCCCCGAGCGACGGCGGGTCGAGGCGCAGCTGCCCGGCGCCGAAGATCGCGAGCTTGTTCGCCGGGTTGACGACGCGGGCGCTCGCGACCCGGCCGTAGCGCCGGCAATCGAGGTGGACGTAGTTGCCCGGGGTGACCTGGAACGCGGCGCACCCTTTCGGAAACATCCGCGCGACGACGCCGAGCGCCGCGACGTTGAGCTGCGCCAGGACGTTGACCGCGGGGGGCGGCGGCGTGGCGCGCACCGCGTTGCGCTGCGCGGCCTCGGCCTGCGCGAACTGAGCGAGGAGCTGCGGCGGCGCCGCGGGGTACGTCCGAGAGGCGTACTCGGGCGGGTAGCCGTATGGCGCGGGCGCCGGCGGCGCGGCCTGCCGCGATCCACCGGTGACACGACAGGCGGAGATCATCACGGCGGCCGCGCCGAGGAGTCGAAGGCTTCGGCTTCGGCTTCGGGATCGTAGGCTCATGCGGGGCGGAGTCTACGCGAACGCCGTCGCGAGGCGCACAGCCAACCGTTGCTCGCTCATCTGCCGAGCGTCAGCGCCGACCGGATCAAACGAGACAGAACGTCGAGCCGGAAGGGCTTCGTCAGGTAGTGACACGCGCCGCCGCACGTCGCGCGCACCGCCGTCTCGACCGATCCGTGCGCCGTGAGGACGATGACCGGACGCGCCGGGTCCAACTCGAGCGACTCGCGAAGGAGCGTCAGGCCGCCGACCTCGGGCATTTGCAGATCGGTCAGGAGCAAATCGACGCGTTCGGTCCTCAGCCGGCGCAGCGCCTCGCGCCCGGAGGCGACGGCGACGCCGTCGTAGCCGCGGTCGCAGAGGTCTTCGGCGATCATCTCGGACATCTCGGGCAGGTCATCGACGACCAGGATGCGCGGCCTGTCAGCGGATGGACGCATGCGGAGCCTGGCGGACGATGGGAGCAAGGGATACGCCATCGCGTCATGGACTCCCCGGCCCGCGACTTACGCGTTCTTCACCGGCAAACCGCGTTTTCTGGGAGCGGGAGTTCCTCCGGACGGACCGGGAAAAATTCCCGCACGCGAGCCGTCGACCGAGACGGGACGTCGGCGCATCGGCTCTTTGCCGAACTGGCACGTGCCGTGCTTCGTCCCGATCGCCCGCCCATGGCTTGCGCTCGTTGCCTCGTGTTGTCGACGGCCGCGGGCCTCGCGATCGCCCGGACCGCGTACGCGGAGCCGATCGCGCAAGGCGAGCCGCCGTCCATCGATGCGCCCGCGCCGACGCGCACGATGGCCCTCGGCGAGGCGGTCGCCTATGCCCGCGCGCACCAGCCCGCGATCCGCGCGGCGATGGCGCGTGTCGAAGAGCGCCTCGCGCAGGCCAAGGTGCCGAGCGGCCGGTGGATGCCGACCGTCGCGCTCACGGGACAAGCCTTCGCGGGGACGACGAACAACACCACCGCCCTCTACGTCCAGCCGAACTTCCTGGACGTTCCGCGCATCGGCGCGACGGCCGCGACCCGCACGGGGACGTTCTCCCCGTCACCTTCCACGCTCGTCGGAGCGGGCATCACGCAAGAGGTCTTCGACTTCGGGCGGATCGGCGCCCGGCGCGCCGCGGCCGACGCGGCGGTCGAGGTGGAACGCCACCACGCCGACGCGGTCCGGCTCGATCGCGATCTGTCGGTCGAGGAGGCGTACTTCTCCGTGCTCGCGGCGAGAGCCGTCGTGAAGGCGTCCGACGACGCCTACGAACGTTCGCGCGTGCACCGCGATTTCGCCAGGCGAGGAGTCGAGTCCGGTCTGCGCTCGCCGATCGAGCTCACGCGGGCCGAGGCGGACCTCGCGCGATTCGACGTCGGTCGCGTGCGCGCGCGAGGCGGCCTCGCGGTCGCGCAGAGCGTCCTGGCCGCCGCGATCGGGGCGCCGGATCCGGCCGTCGACGCCGCCGCGACGCCCCCGAGCGCGGCGGAGATGCCCGCCCTTGGCGAGGCGGTGGCGCTCGCGCAGCGCCGCGACCCGCGCCTGGCGGAGACGATCGCACGCCTGCACGAGGCCGAGGAGCACACGCGCGCCGTGGGCGCCGAGCTGAGGCCGGACCTCTCCCTCACGGCCACGCTGTCGGGGCGCGCGGGCGGAGCCTCACCGTCCTCGGGCGCGGTCGCCGACGGCGGCGGGTGGATTCCGGACGTCCCCAACTGGGACGCGGGCGTTCTGCTGTCGTGGCCGCTCTTCGACGGCACGATCGCGGCGCGCCGCGACGCCGCCCGGTCCGCGGAGCGCGTGGCCCACGAGGAGATCGACGCGGCGCTCCTGCAAGACGTGGCCGACGTCCGCCAGTCGTACGTCGCGGTGCAGATCGCCCGGTCCGCGCTCATCGCGCTCGAGCGCACGGTCGTCGCCGCGCGCGCCAACTACGAGCAGGCCGACGCCCGCTTCCGCGCCGGGATCGGAAACGCGGTCGAGGTCGCGGACGCCGAGGCCGTGCGAACCGACGCCGACATCCAGCTCGCCCTCGGGCAGTTCGAGCTGGCCCGTGCCCGCGCCGCCTTCGGCCGATCCATCGCGGAGACGCTGTGAACGACCATCCTCGCGTGCCCTTCGTCATCGGCGGAGTCGTCGTCCTCCTACTGGGGTTGGGGGCGGCGCTGGTTCGTCGCGCCGAGTCGGGCGTCAATCGAGTCGCTCTCGCGTCCGCGCCGAAGCCGGTCACGGTCGTCCTCGCCCAAGACACGACGTTTCGCGAGTCGCGCGTCTACGTGGGGACGCTGCGCCCGTGGATCGAGGCCGACGTCGGGCCCCAGTTCATCTCCGCGTACGTCGACGCGGTGCTCGTGCGGCCGGGTGCGGTCGCGAAGCGTCACGACGTGCTCGCGACGCTCGACTGCCGCAACGCGAGCGCGTCCAGCCAGGCGGTTGCCGCCGAGGCGCGCGCCATCGACACGCGGCAGAAGGCCGTCGCCGACGAGTCGTCGCGCCTGCGCGGCCTGCTCGACGGCGGGTTCGTCTCCCCGAACGAGGCCGAGATGAAGGAGGCGCAGAGCCGCGCCGAGGAGGCGCAGCTGGCATCGTCGCGCGCCAAGCTGTCGGCCATGGGTCTCGCGGTCGACGACTGCGTGCTGCGGGCTCCGTTCGACGGCGAGATCGCCACCCGGACCATCGACCCGGGCGCCTTCGTTCGCCCGGGGACCGCGATCGTCACGTTGGTCGATAGGAGCATCGTTCGCATGACGTTCGACGTGCCGGAATCCGACTTCGAGGTAGTCGCGCCCGGCATCTCGGTGTCGCTCCGCGCGCTCGCGACGGGCAGGACGCTCAGCGGGACGATCGCCCGGCGCTCCCCGAGCGCCGACCCGGACACGCGGACGGTGCACTGCGAGGTCGACATCTCGGACCCGGCGCGTCGGATGCCCGTCAACACCACCGCCGAGGCGCGCATCGAGGTCGGCCAGCCGATCCCGGCGTCGGCCGTTCCGCTCGATGCGGCCGCGATCAGCGGAGACAAGGCCGCGATCTTCGTCGTGGACCGGGGCGTCGCGCGCAAGGAGACCTTCAAGGTCCTGGGCGAGCGGGGAGGCACGCTGTACCTGGACACGGGGCTTCGCTCGTCCACGCCCGTCGTGACCGAGGGACGATCGACCCTCGCCGACGGGGACGGCGTCGCCGCGAAGCAAGCGGCGTTCGCGCTGGTGGAAGGCGGCGTGCCCAGGGAGCCCGCGCCGTGACCGCGCTCTCGCTGCGCAATCCGATCGCGATCCTGATGATCTGCGTCGGCCTGGTCGTCTTCTCGGTGGTCGTAACGCCGCGGATGGCGGTCGACACGTTCCCCGAGCTGACGCCGCCGGTGCTCATCATCGGAACGCTCGCCCCCGGTCTCGGGCCGAAGGACGTCGAGAAGACCATCAGCTGGCGCCTCGAGAAGTACGTCAGCGCGACGCCGGGGGTGGACCACGTCGAGAGCCTCTCGCGCAACGGGTTCAGCGTCATCTACGTGTGGCTCAAGTGGGGGACGGACCTCAACTCCGCGCAGACGCTCGTTCAGTCGCAGGCAGGGTTCGCGATGGCGGCCATCCCCAAGTCGCTCGGCGTGCTCCCGCCTTTCGTCCTCCAATAC
>DATGJA010000165.1:0-15752 GCA_035295445.1 Polyangiaceae bacterium | reverse complement strand
GAGCCGACGATGCCGTGCCGGTACGCATAGACGGCAGCCAGCGCCGGTCCGGGCGCGTCGATCTTCTCGAAGAGGCGCTCGACGCGTGCGGCCACGCTCTCGGGGGAGAGGAGGAGATCGGCCGCGATCTCGTCGGGGCTGCGCCCCCGAGCCACGCGCTTGAGGAGCGCGACCTCCGGCGCCGTCAGATCCGCCGCGACGTCCGCGTCGGTCGCCCTCCTGTGCACTGTGGCCGGCGCGGCGGCGCCGCACGCCGCTGCGACCCGCGCCGCTTCTTCGAAGAGCGGAGTCATCCCGAGCTCGTCGCACACCGAGCACGCGCGCAGGGCTGCTTCCGCCGCGGCCGGCCGGTCGTGGTCCGCCGACAGACGCGCGCGATCGAGCAGGCACCTCGCGAGCTCGGGACGCGCACCGGCGGCCTCGGCCGCGCGCTCGGCCCGATCGAAGTACTCTTTCGCCTCCGCCCTGCTTCCGAAGAGCACGGCGCCGACTCCGAGCACGCGCGGCACGAGGAAGACCCCGCCGCTCGTCAGCAGCAACCCCTGGTTCCAGAGGCGAGTCAGCCGCTCGTACGCGAGGGACGCGCAGTCCGGTGCGCCGATCTTCGCGGCGAGCTCGACGATCGCGCACAAGACCGACGCGGCGTTCGCATCGAACGGCGCGAGCGCGAGCATCCCGGCGAGGACCGACAGGCGCCCTCGCACCTCGTCGTGAGGGCCCTCGGGAGCGGCGTTCGTACGCAGCAGGTCCTCGTAGATCGTCACGAGGAACCGGACCGTGGGGCCCGGATCGTCGAAGATCTCGCCCGGCGTACCGATAAGCGCGAGGGGATGACGCGCGTCGCGGAACTGCCCTTCTAGCCCGCGCGCCCACGACAACGCCAAGAGCGCGATCATCGCGGCCCAGGGGTACCGCGCGCGCCGCGCGAGGGTCAGGGCTTCGCGCGCGCTCTGCTCGGCCTCTCGGAAGTGGCCGCGCGTCACGGCGACCGTAGTCAGGTTCGCGGCCGCGAAGGACGCTTCCGCGGCGTAGAACACCTTCCCGGCGAGCGCGCTCGCGTCGCGCGCGAGGCGCTCCGCGTCGTCGAGGTGTCCGAACGCGTGGTGGATGACCGACAGGCGCTGCAGCGGCGGGTTCTCGATCCAGGGGTCCGCGGTGCGCCGCGCGCACTCCAGGCTGTACTCGTAGCTCGCGAGCGCTTCCCGGAGCCGGCCGCTCTGGAACTGCGCGAGCCCCAGGCAGAAGCTCGAGTGGTGACGTCGCCGGTCGTCGCCGACCTGCTCGGCGATCTCCAGAGCCCGGCGAGCGAACGCCTCCGCCTGGAGCGAGTCGCGGGCGGTCCAGCGAACCTGCGACATGCTCTCGAGCAAGAGCCCGCGGGTCCACGGTCTGTCCTGCCCGAGGGCGGCGAGGACCCGTTCGTGGGGGCCCATGTCGAGCGCGTCGCCGTAGCTCGTCGCGGTCGTGGCGATCGATCGGACGCGCGTCTGGTGGCAGAGGGTCTTGGCCTCTCCCGCGATGTCCCCGGCGCGACGAAACGCCTGCATCGCGCGGTCGTACTGGTCGAGGCACGGGCCGACGTCGGAGTCGTGTTGGTGCGCCAGTCCGGCGAGAAAGTGAAGCTCGCCGATGGCGCTCGGGCCGAGCGTGCCGGCGGCCGCGGCCACCTCCGCGGCGCGCGAGTAGAGCCGCGCCGCCCCCGACCACGCAAAGATGGAGAACGCGTGATCCGCTCCGCGACGCGCGTAGTCGATGAACTTGGTCGGCTCCGCGTGAGGCCCTGCGGCCAGCAGGTGTCCGGCGATCTCGAGGCAAGTCCCCCCGCTCGGCGCGTTCGTCCCGCGCTCGAGCGCGGCCGCGATCTGTCCGTGCAGGAGTCGCCGTCGCTCGGGTCCGATACCGCTCGCCAGCGCTTGCCTCATGAGCGGGTGCCGGAATCGATAGGACGCCTCGTCGGCCACGAGCAGGCCCTGATCGACCGCCCGCTCGAGCGGCCCGCGCACGTCGGCCGGGTCGACCCGCGCGATCTCGGCGATTCGCTCCGGGGCGAAGGAGTCCGACATCAGCGCTGCGAGCGAGAGCACGCCCAGGTCCTCTTGGTCCAAGGCGTCGAGCCTCGCCTTGACGGCTGCGGCGACGTCGCGGGGCGGCGCCATCCCCGCAGGGAGCGCCCGGACCGCCATCGCGTCCCCCGCCTTGTTGAGCATGCCGCCCGTGCGAAGCTGGTGGAGGTACTCTTGGACGAAGAGCGGGTATCCCTGCGTGGCGTTCTGCACGTCGCGCACAAGCTCGTTCGATACCGGCGACGGGGCCAGCGAGCGGATCATGGCCTCCGTCTCGTCGGCCGCGAGCCCCTCGAGGACGAACGTATCCGAGACGGCTTCGCGCGCGATGCGATCGAGCAGTCTGCGCAGGCGATGGCGCTCCTCGACCGGACGGTGGGACGCGAGGATCATGAGCGGCAGCCGCTCCCGCCCCGCGGCGTCGGTGGCGGCGAACGCGAGGTGCTCGAACAGTTCGAGGCTCGACGCGTCCGCCCAGTGCAGGTCGTCCAGCACGATGAGCGTGGGCTCGGCCTGGGCGAGCGAGATGACCTCCTGGATCACCGAGAGGAAGATCCTGAGCCTCTCCGGCTCGCCGTGGCGCGCCGAGCGGGGCTCCGTCGACGTCGACGGCAGCGCGGCGCCGGGCAGGGAGCTCAGCAGATGCGCAGCGTCGAGCCCGCGCGCGGCCGACGGGGCAGGCAGGCCCGCGACGGCCCGCAGCACCGCCATGAACGGTTGATACGGGATCGAGGCGTCCTCCGTGGCGCGCCCGTGGACGACCCGCACGTCGAGGCGGTCGGCGATGGAGGTGAACTCCCGAGTCAGCCGGCTCTTGCCGACGCCCATCTCGCCGCAAATCACGGCCACGCGCGGTCGTCCGCGGAGCGCCTGGCGCAAGATCGCGGACAACCCGTCGAGCTCGACCTCGCGCCCTACGAAGGGCGCCTCTCGATCGGCCGGGGCCCAGCCTTTGTCCGTAGCCATCGTGCGCGACTGCGTCAGCCTACTATGCCCAACGGAAGATGCGGAGGGCCGCGGCGAACGAGACCACGCCCCACGCGGCCAGCACGGCGGCGGGCGGACCCAGCTGCGCGAGCCCGGCCCCCTCGTTCACGACCGCGCGAAGGGCGTCGTTGAGCGCCGTGAGCGGCAGGACGCGCAGGAACGGCTGCATCGCGTCTGGGAAGTTGGCCGTGGAAAAGAAGACCCCGGAGCCGACGAACATCGGCATCATGACGAGGTTCATCAGCCCGCCCACCGTCTGCGTGTTCTGCGCGCGCGAGGCGACGAGCAGGCCCAGGCCGGCGAACGACAGCGCCCCGAGGATCGACAGCGCCCCGAGCGCCGCGAGGGAGCCGACGACGCGGACCCCGAACACGACCCTCGCGAAACCAAAGAGCGCGGGGACCTCGATGAAGACGAAGACAAGCCGCATGATGACGAACGAGAAGAGGAAGTCGGTCCGCCGCATGGGCGTTGCCAGCATCCGCTTGATGAGCTTCTTCGTCCGCATCTCGACGATGAGGTAGCCGATACCCCACATGCCGCTCGACATGAGGTTCATCCCGACGAGACCCGGGACGAGGAAGTCGATGTAGCGAGCGCCCGGCTCGGTCACGTGCTCGTCGGTCGCGGGCGCCACGCCGGGCGTCGCCTCTTGCCGGGCGAGTACGTCGTCGACGAGCGCGCGTGCGAGGCGCCCCTCGGGGCGCGTGTCGTCGAACCGGTAGGTGAGGGCATGGCCCGGCACGACGACCAGGGCGATCTTGCCGGCGCGCAGCGCCTTGCGCGACGACGCATCGTCGAGGACGGTCGTCACGATCTCGGGGGACGCGAGCCGGCCGACGACCTCCCCGGCTCCGGGCCCGTCACGGACAGCGACCCTCGCCGGCTCCGGGGGGCGATTGCGAAAGGCGATCCCGAGCGCGACCGACAGCGCGATGGGAAAGCCGAAGGCCCAGAACACCGCGCTCGGCTCGCGAAAGAAGCCGCGGAAGCGGGCGAGCGTCAGCTCGTGGAGGGCGGACCGAGGTGCGGTCACCGCTTAGTCTCTCAGCCCGCGGCCGGTCAGCGAGACGAAGACGTCTTCAAGCGTCGCATGGCGCGTCGTCAGCCGCTCGAGTCGCACGTTCGCTGCCCGCAGGTAGTCGACGAGCGCCGGGAGCGCCGTGTGCAGAGGTCCCGCGGCGAGCGCGAAGCCGTCGGCCACCCGTCTAACGCTGCGAATCCCGGGGACGCTCGCGAGGCCCTGCTCGTCGAGGGATGCCGCGGCAAGCTCGATGACCTCTTGCCCACCGAGCGACGCGATGAGCTCGCGCGGTGTGCCGAGCGCGATGAGCCTTCCGTGGTCCACGACCCCGATGCGATCGCACAGTCGCTCCGCCTCGTCCATGTGGTGGGTGGTCAAGAGGACCGTACGGCCGGCGCGCTTGAAGCCCTCGACGACGTCCCAGAGCTGCAGTCGCGACTGCGGGTCGAGGCCGGTGGTCGGCTCGTCGAGGAAGACCATGTCCGGGTCGCCGACGAGCGCGCATGCGACCGCGAGCCGCTGCTTCTGTCCGCCCGAGAGGCGCTCGTACCAGACGCCGCTCTTCTCCTCGAGCGACACGGCGCGAAGGACGTCCTCCGGGCTGCGGCCCTTGGCGAAGAGCGCGCGGAACATGGTCACGATTTCGAGCACCGAGAGGCGCTCCGGCAGGTGGGTCTGCTGGAGCGAGACGCCCAGCCGCTCGCGCAGGGCTCGCGCGTCGGTCGACCACCGCAAGCCGAGCACCTCGACGTCGCCCGCCGTCGGCGCGAGCAGCCCCTCGAGGATCTCCACTGTGGTCGTCTTGCCGGCGCCGTTCGGTCCGAGCAAACCGAAGCACTCGCCGCTCTCCACCTGCAGATCCAGACCGTCGACGGCTAGGACGCCGCCCTCGTAGCGCTTCACGAGCGAACGACACCGAACCGCGGGCGCGGACGCCCGACACGGGACCGCGGGTGCAGAGCTCACAACATCCCGCGGGCGTGCGCCACCGCGCGGATCTGCGCGCGGCGCTTCTCCAGCTCGTCGAAGTCCTTGACGGGGAGAAAGCGCGACGCCTCGCCGTCGCGAGGGACCCGGACGTACGTCGATAGGAGGCCGGAGGTGAGCTCCTGCAGGAGCCTCTCGAACTGGACGGCGACCCGGTCGCCCACCTTCTTCTCGACCTCGAACCAACGATAGCGGACGTCCGCCTCGAGCAGCTCGGCGGCCCGCACGAGAAACGTGTTCGTGTTGAAGACACGAACCTGCGCCGCGTCGAAGTCCTTGGGCAGGCGAAACTCCTCGAGGACCTGCAGCCGGCGCGTCGGGCGCTCGCCCTCTCCCGCGTCGGCCCAGACGGGGATGCCGCCCCGGTCGTCCGCGACCTTCGGCGCGACTTCGACCATGACCGGCTCGGGCCGCTCGATGAAGTGGCCGAGGAGCGCGGCGTCGACCGCGGCGCCGAGGTTGTCGAGGTTGGCGATCCAGACGTACTTTCCGCCACGGGCGACGAACGACGCGAGCAGCCCGGAGCGCTTGAGGGCGTCCGGCAGGTCGCCATGCCCGGGCGCATACGTGCTGGGAGCTCCGTCCTCTCCCAAGAACAGACGGCCCTCGCGCGTCAGGCGCAGCCCGAGGTCCTGCGTGAACGTCGCCACGTGCGCCGGCGCCCGTCGGGCTGCGAGCGCGTCGCGGATGGGCGCGTCGGTCGCCTCGCTGGTCATGAGCCAGAGCGGAAGGGCAACGCTCGCGCGCCGACTCCACGTGGCGTTCTCGGCGAGGCGCAGGTCGAGGAACGTTCGCCCGTCGACCGCCTCGACGAGCGCCTTGACGACGCCGCCCATTCGCGTCGCCATTCCCCCCGCCATCACGCAGAACGCCAGCTCCCCGCGCTTCATCGCGCGGAGCCCCACGTCCGCGAGGCGCGCGTGCTCCTCGGTCGCCGCCGCGGGCGCGTCCGGCACGTCGCCGGGGTGGGGGCCCTCGACGACGCCGCCGACGCGGTTGCGTTCGGACGCTTGTACGGCCGCTTCTCCCCGGGCGCGCGCGAAGAGGGGCGCGGCCAGCGCGACGAGCCGCTCGCGATCGAAGCCTGCGGCTGCGAGGCGGTCGCGGAGGGGCGCGGGGAGGTTGGCGAGGTCGGTTCGGAGGTCGGCTTCGGTCATCGTCCACCGGCAGTGCAGAGCAACGGGTCGGGTGTATCGTCCGCTCTCGCTTCGCTCGAGCGTGCGGACGGCGCGCGATGCTAGGATCGAAGCGTAGGGTTGGGGAATCGCGGCATCGGGGGCAAGACGAAAAATGAGGAGAGCGACGGCGATCGGCTTCGCGCTGTGGGCCCTCGGCGGTCTCGGCGCGTGCGTCGTCGAGGCGAGCGTGGGGGCTTCCACCGGCGGCGTCGCGGTCGCCGGTCCCCCTCCCGAGCCTGTCCGCGAAGCGCGTCCCCCGCCTCCGAACGCGCAGGCGGTCTGGGTCGAGGGATACTGGCACTGGACGGGGATGCAGTACACGTGGATTCCTGGCCACTTCGAGCAGGCGCCTCCTGGGGCGCGCTGGCACGGCCCACGCTATTTTCTCCGGGACGGTACCTACTTCTATGAACCCGGCGGCTGGTCCGGCCCGCGGCGCTGACGTCCGTCGCGCCGGCGCGACGATTGCGCTCGTCCTCGCGCTCGGGACCGGGCATGCGTCCGCTGCCGGCGGACCGCGGTTGCACGAGCCGATCGTGCCCGACCCTCGGGAGGATCTGGCGATGCACGTGACGCTCGACGCGGATCTGCCGGCGGCCCTCGCCACGCCGGGTGGCGCCGTCGCAGCGCCGGATCCTCGTCGGCCCCCCGCCGCGACCGACCCGACGTACGGCGACGGCCGGCAGGACGAGGTCTTCGCGCCGGATCGCGACACGCGACGTCCGCCCGACGTCGCCGGATACGACGAGCCGTTCACGCCGTCGACTGCGCCGTTCAAGCGTGTATCGGCCTTCGACGCGGTCTCGGCCGACGAGCATCTGTACGTGCGCAACGAGCGCCCCACCAAGTTGCCTCTGTCGGGACGACCGCCGCAGCCCGACGAGGAGGCCTTCTACGCGGACCTCGTCGTCGACCTGTCGCCGGGGGGACGCGTTCGGATCCCGAGCGTGGCGCCGGGCGCGCGCATCGTCACGGCGCGCCTGGGCGTCGGCGCGACGTCGCTCGCCTTCCGTGTGTTCCACGACGGCGCCGACAACTGGTCCCTGTCGGCCGACGCCATCCCCGGCGCGACGCGAGCGCGCCTGGTCATGGAGGTCGCCGCCCCGCGCGCCGCGTTCGGGGGAGAGGCCTCAAACCCCGCGTGGGGAGACCTCCCGCTCGTCCCGCCCCTGCCGGACAACGTGGCGCGCGAGGCGCGGACGGTCCGGGACATCATCGGCGTCGACCGCGGCATGCACCCGCGCGAGGCCCTGGCTCGATTGGTCGACTACTTCCGAGCGTTCGCCGACTCGGACGATCCGCCGGGGGGCCACGGGAGCGTCTACCTGGATCTCGCCACGTCCAAGAAGGGCGTGTGCCGGCACCGGGCGTTCGCCTTCCTCATCACGGCGCAGAGCTTGGGAATCCCGACTCGCCTGGTCGAGAACGAGGCGCACGCGTGGGTCGAGGTCCATGACGGCGCCCGATGGAAGCGCATCGACCTCGGCGGAGCTGGGCGTTTCGCGCCCTCCGACGACCGAACCGCGTGGCAAGGACCGGCGGAGACCCCGCCGCCCGACCCATATGCTTGGCCCGGAGGGGGCCGGCGCGGTCAGGACATGGTCGCCGAAGCGAGGACGCGCACGACCGGCGCGGCGGGTTCTTTCGATCCGCCGGGGGCGGGTGGGGGGGGGCCCGGCGCGGTCACGGCAACCGCCAACGGAGGCGCGAGCGCCTCGCAGACCGCCGTGCCCAGGCTCGGCGCGGCTCCCGAGCCGACTTCGGACGTGACGGCGACCGTCTCGGTCGAAGTGCTCGATCCGGGCCGGGTCGGCGCAGCGGCTCGCGTCGCGGACGCGTACCGCGGGCGCTCGCTCCACCTGCGCGGCGAAGCCCGTCGGCAGGGGGAACCTTGCGCTCAAGCGCCGGTAGAGGTCTCGCTCTTCGACTCGAAGGCGGGGAAAACCGTCGTACTCGGCTCGCTCGCGACCGACGCCGCGGGGGCGTTCGCAGGGACGGCGGTGGTTCCCGTCGGGACGCCCGTGGGCGATTACGAAGTGATCGCGAAGGTTCCGGCAAGGGTCTGCGGCGGCGCCGCGAACTGACTCGTGCTAAGGACGCTTTCCCCGTGAGCTCGACTTTCCGCCGATTCACCGGCACGCCAAGCTATCTGACCAACGAATCGCTGGAGGCCGCCGTCAACTGCGCGCTTTCCCTCGAGCGGCCGCTCCTCGTCAAGGGCGAGCCGGGGACCGGCAAGACGCTGCTCGCCCAGGCGATCGCGGAGACGCTGTCGGCAGAGCTCATTCACTGGCCGGTCAAGTCGACGACGCGCGCGCAAGACGGCCTTTACGTTTACGACACGGTCCAGCGCCTCTACGACGCGCGCTTCGGCGAGGGCGACGTCAAAGACATCCGTCACTACATCAAGCTCGGCCCGCTGGGTCGGGCGTTCGCCGCCGAGCAGCGGCTCGTTCTCCTCATCGACGAGGTGGACAAGGCGGACCTCGAGTTCCCGAACGATTTGCTCCACGAGATCGATCGCATGCGCTTCGTCATCCCGGAGACGGGGGACGAGGTCGTCGCCAAGAACCGCCCGATCGTGGTCATCACGTCGAACAACGAGAAAGAGCTGCCCGACGCGTTCCTTCGCCGGTGCGTCTTTCACTTCATCGACTTCCCCGACCAAGAGCTCATGAAGCGAATCGTCCGGGTGCACCACCCGCAGGTCGAAGGGGCCATCGTGGACCAGGCCGTGGTCGCGTTCTACGAGCTTCGCGCCGTGCCGCGGCTGCGCAAGCGCCCGTCGACGAGCGAGCTCGTGGACTGGATCTCCGTCCTCATGCAGTCGGGCGTCGGGCGCGATCGGTTGATCCGCGAGCTGCCGTTCCTCGGCGTGCTCCTGAAGAAGGAACAGGACGTGGAGCTCCTGCGGGCCGTGCGCGCCGGCGGGGTGCGGCGATAGGAGACCGCTACCGCGTGACCGGCAGGCGCTTGCGGCCGCCCGGGCCGCCGCTTCGGTCGATCGAGGGGCCCGCCTCGTCGGGGCCGTGGGCCGCCTCGCACGCGTCGATCACCCGCTCCGCGATCGCCGTGAACGCCTTGGCGACCTCGCTCCCCGGCGCGGCTTGTACGACCGGCGTTCCCTTGTCACCCCATTCGCGAACGGACGGGTCGAGCGGGATCTGACCGAGCAGCGGCGCCTCCGCGAAGTCAGCGACGGCCTGGCCGCCCCCACGGCCGAAGAGCTCGTGCCTGACCCCGGCGCTGTCGACGAACCAGCTCATGTTCTCGACGACGCCGAGGATCGCGATGTTGACCTTTTTGCACATCGACACGGACTTGTAGACGTCGTCGGTCGCCACGGTCTGCGGCGTCGTAACGACCACGGCGCCGGTGACCCGCACGCGCTGCGACAGCGTGAGCGCCACGTCGCCCGTGCCGGGGGGCAGGTCCATGACGAGGAAGTCGAGCTCGCCCCAGTTGACGTCCTTCATGAACTGCTGGAGCGCTCCATGAAGCATCGGTCCGCGCCAGATGATTGCCCCCTTCGGGTCCTCCTGCAAAAACCCGATCGACATGAGCTTGACGCCGAAGCGGGCGAGCGGCTCGATCGTCTTCCCGTCCATCGACACGGGGCGGCCCGTGGCGCCGAGCATCGTCGGGATCGACGGCCCGTAGATGTCGGCATCGAGCAATCCCACGCGGTAGCCGCTGCGCGCGAGCGCCAGGGACAGGTTCGTCGCCACGGAGCTCTTGCCGACGCCCCCCTTGCCGCTCATCACGAGGACGACGTTCTTGACCCCGGGCATGGGATCGTCAGCGGCCACGGCGCGCGCGCGCACATCTCGGGGAAGCGGCGGGAGCGGCTCTTCTTCGGCAGGCATCGATTCCGTCACCCTTCTCGCACGACCAGGAGCTTGCGCTCGGTCATCTCTTCGATGGCGAAGCGTACCCCCTCGCGGCCGAACCCGGAGTCGCGCACGCCCCCGTACGGCATCGAGTCCACCCGGAATGTCGGCACGTCGTTGACGACGAGGCCTCCTACGTGGAGCTTCGCGAACGCCTCGGCGACACGGCTGCGAGAGTCGGTGAACACGCCTGCCTGCAACCCGTAGCGGGTCGCGTCGGCCATGTCGATGGCGGCGTCCCACGCGTCGTAGCGGTGGACGGTGAGCACCGGTCCGAACACCTCCTCGTCGACGACCTTCAGGCCGTGCCCCGCGCCTTCGATCTCGAGGACCGTCGGCCAGTAGCGGTTGCCCTCACGCCGTGCGCCGCAGAGCACGCGCGCCCCCCGGCCGACGGCCTCGCCGACCCACGCTTGTACGCGCTGCGCGTTCGCCTCGTCGATCATCGGCCCGCAGATCGCCGTCGGATCGAGCGGTGACTTCGGCTCGATGGCGGCGGCGCGGTCGACGATCCGCGAGACGAGCCTGTCGGCGATCGGACGGTGGACGTAGAGCCTCTGCACCTTGATGCAGACCTGGCCGGCGTACGCGAACGCGCCCGAGACGATGCGCTCGAGCGCCCAGTCGAGGGGCGCGTCGTCGTGGACCAGCGCCGCCGCGTTGCCGCCGAGCTCGAGCAAGACGCGTTTTTTCCCAGCGACGGAGCGAAGGTGCCACCCTACCTTTGCGCTGCCGGTGAAAGAGAGCGTCGCGAAGCGCGGATCCTGGACGAGCCTCTCGGCGACCGAGACCTCGCACGGGAGGACCTGCACCGCGTTCTCGGGCGCGCCGGACGCGCGCACGCATTCGGCCAGGAGCAGCGACGTGAGCGGCGCCTGCGGGGGCGGCTTGAGGACCACCGGACACCCGCACGCGAGGGCCGGCGAGAGCTTGTGGGCGACTAGGTTGAGCGGGAAGTTGAACGGCGAGATCGCGATGACCGGCCCCGCGGGCACCCGCACCCACGTCCCCGAGTACCCCTTCGTCGTCGCCGTGATGTCGAGCGGCATCGCGCTCCCCTCGATGCGCGTCGCCTCCTCGGCCCCCAGGTCGAACGTGGTGACGGCGCGGTTCACCTCGGCGCGCGCCTGGGCGATCGGCTTGCCCGCCTCCCGCGCGATGAGCTCCGCGAAGGTCTCTTTGCGCGCGTCGATCTCCCGGGCGATCCGGGCGAGCGCGGTCTTTCGCTCATAGCTCGTCCGCGTCTTGAGCGCGGCGAACGCGGCCAGCGTAGCGCGGGTCGCCTCGTCGGCTCGCGCCTCGTCCGCCAGCACGACGCGACCGACCTCCGCCCCCGACCACGGCTCGTGCACGACGCACGTCTGGCCCGCGTCGACGCGCCGCGACGCGACGTGAAGAGCTCCGTCGGGTGCGATGCCGGTCACGAAGGCTTCTTTAGGACGGGGGGACGGCGTCCGCCAGGGCGCTTGGCTGTCTCGTCCAAGCTCTCGCTGCGCACGTCTTAAAGCGCGCGGCGCGCCCAGCCGGAGCCAGGCGCGCCGACGGCCTTTCGTACAAGCTGGCTACGAGGTCGAGCCCGAGACGGTGGCGCTCGCCTTGACGGAGACGTTGATGCTAGCCGAGGCGTGGGCGACGACGGATGCCTGAGCCGCTAGGCACGAGGCGCCCGCGGCCCCTATGTCGCCGATCGCACTGAAGGTGGATGCCGTCTGGCTGGCGATCCCGTTGGACCCGATGATGAGGTCTTTCAAGGCCAGCGTGTCGTTGAAGGCGACGCCGATGTCGCCGAGGAACATCTGGAACGCCGTGAAGAGCTTGCCGTCCCCCTCGACGTTGAACTGGACCTGGGGGGGCGAGCAATTGAGGCTGGCCTTGGCCGTCGCCTGGCAGTTGGCGTTGCACTGCGCGCTCGCCATGCAGTTCAGCGTACCAGTGCAGGTCGGCGGTGTAGCCATTCCCGTGCACATCCCGTGGCATTCGCCGTTGCACATCGCCGACCCTGGCATAAACGAGCATGTGCCGTTGCACGTTCCGCTGCACATGGCGCCAGCGGCGACGTTGCACTTGCCCGTGCACATGCCCGAACAGGTGCCGCCCGTGAACATGCCCGTGCACTTCGCCATGCACGACCCGCTCGCCTTGGCGTCGCACATGCCGACGCACTTGCCCATGCACGATCCGGTCGAGTTCATGCCGTCGCACATGCCCATGCAGTTTCCCCCGCAGGAACCGCTGAAGCTGGCCGTGCAGCCGGCGTCGCACGTGCCGGTCCACATGGGCGCATCACAGCTCCCGGTGCACTCGCCGCTGCAAGAAACGGCTGCCGACGCGGTGCACTCGCCCTTACAGGTGCCGTTGCACATGAAGCTCGGCTGCGTGACGTCGCACTGAGCGCTGCACGAGCCTTGGCAGCCGACGACCACGTCTCCACCCATGCAACTCGCCTGGACGTTGCAGTTGGCGCTGGCGTTGCAGTTTGCCTCGCAGTTGCCCTGGACGCTCAAGTCGGCCTGGCAGGTCGGGGGGCTCACCGTCAACGTGAGTGTGATGCCCTTCTGAAGATCGGCAGCAATGTACGTGTTGAGGACGCCGCATGCGTCCGCTGCCGTTGTTTTGCTCGTGTCGAGCCCAAGGTTCCCGTTGATCTCGTTGCAGACGTTCAGCCACTGCCCTTCCACCTTGGTGGCGGCGGCATCCAGCGCGGTGACCGCATCGACCCAACCCTTGACCGTGAGCTGAGCGGACGATTTGACGTCCAACCCGCTACACCCGGCCGCAGCCCCCGCCGCCGCGCTGCATCCTCCGTTCGTGACGGCCGCCAGCATCACGGTGCCGCCGAGAACGACGGCCGGGAGCAGTTTGAAGCCCTTGCGATTGGTCATGAGAAGCTCTCCTTAGGTTACCGAGGCGCCCCCGCTGGGGCTCGCCGCGTCGCCGGAACGACGGAGCAGCCCCTCCAGGCGATGCAATCTTACGGCGGTGCGGCGGCCGAGGGCTAGTTCGATGCCTGCGTGTGGTGGCGGGTGGGGCCACGCTGGCGGCAGTGGCCTACCGATTCTGCGTCCAGCAGCCGGGCACGAAGATGGTCGTGGTCGTGCCGGTGGCCATGCCGAACGAGACCTCTGCCACGCACTGGTCCGGCGGCGTGACGGTGCACTGGGTCACTTTCCAGTTGTCGCCGGACTGGTGCGCGGGGCACCCGGGGGGATTCGTCGCCGCCGAGGTGCACTTGGCCGCGGTCGACTTGACGGTACAGAAGCGCTCGGTCGAGTAGGGCGCCCCGCTGAAGCAATAACCGTTCGAGCAGTCCGCGTCCGATCGGCACGGCGAGCAGAAACTCCCGTCGCCCTTGCATGTGCCCGCCTGCGGGGCACAGAGCCCCCGCGCCGCGCACGTCTGTCCGGCGTCGCAGTCCGAGGCACCGCCGCACTCGGGCGTGCAGTGCCCGCCGTCGCAATGTTGAAATGTCCCATTGGCCGGAGGGCAGTCCGCGTCGCTCTTGCAAGCCGAACCGGCGGCCGGGGAGCAGATGGTCTCCTGCACCGAGCACGTCGCGTCGAGCGCGCAGTCCGTGTTGTTCGCGCATTGCGGGGAGCAGTAGCGCTCTCCTCCCGGGGTCTGCACGCAGCGCGTGGGCGTGTTGTCGGGCGCCCAGTTGCAGTCCGCGTCCGACGTGCACGGCGAGCAGTACGTCCTCGGCGTGCAGACGTTGCGCGTCTGGCCGAGTGAGGCCGTGCCTGTCGTCGCGTTCGGCGCCTGGTTGACCGTGGCGCACCACCACCCGCCGGGACAGTCGCTGTCCTTCGCGCAGGTGAACTTGGTGCAGAAGGCGTTCGCGTCGGTCGGGCTGTGCGCGTAGCACCCGAATCCTTTGGCGGTATCGCACGCCGGGTTGTCCGTTTCAGTGTTCGCCGAGGTCCCCGCGTCGGCCACGCGAGGCGAACAGGACACGTGCCAGTCCTGCAAGCACCAACTCTTCGTCTGGCCGGAGGCCTGTCCCTCGTGGCAAGACCACCCCGCCGGACAGCCCGACTGGTCGGTGCAGACCTTGTGGCACTGCGGGCCAGAGCCGGAACCGTCGTCGATGCACTCGTTCCCCGTCGCGCAGGCACCGCACGGCGAGCCAGAAGAAGAGGACGAGCACCCCCCGGGTACGAGCGCGGCGCAAAGCAGCACGACCATCCACGAAAACCGCAACCGAGGTTGACGCAAGGCCAGCCAACGATACGCTTGCAACGGGTCGAGCACCAAGGGCTGGAGGTCTTTACCATGACGTCGTTCTCCTTCGCAGCGCTCGCGGTTTCGGGCGCTGCCCTCGTGGGGATCGACACGGGTTGCAGCAGCGGTTCGTCCCACTCGGGTCCGGCGTGCAATCCCTGCGACGACGGGGCCGCGCCCTCGAACGGCGGGCAAGCCCTCTCCGGTCACGACACGAACTCGTACGGGGTCGCCTACCCGAACCCGTCCACCGGCTACGGGCGGAGCCCGCGCTCGGGCCACACGCCCGGCAGTGTCATCCAAAATTTCAAGTTCCTGGGCTACCCGAACGCCGACACCTCGCAGGGCCTGCAGACGATCGCGCTCGCCGACTACTACGACCCCTGCAACACGAACTACGCGATGATCCACCTGACCGTCGCCGCCGTCTGGTGCCCGCCCTGCAACCAGGAGACGGACGACATCGTCGCCGCCAAGGGCGCGATCGCGGCCAAGCGCGTGGTCGTCATCCAGGCGCTGTCGGACGGCGCGACGCAGGGCGTCGACGCGACGCCGAGCGACCTCATCTCGTGGATGAAGACGCACCACTCGAACTTCACCGAGATGCTCGACCCGGGCCTGAGGAACCTCGGCGGCTTCTTCAACGCGGCGGCCATTCCATGGAACTGCGACATCGACCCGCGCACGATGGAGATGGTCAAGGCCGGCGTCGGCTACGAGGCGGACGTGACCTCGGGCCTGTCGTCGATCCCGAGCACGCCGAGCTACCCGGTCCCCGCGGTCTGCGGCGACCAGTGATGCGTTTGCGGGACCGAGCGCGGGCGGGGGCGTCGTGCGCGGCGCTCGTCGTGGGGTGCGGC
The DNA here is from genome assembly GCA_035295445.1 of Polyangiaceae bacterium. Lineage (GTDB taxonomy): Bacteria > Myxococcota_A > Polyangia > Polyangiales > Polyangiaceae > Palsa-1150. The sequence continues at coordinate 545 of DATGJA010000165.1, read as the reverse complement.
GGGGCGCAGACCGGCGGGGGGGCCGCTCCCTCGACGGAGGCGTCGGGGGCGACCGCCCCGGACTTCACGGCGCGCGACGTGAACGGTAACACGTTTCGGATGAGCGACCACCTCGGCCGGGAGGTGGTGCTGCTCGACTTCTGGTCGACGTTCTGCGAGCCGTGCAAGGCGGAGTTCCCTCATCTCGGCGCCATGTACGAGAGGGAAAGGCCGCGGGGCCTGCTGGTCGTCGGCGTCTCGATGGACGGGCCCGAGTCGGTCGCCGAGGTCCCCGCGTTCGTGAAGCGCTATGGCATCGGCTTCCCGGTCGTGATCGACGAGGACTCGCGCATCGCCAGCCTGTACGACCCGAAAAAATCGATGCCGCTGAGCGTCCTCGTTTCCCGGAGCGGTCGCATCGCCGCCGTTCGCGAGGGGTACAACCCGGGCGACGAGAAGCTCGTCGAGGCGGACGTCGAGCGCGCTCTGGGCGAGGGGTCGAAGGCCCCCTGAGACGCAACGTTTGGGTGTGTCGTCCGAACTCTCGCTTCGCTCGCGCCTGCGGA
>DATGJA010000164.1:0-3886 GCA_035295445.1 Polyangiaceae bacterium | reverse complement strand
CCTGAAATTTCGGACAGCGACCTGGGGTGAAAATCCCACCGGCGACGACGGAGATCGCCACGCCGGAAGCGAGTCTTGCGAGATCGTAAGGAAGTACACGGGTGACCGTGATCTCGAAGCGTAGACAGCGGGCGTGCGGGCCGCGGGTTGGGTCCCGAAATGCCGAACATGTGGGTGCCGAGACCTCTCTACGGGTCGAAGGCGACAGGAAGTGGCGATGCGCGACCGGAGAAGCCGAGCGCCGCGGTCTCAGCCACTTTCCCCACCGGGATCGTAGGACGGGGCACGTACGCAAGGGTCGCCCAGGAACCTGGGATGGAGTCTCGGCGCTCCTGTCGTAGACAGGAACGGAACGGCAAGAGAAATCGAGCCGACCGGGCGTCGAGAGGTCGGAGCGCGCAGTAGGAGCTGTGACGTGGGGGAACCCGCTCCAGGGGACCCTGCCGAGCAAAGGAGCGCGCCGGAGAACAGAATCGCTGGAGGGAACCGATGACCGAGTCACCGAGCTCGCAGGACATCTCAACCAAGCTCGAGCGAATAGCGAAGCAGGCGAAGGAGATCCGAGGCGCCATCAGCACGCTGGCGCATTACATCGACGTGAACTGGCTACGCGAGGCCTACCGCCGTACACGGAAGGATGGGGCCCCAGGCATCGACGGACAGAGCGCGGCATCGTACGCGGAGCACCTGGAGGCCAACCTCCAGTTGCTTCTCGACCGTGCAAAGTCCGGGCGATACCGGGCACCGCCGGTGCGGCGGGTGCACATCCCGAAGGGCGATGGGACGGAGACCCGTCCGATCGGCATCCCGACCTTCGAGGACAAGGTCCTGCAGCGCGCGGTGGCGATGGTGATCGGCGAGGTCTACGAGCAGGAGTTTCACGACTTCTCGTACGGCTTCCGGCCGGGGCGGTCGCAACATCAAGCGCTGGACGCGGTCCAGAGCGCGGCATGGCGGATGGCCGGGGGGTGGATCGTCGAGGTCGACATCCGAAAGTTTTTGGAGACGTCGTCACATTGCACCCCGTGTGTTGATGGTGATGTCGAAGAGGCTCGGATGCGCCTCAGGGACGCGAATACGCAGGCCGTTTCGTCGGCCCGAGCGGACATGGACCGCGTGGAGCTCGCCGCGCTTTACACGTTGCAAGACGGTCTGGCGCGAAACGCCGAGGATCCGCATGGCATCGACCATCGGGACGTAGCCGGCGGGTGCTTCCTCGACGAAGCGTGCGCGCAGATCGTCGGTGACACGGATCTGCCACGGCGCTCCGGGCGTGATCTGTTCGGCCGCGATGAAGCCGTCGTTGATCCAGCGGTGGACGGTCGACGCGGCGATGCCGAGGAGTTCGGCCGCCTTCTGCACGGTGACGAGCTCGCCCTCGGTGGACTCCGATCGCTCGCAGCGTGGGATCTCCCAGTGCGTGCGCAGGCTGCAGACGCGGTTCGCAGTGAAACGCAATCCGGTTGCAGTTGCACGTTCCTGTCGATTGAGGATGCCGGCGATGACGTCGTCCGGGTAATGCACCGCGAGACGGCGCACGAGATCGACGGTCTCCTCCGCGGTGCGGTTCGCCGCTTGGACAACACGACGGAGGTCGACGTGGTGCTCGTGGATCACGCCGCCGCGCCAGCGCAGTGCGAGATGCGCCTGCTGCTTCACGCGGTCGACGGTGACGATCACTTCTTCGAGCATCGAGCGCAGCAGCTCCTTGCGATCGCGATCGGTCGTCGTCGAGATGCGCCACACCTTGCGGAGATCTCCACCGAGCGCGCAGATCGTTGCGCGATCTTGATCGCTGAGGGCGCGCGGCTGCTGTTTCTCCCGTTGAGCGATCGCGAGCTCGGCTTCGCCGAGCTCGCGGAGGCGCGCTTCCCACTCCACCTCGAGACCGCGAGCGACGAGACGATTGTCGGGATCGACGGCACGGTAGCGTCGCTCGGCGCGCTGCGCTTCATAGCGTGCATGCTCCACCTGGCGGCGCCACTGCGCCAGCGCGGCGTCGTTCTCCTCCTGGCTGAGTTCCACCGCACGCAGCGATGCTTCGACTCCGGCCGGCGTGATCGCGGTGATGAGCGCGTCGGAAACAGCCTCGTCGATCCGCAGACCGCCAACACGCATGCAGTACTCGCCTCGACCATTGATGATGGTGGCGCCGGCGCAGTAGTAGCCGGGCGTGGCGTTGCGGCCACTGTAGTAGACGCGCAAGCCGCGCCCGCAGCGGCCACACGTGGCGATGCCTTGCAAGAGCGCCGAGCCCTCTCTCACCGCGCCCTCCGTCTCGTGACGACGAGGATGCGTGTTCGCCGCGATGCGCACCTGGTTGGCCTCGAAGGTCTCCCAGTCGATGAAGCCTGGATGATGCTCACGGATGACGATGCTCCACTCGGCGCGCGGCAGACGGCGCGTGCGCTTGCGCAATCGTCCATGCTCGTCGACGTAGCGCTCGTGTCGAGATTTCCCATAGACGTAGGCGCCAGCATAGACGGGGTTGGTGAGGGCCTGGTGGATCTTCGCGTACGTCGGCACGACCCACGTGATCTCGCGGAGCGTGCTCGACTGGAGCGGCCACTTCAGATCCTGCGCGCGCAACCACAACCATACCTGGCGTGCGGAGCCCATCTCGGCGAAGCGGTCGAACACGGCGCGCAGGACCCCGGTGATCGCCTCATCGTCGTGCATGCGTACTTCACCGTCCGCGTCGCCCCACACGAAGCCGATCGGCAACCCGCGGCGGAGCTCGCCACGCTCGGCCTTGTTCCGAATGCCGCCGGCAAGGCGGGCGCGGAGGACGTGGAGCTCGGCCTCGGACATCGTGCCCTTGAGGCCGAGCACCAGGCGATCGTTGAACAGCCCGGGGTGATAGATGCCGTCTGCATCGCCGATGAGCGTGTCGGTGACGCCGCACAGATCGAGCAGCCGGTACCAGTCGGCGTTGTTGCGTGCGAGCCGCGAGACTTCGAGGCCGAGCACGATGCCGACGTGTCCGAGGGCGACGTCGGATGTCAGGCGTGCGAAGCCAGCACGCTCGACGAGGCCACCGCCGGAGACACCGAGGTCCTCGTCGATCACGGTCACCTGATCGCTCCGCCAACCCAGGGACACTGCGCGCTCGACGAGGCGATATTGGCGATCGGTGGACTCGCGGTTGTGCTCGACCTGCGCGCCAGTGGACTGCCGGACGTAGACGCACGCGCGACGACGCAGATGAGCCGAGTTGACCTTCGCGTTCTCACTCATCGCGCACCTCCTGGTCGACGCCGACCTCGTTCGGCACCACCGCCTTTGCGATCAGCCGAGCGAGCGCCGCCACGATCTCGCTTCTGTTTGCTGGATCGAGCGTGGGCCACACGGGCTCGACGGCCTTTGCCGGCTTCGTTTCGAGGAAGCTCATCAGAATTTGCACGGGTACCCTCCGGTTGCGAGCGATCGGAGGTGACCGTCGGCAGTCGACGCAAGAGCGCGTCGACGATCACGCGCATGCGCAGTAACTGCGCGACGGAGGCGAGCGTTGCTTCTCCCTCGTGAGCGCTGCGCGTCGTCGCTGCGCCATCGGGGACGAGATCTGTCCACGAGGCGGGGATCAGCGACCGCGTGCCATCGGGGTGCACCAGCACGAGGTGCCGCGTGCCCCGCCGATGCGTCCAGCCAAGTACCGCGAGGGAGCGTCCTTCGAACGGATGCTGCCTGCGCGTCACCGTCACGCGCTCGGGGAGCCCGTCGAGGTGGTGGTGATGGGCAGTATGTCGTGTGTTCCTTCGACACCGTCGAACACGCCCACCTCCGGGGGATCCTTCGCCGACGGATAGGGGACGGAGTGTTGCTGCGTTTGATCGGAAAGTGGCTGAACGCCGGGGTTCTCGAGGGGCTCGTGCTCTCGTACCCCGAG
>DATGJA010000163.1:0-2299 GCA_035295445.1 Polyangiaceae bacterium | reverse complement strand
ATGTTCATCGTCACCGCGCACCAGATGAACACGAAGCCGATCACGGTCTCCGCTCCCTGGTTGCCGGTGAAGCTGCTGCCCCACAGGGCGTCGAGGGCGGCGATGGCGGTTGCCGTCAGGGTGCCCCCGAGCCAGATCGGGTTGCTCAGCCAGTAGAGGACGCTGACCACGGCGCCCGCGAAGTGGCCGTAGGCCAGCCTGACCCACTCGTAGGTCGCGCCCTCCGTCGGGAACGCCGCGCCGAGCTCGGCGGTGAGCAGGCCGTACGGGACGAGGAACGTGATCGCGGAGACGACCAGCCAGAAGATGGCCTGCGCCCCGTAGCTGGACGACTGGCCGATCGTGTCGATCGCCACGATCGCGCAGATCGTAAAGAAGATCATGTCGAACCGGAATAGCGACTTCTTGAGCTTGCGTTTTTCGGCTACAAGCTCAGCTACCGCTGCCTGGTCCCCCATACAAACCCTCCCCTGGTTATGACGGGTTGTTGAAAATCGCGACAATTAGAGATCCACGGCCCCGTCCTGTCAAGGAATGGGGTCGGAGGGGAGGGTAAGCAGATGGCAACCACGACGAAGCGCGACGTGCCGACAAGCCGCGTCGCCGAGCTGATCAAGGTCGAAGAGGAGCGGTTCCGCAAGGCGCGTCCGCGCTCGCACGAGCTGTGGACCGAGGCCAGAAAGGTGCTTCCGCGCGGGGTCCCGTCGAGCTTCCAGGACGCCGCGCCGCAGCCGATCTTCGTCGAGAAGGGCAAGGGCAGCCGGGTCTGGGACGTCGACGGCAACGAGTACGTCGACTTCCACAACGGCTTCGGCGTCATGGTCGTGGGCCACGCCCACCCCAAGATCGTCGAGGCGGTGACCCGGCAGATCGCCCTCGGCTCGCACTTCGCGCAGCCCGTGGAGGAAGGCATCCTCGTGGCGAAGGAGCTTTCGCGGCGATTCCACCAGCCGAAGTGGCGGTTCACCAACTCCGGAACCGAGTCGACGCTCGACGCCGTGCGCATCGCCCGCGGGTTCACGGGCCGGGAGCGCCTGATCAAGATCGAGGCCTCGTACCACGGCCACCACGACGCGCTGATGGTGTCCGTCGAGCCACCCCCAGAGCTGATGGGCGACGCCAAGGCGCCCGCGTCCGTGCCCCAGAGCGAGGGCATCCCGGCGGCCATCGTCGAGCTCACCACCGTCGTGCCGTTCAACGACCTGGCCGCGGTGAAGGGCGCCTTCGCGCGCCACCCCGGCGAGGTCGCGGCCGTCATCGTCGAGCCGGCGATGATGAACGTTGGCATCGTGCTGCCCGACGAGGGCTTTCTGGCCTCGCTCAAGGAGCTCGCGCACGAAAACGGCGCGCTTCTCATCTTCGACGAGGTCAAGACCGGCGTCACGATCTCGCCGGGCGGAGCCACGGAACGCTTCGGTGTCACGCCGGACCTCGTCGCGCTGGCCAAGGCGATCGGTGGCGGCCTGCCCTGCGGCGCGGTCGGCGGCCGGGACGACGTGATGGGCGTGATCGAGGAGAAGCGGGTCGCCCAGATGGGGACGTTCAACGGCAACCCCCTGACGACCGCCGCCTCCAGGGTCACGCTCCTGGAGATCCTCGACGCCAGGGCGTACGCGCACTTCGACGCGCTGGCCGAGACGCTGCAGGGCGGCCTCGACGAGCAGATCGCCAGGCACGAGCTGCCCTACCACGTGATCACGCTCGCGGCCCGCGGAGGCGTGACGTATCGAGCTCGTCGAGTGCGCAACTACCGCGACTACCTCGAGATCGACAAGTCGCTCGCGTACCTCAGCTGGCTTTACCAGTCCAACCGCGGCGTCCTGATGGCCCCGGGGGCGGAGGAGAACTGGACGCTGTCGGTGCAGCACTCGACGGACGACGTCCAGCGCTATGTCGACAACTTCGGGGAGATGGCGAGGGACCTCCGGGCCTAAGCGCGATGCCCCGGCTGGGCGGCATGTACGGTCCGGACGTCACGTTCCTCGGCGTCGACCGCTGCGACCTCGACGATCCGGCCACCCTGGAGGGTGCGGACGTCGTGATCATCGGTGCGCCGTACGACGCCGGCACCTCGTATCGTGCCGGCGCGCGATTTGGGCCCAAGATGATCAGGACGACCGACTACCTGCCGCACGACGCCTCCCGCCCCCACCTCGCGCTTCGCGTCGACCCGCTGCGAGACATGCGCGTCCTCGACGCGGGAGACGTCGAGATGGCAGGGGTCGAGGGCCGGGCTGCGCTCGACGCGCTCGAGAAGGCGGTCCAGGTCGCTGCCGCGGCGGGCGCGATCCCGCTGGTT
>DATGJA010000162.1:0-4161 GCA_035295445.1 Polyangiaceae bacterium | reverse complement strand
TTCGGCTGGTCGCCATGGGGTCGTTGCTATCGCCCGACTTCGTCACCGAGGGCCGCGCCGTCATCTTTTCCGGAAAGCCCGGGCGCGGAAAAACCCACCTCGCCATCGCCGTCGCCTACCGCGCCATCCAAAACGGCTTCGACGCGCTGTTCACGACCGCCGCGGAGCTCATCGAAGAGCTCTCCGCCGCCAGCCGCGACGGAGCCCTCCGCGCCGCACTCGCGCGCTATCTCCGGCCGCACGTCCTCGTCGTCGACGAGGTGGGCTACCTCGCCTACGGCCCCGACGCCGCCAACGTCCTGTTCCACGTCGTCGACGCCCGCCACACCCGACGACGCGCCATGGTCTTCACCACCAACAAGGCGCCCAAAACCTGGGGCTCCGTCCTGCACGACGACGACCTCGCCGAGGCCATCGTCGACCGCATCCTCGACCGAGGGCGCGTCCTCAAGCTCGACGGACCCTCCATCCGCTCCAGACACGTGCCCGAACACGAGCTACAGGACGACGACGGGGCTGTCAGAGTTTCTGGAAAACACCGCTCAGATTTTCCGGAACCCACAAAGGTCAACGCAGGCGGGTCGACAGCGCCTCGGGTTGGCGCCGGGGGGTCAACTTCATGGACGTCGACCCAACGTACGGGGGGCTACATGGCGTGCCGCCACTCCGAGAAGCTCGTCGCGGCACGCAGGAAGGTAATGTCCGGCGAAGGAATGACGTACCTGAACCACCCTTCGGGCAAAACCTTCGGGCTTTTCGCCCGTGATTTTCTCGTTGACCTGACGTTGCCATGCCGATCAGAGAACGCGTGACGTCGCGTGACGACCCGTGATGCTGCGATGGCGACCAATCCCGCGTCTTGTCCACTGGTTGCGAAGGATCTCGGATACTTGCGAAGCGAAGGAATTGGGGGCCGTTTCGAACTCATAACCCGAAGGTCGTAGGTTCAAATCCTGCCCGCGCAACCAAGACGTACCACGATAACTTCGGTTCACATGCCGCCCCTCCCCGACGGAGGGGCTTCGTGTTTTGTCGGCGGGGCTCAGGCGCGCCCGAGCTACGCGGGTAGCTGCCGGTTCGTCCGAGCGCGCGGAAGGTGCCGTCGTGGGCCAGGGCGAGGTCGGCCTTATCGTTAGCAGCGGCGTCCTCCGGGTTCGGCAGGCGGTTCCGAAGGACCTGACCTGCGCTCGCCGCGAAGCCAGCGTTCAGCTCAGCCTCCGTGATGGGGTAGCCGTGGACCTCCACGAAGGTCCCGCATGCCCGACGAACAACTGTCCCAGCCGCGTTCGTCCGCCTGCACTTCGGCCGGTTACGCAGGTCGAGATGAACTTGAACGATCGCCGTCGGCGTTCTCGCAGATCCGCTGACGGCAGTACCGACGTTCTCGGCGAAGCGCCCGAACATCATGATCTGGCGCGCGCCGTTCACGTAGCCACGTCCGCCGGCAACCACCGCGTGCTCTAGGGCGTGGATGTCGACACCGGCGTTGAACTTGGACGCGCTGCGATTCGTACTCGTCGGAAGGTGTTTTTCAGTTACGCCGCCGGTCAGCGACCGGAATCGCGACCACGAGTGCACCTTGGTCTCGCTCAGGAAGAGCAACGACTTGTCGGCACGCCAGCACAAAAGGGCGTCGCCGTCCCTGGCGCTCCAGAGAACGGTCCGGGACGCGAGCCCGTACATCTCCGCGTAGCGCAGACGCATCAACGCCTCCGCCTCGAGCGCGAGTTTGAGCTCGTTCGCTTCCTCGACGAACTCAACGAGGTCTGTCGGATCCGTGGGAACGGACTTGAGCCACGCCTTCAACTCAGGGAACTCCTCCGCTGCCCGTGTCAGCTTTCGCAGCAGACGATCTGCAACATCGAGCGCAAGAGGGCTCCTCACCCACGCCGAGCCGACATGCCAACCTGTAGCGCTCCACAGACTTCTCCGTGCACGGGAGCAGCGCGACAGCGTACTCGCCGGCGGCAGCGGACCACGCCACCGTGAACCACGACGCGGGTGATCCCTCGCTCCAGTCGACCAGGTGATCGAAGACCTCGACGGCACGCTCGAGCACGAGCAGGGCCCAGGGGGCACCCGACGCGTCCCGAGCCCAGATGATCGCCTCCACGTGCCCCGCTTCGGCATCGGGCACCGACTCGAGCAGCTTCGAGGTGAACATCGAGGCGCGCGCTCCGTAAGATGGACGTCAGGCCGGCGACTCGCGGTCGCTCTCGTTGAGTCAGATGGACGAGCGCGCTGCGCCCTCCGCCGCAGACCTGCTCGGTTCACGGAGGCCTGTCGCCCGGCACGGCAGCCCATGAGAATATTCCGACAGTCCGAGGGAGGTGTAGTCCCCGGCGGGTGCCGAATTCTCTGGCGGCGGCTCGCCCTCGGGGATGGTCATCATACGATGGCGGTCGCCACCCTGGTCACCCATGCGTTCGGCCGTGGCTTCGCGGGGAGGTAGCGGCGCCAGAATTCGTCAGCGTCTCCTCTGGCTCGATCCGGCGTGACAGCCTGAAAGAGCTCCCCTCCAGGCATCGCGATTCATCTGCGGTTCCTGTTTCTCCGATCAGACCGGGGCGCATCCGGCGCTGTTCGCGGCAGGGCGCGCACGGTCCGGCGACGTGCGCTAGAGCCAACCAGTGAGCCCGAACACGCGCCGGCGACGATGGTGCGCACGGCAGCCTCGAGCAGCTCGGCCTTCAGCCCTCCTAGCGAGCTCGCGTTCCACGCGTCGACGACCGCCCCGAGGATCCGCAGCAACAGGCGCGGGTCGGTGCCGTCGGGGAGTTCGCCGCGCGCGATCGCCCGCGTGGCCGCGGCGGGCGCGCTCAGCGCTGCCGTACTCGTCGGTCGCAGGTCGACGCGCTAACAAGAAACCGATGATCGACTGCCAGACCGGCAGATAGGTAGGCAGTTCCGCTTACGCTAAGCGTTGCTCCACCGGCTCGCTTACTTCCGGAGTGACGTGAGCGCCTGCGTCCAACCGCGCGAGCTGGTCGAGCATCGTCTTGGCGGGAGCCTCCTGCGCGGAGCCGTCGAACACGCCCGCGGCGTCGATGAGCTTCGCGAAGAGGGAATGGACGCGGCCTTGGGGCAGCGGCACGATCTTGCGCGACGTCAGCCGAGCTTCACCATTCGGACGGCGCGTGCCTGAGACGCCCCCGTAGCTCACGAAGCCTGCGGCCTTGTAGGCTTGTCGGCCCACTCGGAGCGAGAAAGTCGAGCGCGTTGATCAGCGACAGCGGGACGCTGTAGTCGGCCTTGGGGCAGAACTCGCGCGTGTCGCAGAGCCGACCTTCCAGACGCTTTCTCGCGTTTTCTGTAGATCGATGCCCCGTTTTGCAAAACGCCCCACGGCGTGGCGCTTTTGCGAACGTGCTTGGGGTAGTCCTGCGAGCAAGACCTGCGAGCAAGAGAAGACGCAACGCGCGAATCTCGCGCCTTCAGGGCCTTCCGAGATCGGCGGGAGCAGGTGGCGCAAATCGTGCAGTGCCTCGTGCGCCCGCGTCCTCTGGCCTCCAAGCCAGCTGCTGCGGGGCGCGCGCATGCGACTGAGCGTGCATGACGGGGCACGACGATGCGAGCAACGGATGCAACGCCGACGATTAGACCTAACTCACGCGGCTTCGCGGAAGGTCACCTCTGGCGGCGTTCGGCGTTGCCGGATGTCGAAGTACTCGAGCACCGCGATTCCCCTTCGCTCACAGGGCTCAGTGCCACCTATGCGTTCGCATTCCAGCCGGCAGCGGTTCCTTCTCGCGCCTATTATCGAGGCCGCGAGCACGACGCGCCCCCTGGAGCGGTCATGCTGTCTGAACCTGGCGAAACCTTCAGAATTTCCGGGCCGTCAAGCGGCATCATTCTTTTCGTCTCGCCTAATCTGATGTCGCGAGTGGCACTCGAACACTTTGGGTATGTGAAGCCGGTTCACTGGCGGACAGTCATGGTGCCACGATCTCCGCTCAGCGAAACATTGCTTGCCACAATCGGCACACTTCGCAACGACTGCGATCATGCCGCCGAGGCAGTCGTATCGAGCTTCATTGCCAGCTGCATCACCGAATTCCGCGAACCCACGAGAGAAGCAGCAGGCACTGACTGCCCTAAGGTAGGCCTCGCTCGCGCGCGAGACATTCTACACAGTAGGTACCGCGAGTCAGTGACGCTTGA
>DATGJA010000161.1:0-32102 GCA_035295445.1 Polyangiaceae bacterium | reverse complement strand
GCATCGCCGCCGGTTGCGCTGCGTCGTCGTCTGTAACGTGGATGCGCTGCGCGATCCCGAAGTCGAAGATCTTCACCGCCCCGAGCCGGCTCAAGAGGACGTTGGCCGGTTTGATGTCCCGGTGGACGACTCCGCGCGCGTGCACATGGGCGAGCCCGCGGGCAACTGCTGCGCCGATGGCCGCGACGCAGTCGGGGGCGACGACGGGCCGCTTGCGCAGGAGCGTGGCGATGCTGAAGCCATCGACGAACTCCAGGACGAGGTGCATCCTCGCCTCGCTCTTGGCGAAGGCGTAGAGGAGACCGATGTTCGGGTGGGAGAGCTCTGCGAGGACGTGCGCTTCGCGTTCGAGCTGCGCGGCGAAGGGCGAGCTGGGCGTGATCGTTCCCCTCAGCACCTTGAGCGCGACGATGCGCCCGATGGACTCGTCGACGGCCTTGTAGACGCACGAGACCGACCCGGCGCCGAGCTCCTCGAGGACGCTAAAGCCGTCGACGGTAGGGGGATCCGTCACGCCGCCGCTCCGATTCTAACCGCGCAGTAGGAGGGAACGCCCGGTCATCTCGGGCGCCGGCTCGATCCCGAGGAGCTCGAGCATGGTCGGCGCGACGTCGCAGAGGCGTCCGCCCGGTCGGACTGAGACCGCGCGATCGGCATCGTTGACGTAGACGAAGGGGACGGGGTTGAGCGTATGCGCGGTGTGAGGCCGCCCCGTGGCCGGGTCCTTCATCAGCTCGCAATTGCCGTGATCAGCGGTGACCAGGACCGCGCCGTTCGACGCGCGCGCCGCGGCGACGATATCCCCGAGCGCGCGATCGACGGTCTCGACGGCGACGATCGCGGCCGGCAGGACCCCCGTGTGCCCCACCATGTCCGGATTCGCGAAGTTCACGAGGACGAAGTCATACTTCTTCGCGCGGATCGCGTCGGTGACGGCCGCGCCCACGGCGGGCGCCGACATCTCCGGTTTCTCGTCGTACGTGGCGACGTCTTTCGGAGACGCGACCATTTTTCGGTCCTCTCCGTCGAACGGTTCCTCGCGGCCGCCGTTGAAGAAGTACGTCACGTGGGCGTACTTCTCGGTCTCGGCGCACCGGAACTGCGTGAGTCCTGCCCGCGCGATGATCTCGGGAAAAATGTTGGGGAACGTCTCGCGAGCGAAGGCGACCGGCAACGCGAAGCGAGCGTCGTACGTGGTCATGCAGACATAGCGCGCTTCGAACGGCGGTCGTGAGTCCTTCCTCGGGAACCCGTCGAAGTCCTTCAACGCCAACCCGCGAGTGAGCTCGCGCGCCCGATCGGGCCGGAAGTTAAAATGCAGGGCCCCGTCCCCCGGAAGGACGCCGGCGTACTCGCCGACAACGAAGGGTTCGACGAATTCATCGGTCTTGCCCTGCGAGTAACTTCGCTCGATCCCTTCGAGGGGCGACCGTGCGCGCGGCGCGGCGCCTTCGACCGCTGCGCGATACGCCCGCTCGACCCGCTCCCATCGGTTATCGCGATCCATCCCCCAGTAGCGACCGGAGACGGTCCCGATCGCGCCGGCGCCAGCGAGCTTACGCTCGACTTGGGCGACGTAGCTCGGCGCAGTCCCGGGCTGCACGTCTCGCCCGTCGAGGAAGGCGTGCAAGACGGCGGGGACGCCGGACGCGCGAAGAAGGTCAATCAGCGCCAGCACGTGCTTCAGTGACGAGTGCACGCCTCCGTCGCTCAAGAGACCGAACAGGTGCAGTCGGCCCCGATGCTTGCGAACTCCGTCCACGAGGTCGCGGATGGCGACGTTCTGGGCAAGCGAGCCGTCGTACACGGCGTTGTCGATCCGCGAGATGTCCATCATCGCTATGCGTCCGGCGCCGAGGTTAAGGTGCCCGACCTCGCTGTTGCCCATTTGACCGGGGGGCAGACCCACGTCCGGTCCGCTCGTTCCGATGAGTCCGTGGGGGCACGAGCCAAGCAGAGAGGAAAACGTGGGCGTGTGCGCCAGGCGGACGGCGTTGTCCTCGGGTTCGCGACGTTCTCCGAAGCCGTCCAGGACGACGAGGACGAGCGGCCGCGGCCGAATCATCGAGGCACCATAGCATCACGGCTCGGAGCGGCGCACGCCGTGGTAAGGGATGGGCATGCCGTGGATGGAGGCTACGCTCAGGGGGCAGCGGGTCCTCGCTCGCGTCAAGGCGGACCGGACGCTCGACGTGCGCGGAGGGCGGGTCGAAATCCGCTATGGCCCCACGGCCGAGCGGGCCTATCACGCGGCGGCGCGAAACCTCGAGGTGGCCGAAGGGGGAGCCCTCCTCGACGACGCCGCGTGCGTCCCTGCGAGCGGCGGCCCGACGACGGCGGCGGCGCCCGCGCGACGCGCTCCGGAGACCGAGAGCGCGCCGGTGGGTGCATGGCTGGCGTACACGGATGGTGCGTGCTCGGGCAACCCGGGCCCCGCCGGGTGCGGGGTGGTGATCGTCGCGCCCGGCGGCAAGACACACGAAGGCCACGAGTACCTGGGCGAAGCCACCAACAACGTGGCCGAGCTCACGGCGATCCTCCGGGCCCTCGAGTGGATCCCCGGCGACGCGGGCGCCTTGGTCGTCTACACGGACAGCAAGTACGCGATCGGCGTCCTGCAGAAGGACTGGAAGGCCAAGGCCAATCAAGACCTCGTCGAGCGAACGAAGCAGCTCGTCAAGGCGCGACGCGCGCGGCTCGTCTACGTACCGGGCCATCAGGGCGTGCCGCTCAATGAGCTCGCGGACACCCTCGCGAGGGAGGCGGTCCAGACGCGGCGTTCGCAGAGGCCTTCCGACGTCAGTTCGGGTTCGAGCGCCCGGTGATTTCGCGCGCCCACGCGCGCGCCAGGTTGCAGTTGCCTGCGCTGGACCAGCCGGTCCCGTCGACGCGCGCGGGCCCCACCACGAAGACCAGATCGTCCCCGGAGCGGGCGACGCCGATCGGCCCGCGATCGCTCCGCTCGCGACAAAAGAAAGAACGTTCGGGCTTCTCCGTTGCGGTCGCAAGGCCGCGCGACACGGCGGCGAAAGCGCGGACGGCACCCGCATTCGCAGGGGTCGGGTCGAAGCGGAGACGCCAAGCGAAAGCGTGACGGTCGCCGCTGTACAACAGGACTTCGCGGTCACCGCCCCAACCGCGCGCGGTCTCGGCCGCCGCCTCCTGATCCATCCATTCCTCGAACGCGAGCCTGGTTCCGAGCTCTCCTTCGGAGTCCTCGTCGGCGACCGACCAACCCGCGCCCAGTGAGCGGTACGGCGGCGCGCCGACGGCCAGGGCCGCCTCGTGCGACAGCCACTTGTCCAGGTGCAGGATCTGCTCGGTCGTCGTCGGGGGGTCGTGCCACGCCTTGTTCACGGCCGGCCAGCCGCCGTGGCGCCGGAGCGCATGCACGAAGAGGGTGCCATACACGTACGGCGCGACGAGGGACGAGCGCATGAAGCGAGGCGCCTTGCTCACCGGCCCCTGGTTCATCCCCTCGCGGATTCGCTGCACGAAGGTCGCGTCCGGAACGTCGGGGGCGCGAACGCCGCGACCGGGAGCCTCCTCCTCGAACATGACGTCGAACATCGCGCTTGTCGCGTCTCCTTCGGCCAGAGCGCTGCTGGCCTCCGAACCGTCGCCCTCGCCGGGGCGATACTTCGACCGATCTTTGAGGTTCCAGTACTGGTCCTGAAGCGCGTGGACGAGCTCGTGCGCGAGGGTGGCGTCCGTTTCCTCGGCGGGAAGGTCATCGGCCATGTACATGGTTCCGTCCGCGGGCTCGTAGTAGCCCGCGAGCTGGTCCTCCAAGAGATCGTACTCGGCTGCCTCGTAGTCGTACGCCGTCGGAATGAAGCCGAGGAGCTGCAAGCCGAGGCCCTCGTTTCGTATGGCCTCGGCGGGGAGTTCTCGCTCGAGATGGTCGCGAACGCGGGCGATGAGCGCCGTACGACGTAGGATGACCCCCGGGACGTCGGTCTGAGCGCGCAGGCCGCGAACCACTTCGACCCGCGCGAGCATCTTCCGCGTTGAGGCGGACTCGCGCGATTCCCCTTGGCCTGCGACGGCGGGCGGCGGGAGAGCGGTCGAAGCTCCGCCGTCGGTGCGCGCCGAGGACGGAATCGACACGGCCGGCGTCGGAGCCGCGCTTGATCGGCACGCGACCGGAGCGAAGGTCGCGAGGACCGTCCACGCGAGCGCGGCGGTCCCGCGAGGGCGCCTCGTCATCCCCGAGGCTCCATCCCGCGTTCGCCCTCGCGGCGCAGGGAGGCGATGGCCTCCGCATAGTCAGGGCGGGTGAACACGGCACTCCCTGCGACGAGGACCCGCGCCCCCGCCTCGGTCACCCGCGCCGCGTTCTCGGGGGTGATTCCGCCGTCGATCTCGAGGAGGACGGGGCGCGCGGACCGATCAATCATCGCTCGGATCGCGCGAACCTTCGGTAAGACGTCGGCGATGAAGCTCTGGCCGCCGAAGCCTGGGTTGACGCTCATGACGAGGACGAGGTCCGCGAGCTCGATCGCGTAGCGGACGGTGTCTTCGCTCGTCGCCGGGTTGAGGACGACGCCGGGGCGAGCCCCGAGGTGCCGGACGAGCTCCAGCGTGCGATGCAAATGGACGCAAGCCTCCACGTGGACGCTGACGATGTTCGCTCCGGCGCGGACGAAGTCCTCGACGTAGCGTTCGGGCTCGACGATCATGAGGTGAACGTCCACGGGTAGCTTCGTCGCGGCGCGAATGGCCTTCACGACTGCCGGACCGATGGTGATGTTCGGTACGAACCGCCCATCCATGACGTCGACGTGTATCCAGTCGGCGCCTGCATCCTCGACCGCGCGCACCTCGGCGCCGAGCCGGCCGAAGTCGGCGGAGAGGATCGATGGTGCCACGACCAACGGATGGGACGCGATCTTCTGGCTCACTCGTGCCACTCGTGGCGGAACGCGGCGCCGTCGTCAAGCCCTGGCGTGGCTGTTGCGCTGACGCGGGAAACCGGGGACGCTAGGGTCGCCATGAACGTCCGACGCATCGCAAAGGCCGACTTCGATCGCGTCGTGGAGGTCATCGACCACTGGTGGGGTGGGCCGATCGGGACGTTTGCTCATCCGATTTTTTTCTACGAGCTCGGCCGTCAGGCTCTGGTGGTCGAAAAGGACTCGGAGATGATCGGGTTTCTTCTCGGTTTTCACGTTCCTGGCGACGAGGCGATGGAGTCGGCGCGCACGGGGTACGTTCACCTTGTCGGCATTCATCCCGACCATCGCCGCCGGGGTGTCGGGCGCCTTCTCTACGATCGCTTCACGCGCGAGAGCGAGGCGGTCCACTGCGTTCGATTGAAAGCGATCACGACGCTGGGCAACGAGGGGTCGATCCGCTTTCACATCGCGCTCGGTTGGGACATGAAGGAGGTCGACGACTACGCGGGGCCAGGTAGGCGCCGGATCGTCTTCACCAAGACGCTCGTCTAGCCAGCACGCTCGAGCGAAGCGGGAGAATGGAGGGACACTGCCTAGCGTGATGGGTCGACGACCCACCACACGAGGCCGGCTCGAGTGGCTCGCTTTGCAGAATCGCGTTCGCGGCGCGCGCTATAGTTCGCCACCACCATGATGCCGGACACACCGAAGTCGCAAGGCCGGGAAGCCCTCGACCTTCCTGTAACTAGCGCGACGCTGCGCGAGATCGCGCTTTTCGGCGCCCTGAACGACGAGGTCCTCAACGCCCTATCGCGAAATCTGAAGACCCTTCGCGCGAGCCCCGGAGACGCGATCTTTCGCGAGGGAGACGCAGGCGGCCGTGAGATGTACGTCGTTCTCGAGGGGGAGATGGAGGTGTCCAAACGGAGCCGACGCGGCCGCGATATGCGGGTCGCCCTCCTGGGCCCGACGGATTGCTTCGGTGAAATGTCCATGGTGGACATGCAGGCGAGATCCGCCACCGTCCGCGCCGTGGCCCCTTCGCGTTTGCTGCGCGTGACGAGCGAGGACATGGACAAGCTCTATCGGTCGGACCTCAAGTCCTATACGCTGATCATCCTGAACATCGCGCGCGATCTTTCGCGTCGACTCCGCGTGACCGACGGCCTTCTCGCGGATTTCGCGGCGAACGTCCTCGACGAGTACCTCGTGCCAAAGGGGGGGTGACCGGCAGCAGCCTGGCTACTCCTCGTGCGGGCTCACGTCGGCATCGGCGGCGCCGTCCGGTTGAGCGCCCTCACCCAGCTCCACATCCGACGCGTCGCCGGCATCCATTGCGCCTGCCTCCGACTCGGCGGGGGAGCTAGCCTCATCGAAACGAGCCGACGCGTCCGAAGGCGGGACTGCCGCGCTGCCCGACGAGCTGGCCCCGGTGGCTCCCGACGGCGATCCTCCCGACGAGCCCAGCGCGCCGTCTTCGCCCGCCCTGGATGCGGCGTCGCTGGCCGCGAGGTCGCCCGAGGAAGGGCAGTTGGACCCGCCGCAAGCTGCGTTTCCGCCACCGTTCGCGTGGCCGCTCCCCCCACCGGGGTTCGGCATGAGCTCGCCAAAGTCGCCGCCGCGTTGTTGGGGGGGCAAGGGGTGCGGGTTGAGGTCGCAAGCGGCGAGCAGAAAACAGCCCAGGAAGCCTGCGGCATTCCGGAGACGTCTGGCTGCAGACCGCATGGCCTTGCCGGAATATGCATGTCGGGTGCCTCAACTCCAAGTATCTGGAATCGCGACAGATTACACAATACCCACCGGCGAAGGCGACGCCCCTCGAGTCGCGCTCGGCGCACTCTGGCACAGGATGCACGGACTGCGTTGAGCGTGCTAGGTGCTGGCGATGCCGAGCGGGAGCGCGCCACCGCCGAACTTCACGCCACGCCTCCGGCGCACCCTCGAAGTGGTCTACGGGGTCGAGGGGGTGGTCGCGGCGCGGGTTTGGGAGATGCCGGGGCGCGTGGCCGTGGGGGTTCGGGGCGGCAACATCACGTCACCGGTGGAGCTGATCCGCCGGGTCGAGCTTGCTGTAGCTCCGCTGCGCGAACCGGGAGAGGCATGGGACTTCGGCATCCTCGGGGACGGCGACGATTGAATGCCATATCAACGCAGGGTGCCGACGCTTTCCGTCAGTTGGACACGAAGATCGCTTCGATCTCTGCCTTGACGTGATCTTCGGTTTGGTTCCGTGCGATCGCGATTTCCTTCACGATCAGGGACCGCGCGGTATCGAGCATTCGCCGCTCCCCGAAGCTCAGTTGCTTGTCCGTCTTGAGACGATACAAATCCCGCAGGACCTCAGCAACGTCGTAGATCGAGCCCGTCTTGATCTTGTCCATGAAACCGCGATAGCGCCGGTTCCACGTTTGGTTGTCGAAGGCGATCGTCCGCTCTCGCAAAATATCGAAGATCTCTCGAATCTCTTGCTCGCTGATGACTTGCCTGAGCCCGACCGCGCCGGCGTTGGCCACGGGCACCATGATCTTTCGATCCGTGTCCAGGATCCGCAAAACGTAGAACTTTTGCCTGCTGCCGGCGATGTCCTTCTCCTCGATGCGAATGACCTCCGCCACCCCTTGCGCGGGGTACACGGCCTTGTCACCCACCTTGAATTTGACGTCGGTAGCAGCTTGCATAGCGTCTCCTTTGCTGGTGCCCGCGAGCGAACTGGCACGGGACAAAAAAACGCCGGCAGGGTGATCTGCCGGGCCCGTGCGATGTACTACGCGCGCTAGGAACCCAAGGTCAGGAAAATAGGCACGTGCACTCTAATTTGGAGGCATCGCTTTGTCAACTAGACCTGGAGGGCGCGCAGTCTCGTCCTTTCAAGTCTTTGAAGAGCTCCAGCACGAGCCCCCATCGCACTCCCCGGTCGGAGATGCGGACGGAAGGCGCGTGCCAGAGCTCGAGGAGAGAAAGCGCAATGCACCCGCCCGCCACGATGACGTCCGCCCGTCCAGGATGCATACCAGGAATATTCCGTCTTTGCTGAAGATCAGCGGCAGCGAGGCGAGCGACCACGGCTCGCAGCTCGCCGACCGGTAGGACCAGCCCATGCATTCGAGCGCCATCGTAGGGAACGACCGATCGAGCGACCGCCGCGAGCGTCGTCAGGGTCCCCGCGACGCCTATGGGGGGGGTACCCGGATTCACGGCCGGCACTTGCGAGAAGGCCGCCAGGACCTGCTCTTGAATGTGCGCGAGATCCCGCGCCGCCGGGGGATCCGAGGTGACCCAACGTTCGGTCAATCGGACGCTTCCGACGTCATAGCTGGCGGAGAAAGACAGATTGACCCCACCCCCCCGACGTCCAATGACGACTTCGGTGCTCCCGCCCCCGATGTCGAACACCGCCTCCTCTGCGTTCCCCTCGTCGGGTAGGCCACTCAGGGCGCCCTCGAATGTAAGCCGCGCTTCGTCCAGACCAGCGAGAATTCTGGGCGGAACTCCGAATTCACGTGAGATTGCGGCTGCGAGCACGTCGCTCCCGGCCGCATCTCGCATTGCGCTCGTGCCGACGACGGCCACGCGTTCGACTCCACATCGGGATACGATGTCGGCGTAGTCCCGCAAACAAGCCTGAGTGCGCTCGAGCGCTGCCGGCGCAAAGCGGCGCGCTCGATCGACGCCTTCGCCCAGGCGAGTAATGGTGGCGCGCTCGGCAATCGCAACCGGCTGAGCGCCTTCCTCGTTCCCCTGCTCAGCGACGAGCAGGAGAACCGTGTTGGTTCCGACGTCGATCGCGGCGACCCGCATCGTGGTTGTCGCGTTGGAGCGCCGTGGCCCTAGTTCGCGAGGTCCTTGAGGTTCAGCATTTCCTCGACGTTCGGCTGAAGGACCAACTCGACCCGCCGGTTCTTCTGCTCCTCGTCGCGCGTCTGCTGCTGCGTTGTCCCGGCAATGGGATCCATCTGGCCGTACCCAGCAGCAGCAAGATGAAGGGGATCGAGCCCACCCCCAGTGGGAACGCCTCTGATCTCACCTTTGTCTGGAGCGACCAGGAACGTGAGGACCTGACGGGCACGCATCACGCTCAACCCCCAATTGTCGAAGTAGGTGCCCGCATAGGGCTCTTTGTCGGTGTGACCGGCTACCTCGAAGTTGCGGGTGCTCAAAGTAGCGTCTCCCTTGATTACATCGGCAACTTGCTTGAGGATCTTCTTTCCCTCGGGTTTCAGGGTGTCCTTGCCCGAATCGAACAGGATATCGCCGGGGAGTTGAATGACCATGCGATTGTTGCGAACGACTACCTTCAAACCGACCTTCGTCAGCTGGTCCAGGCGAGATTTGAGATCGCGGAAACGAGCCTTCATGTCGTCGAGCTGCTTCAGACGCGCCTCGTACTCGGACATGGCCTGACGAAGCTTTGATTTCTCTTCCTCGGAACGGGAAAGGCCAACACCGAGGTCCTTCAACTTAGCTTTCAGATCGTCGATTTGCTGTTGAGCATCTGCGTACTTTTGCTCGTCGTCGGAATGGCGCCTATTGGCGGCGTCAACTTCTGCCTTGAGTTTGGCAATGTCTCGCTGTGCTTGCTGCCACTCGTCTTCGCTGTGCCCACAGCCTGCCGCGGCGAAGCCGGCGACCATCACGAGCAACAACATTGCGCGCAGCCTCAACATGAACATCGGTGACCTCATTTGGGGCTCCCAAAAAGCGCGTCGACGCTATCGGACCGCCCGCAGCACGGTCAAGGCAAGCGCCTGAGCCCGAGCCGCAGGGAGGGGCGCCAGCGGAAGCCCCGCCTGCGACCGGCGAAGGAGGTCAACTTTTTTGATTGACAACTAACGTAGGTGACCATATACGTCATCTCAGAAACCATCCGAACCTAAGGAAGGAGGACGGAGATGGCTGCGAAGAAGGGCTCGAAGAAGGCCAAAAAGGGCGGGAAGAAGACGAAGACCACCAAGAAGGCCGCCAAGACCGCAAAGAGGCCTGCAAAACGAAAGGCTGCAAAGAAGCCAGCCAAGCGGGCAGCCGCCAGAAGGCCCGCGAAAAAGGCGGCGCCTCGGTCTGCGGCGAAGCCCACGGGGGCGGCGCCCAGAGCCGCCTCGAAGGCCACTCCGCCGGCCGGCGTTCCGTCAATGTTGGGCGGTGCTCCGACATCGAGCCACGGGCTCGACGACGGAGAAGAGTAAGCTTTTCTTGCGTTTGGTTCGGCTCGCACAGGGTCGATCCTAGCCCCGTGGTCACACTGGCGGGCTCCGACGGGACGGGCACCCTCCTGACAAGAGGGTGCCCGTCTCCATTTCTGTCGCTGGCGTTCCGTTGGAGTCGGCCCGGTCAGTCGCCGAGGTAGAGCTTGAGGCCGGCTGCCGCCGCCCGCCGATTGAATTGGACGCCGACGAGTTCGTCGCGTCGGCCGATGGCGTCGAAGAGATCCATCAGGAAGTTGTGAAAGCGGTCCGCTTCGTCGGCCGCACGCTCGAGGCGACCGGGGTCGAGCAGATCGGTGTCGCGAAGATTCATGATCGCCGCCAAGAAGGCATCCACCCTCGGGTAGTCGCCGGCGCGCAGCAGCGGGTAACCCATGGCACGGAAGTACGCCATGAACTCGCGAATGAACGCGAGAGGAGACCCGCCCGCCCAGAGTTCGTGACCTCGTAGGTCAAAGGACCGCGCCTTGTCCACAAAGGCGCGGACGATCTGAGCGAACATCCATACGTCCCTTCGGAGCCTTTCGCTCAAGGCGCGTCGTGCAGTGTCGTCGTCGAAGACCCCGCGTTCGTCTAGTGGCGTCCCGAGCGAACGCCCCAGAAACATGACGACGTTCTGCAACGCCGGGCGAAGGTTGGCCGTGATTCGCTGGACGGCTACACGTAGATCGTCGGTAGTCAGGATGAACTCCAGGCCTGGAAAGTCGCGCTCGAATGCGCGGCGCGTCTCGAGCCGGAGATTGGCGGCGACACACTCTAGAGTCGCCTTCACCTCGCGCAGGGAGTGCGCGTACGCCCGCATGCGCTCGTACTCTTGAGAGAGCTGCGCCGCCGGAGTGCGAAAGAGGTCGCTCGTAAGGCCTTCCGCAAGGAGAGACCCCGCTCGGCCGCGGAGATAGCCGGACAGAGCTCGCGCGTCCGAGCGCAGAACGCTGAGAACGAGGTACACGACCGCAAGGGATCTTCTCAGGGAGTCGCCCGCTTCGCGGGCGCCGGCCTCGGCGAGCGCGAGGTAGCGGAGCATCCGAAAGAGGGAGAGGACCGTAAGCGCAAGTAACCGACGGGCGCGTTGCCCGGGAACGGCGCGCATGAGATCCAACATCTGCCCGTTCGTGATGCGATCGAACTCGGGACGGAACTCCAGAGCGTGCAGCGGGTTGAAGTAAGCGTTCTGTGCCACCTCCCGCTGAGCGGCACCGAGCAGCGAGTAGAACAGACGAAACGGAACTCGCGTGAGGCGTGTAAGACCGGTCGTCACCTCGAGGAGATTCGTCATCGCGTGCCGCAGCAGAAACAGCGAGCCCGCCGGGGTTCCCGGCGCCGCCACCTCGCCAACGAGTCGAGTACGAGCGCGATCGTCCGGCAGGACGGTCTCCAGGTACCGCTGAAACACGAACGCCCTCTCTTGGTCACCGAGCAGGAGCCTTGACTTGTGAATGATCCGGCCGAGCGCCTCTCGCACAAGAACGGCGTGCTCCCGGAAGTCCTGGGCAACAACGGGCGTCTTGCGGGGCGGACCCGGGTGATTGCGCGGGTTCGCGAAGCAAGCCAGCCCCTTGAGCAGAATCTCCAGCTCGAAGAGATGCTCGACCTTGCGCTCCGTCGTAAGACCCGTGAGCCACTGCTCCCGCGCCTGGGCCTGCTCGCGGCGCAGCCCCCGCGTGTCTCGCAAAAGATCGTCGAGGACGTCCTCCTCTAACTGGGCGACGTCCATCTCCTTCAGCGCCACGCCCGGATGGTACGAGGATGCGGGTCGTCTTGGGAACGGCGCCGAGCCCTACATTGGCTCACCCGTCCAGCGTGGTCGCTGGCGCGTCCAAAAAAAAGCTTTGTGCCAAACGATCCGTGGCTAGTCTTGGCCCGTACTTGCACGGAAGCTCGGTACCTCGAGGGCCGAGCAAACAAAGACGCTCCCGGAGGAGGAGCGAGGAGACGCACTATGAACATCGCGAAGGCTCTGGCAATGTCGGCTGTTGCGGGGATGCTGGTCGGTGCAACTGCGGCGTGTGGTGGAGGCAATGCTGCGCAACCCGGCGCGACGGACCCGTCGGCCGCAGGGGGCAAGAGCTCCTGCAGCGCAAACGGTGGGGCTGCACCCGCGGGCAGTGCGGCGCCCGCCGGTGGCAAATCATCCTGTAGCGCTGCGGGCGGAACGGCTGCTCCGAAGTATTGAGGGTGGGGGTGAAACGCCAGGTTTGCCGTCGGGCAGGCCTGGCGTTTTTGCTTGGAAGTCCATGGACTATCGCGCGCGGCTGCGCATACCGGACCTCGGAGTCGGCGTAGGGTTCCGCGGGCCCCACGCGAGCACGATTCTCCGAGCACGGCCCGCCATGGGTTGGTTCGAGATCATCAGCGAGAACTTCTTCGCCGAGGGTGGCATCCAGCCGGCGCACCTTGAATCCCTGCGGTCTACCTACGGCGTGGTGCCCCACGGAGTCTCGCTGTCGATCGGCGGTGCGGACCCGCTCGACGAGGGCTACCTGGCTCGCCTCCGTACTTTGGTCCGTCGACTGGACGCCCCTTGGTTCTCCGACCACCTGTGCTGGACGGGATTCGGCGGCGTTGATCTGCATGACCTGCTGCCAATGCCCTACAATCGCGAGACGCTGGACCACGTCGTAGAGCGGGTGAAGCGCGCACAGGGAACGGTGGGCGCGCCACTGGCCCTGGAGAACGCGTCGTCCTACATGGAGTTTCGCCAGAGCTCGCTGCCCGAGCATTCGTTTCTAGCCGAAGTCGCGGAACGCGCGGACTGCGGCATCTTGCTCGACGTGAACAACGTCTTCGTCAGCGCGTATAACCACGGCTTCGACGCTCGGACCTACGTCGACGGGATCCCGCCGGACCGAGTGGTTCAGATCCATCTCGCGGGGCACGAGGACAAGGGACCGTATCTCCTCGATACGCACTCAGACCACGTCCGAGAGGAGGTTTGGGAACTCTATCGACGGGCGCTGCGCCGATGCGGAGCCGTCTCCACGCTGATCGAGTGGGACACGAACATTCCGACGTGGGAGACCTTGGAGGCGGAGGCCGCGTTGGCGAGGTCCGTGCGCCAAGAGGTGCTCGGAGGGGACATGGGCTCGCGAGGCGCAGTTTGACCGCTCGGGACTTACGTCACTTGCAGTCCATGCTGGCGCAGCTGATTGCGGGCCAGCAACCACGCGGAGAGCCAACCCGTGAAGGTGAGCTTGAGCGGCTCGTCAAGCCAAGCGCTCGTGGCATGGACCCGCAAGCCCGACTCGCCGTGTATCGAGAGCAATTCTGGACGCGGCACCTAGAGAACCTTCGGGACGATTTTCCGACCCTCATTTGGGCCATGGGGGGCTCCGCGCCCTTCCGGGCGTTCGCCACCGAGTACCTCATCGCCCGTCCACCGCGAGGTTGGGATCTTCAACGGCTGGGGGACAGGCTGCCCGAGCACCTGGCCGCGACGCCGCGATGGAACTCGGACCGCCTCGCGAAGGACGCGGCCCGCCTCGACTGGGCATTCATGGAGGCGTTCGATTGCGCCGACGCCGCCCCCGTCGACCCCACCGTACTGGCATCGATTCCTGAAGACGTATGGCCATCGGCCACGGTGACGCTTCACCCATCGCTTCGCCTTCTCGAGATGGATCATCCGGTGCACCTCGCGCGAAGCGAATTGAGCGAAGGCCGAACGCCCGAGCGACCCCCGATGCTACGGACGTTTGTCGCCGTTTGGCGCGACCGTTCATGTACCCGCCACGCGTGTCCTCTCGAGCCGGCCGCGTTCGCGATCCTAGCCGGCCTCAACGCAGGCCTCGGGCTAGGGGTGGCTTGCGAGTCCGCGATGCGACGGACGTCCCGCGAGTCCGTCGAGACGAGCGTGGGGGCGTGGTTCCAGGACTGGTCGGCGCGGGGTTGGATCAGCGCGGTGACGCCGCCGTCACACGACGACTAGGAACCCGCTCCGTCGTAGGACGTTGGCCCTCAGGGCATGTCCTACGGGCTCCTAGGGACTCCCTGATGGTTGACCGTGCCGGGGGTGAAAGTTGAACGGGTAGAATGCTTTCGTCTCGAATCCGCCGGCGCTCTCTGCGAACTTGAGCCGCCTGATGATGTCGGAGATGCAAGCACTGACGGTCGCTTCGGTGATCTGACTTCTAGACGTATCGATGCCCACCTGGGTCACTGACCCCTTCGGGTCGATGGTCCACTGAATGACCAGGTCTCCTTCGATCCCCGGATGGTCCTTCAGCGCTCGGTCGTAGCAGGCACGCGCCTCGTCCCGGTGGGCGACGACGATGGCGCGGATATCCTGCGGTCCCCGGCCTGGATCGTGTGAATGCACCCCCTTCGGGGCCGCGGCAGCGCCCGTGGCTTCGCTGGGCGGCGTTTCCGGCAGCTTCACCGCCGGGCCCGCGTCGCCCAAGGCCGTGGTCGTGGTGGGACCCTGCGAACCGGGCGGAGCCTCCCCATCCACCGCTACCCCCACGGCCGGGGCCCCCGGCTCCGCAGGAGCCGCGACCTTCGCTCCGTCGGACGTCGCTTGGCCGGCCCCGCACGCCGCCACGCTAAACGACACGACGATGTCTCGAACCCATCCCCATTGCATTCCTCTACGTTACCTCAGGCCGGCGGCTCGACGCAGCATGCTGCGCGTGCTTCGCTGGTAAAGCGGTGTCGTCTGCATCCGTTCCTCCCGACGAGCCCGACGCGATCGCCGAGCGAGAGGCTGTCGCCGCAGCCCCCCCGCGCGCCGAGAAGCTCGGACCTTACGAGCTGCTCCTCGAGCTTGCGTCCGGCGGAATGGCCACCGTTTTTCTCGGGCGTGCCACGGACAAGCGCCAAGGACCCCCGCTGGTCGCCATCAAACGGCCCCATCGTCACCTCTCGGCCGACAAGACCTTTCTCACGATGCTCGTGGACGAGGCGCGGCTCGCGTCGGCGATCCACCACCCGAACGTCGTGAAGGTGCGTGAGCTGGGCTTCGAGAGCGGAATGCCCTTCATCGTCATGGACTATGTCGAAGGCTCGTCCTTGGCCGAGCTTCGACGAGAACTCGGCGGCATGGGCCGCGCCATCGACGTGCGGATCGCCGTGCGTATCGTGCTCGACGCCCTCGCTGGGCTCCAGGCCGCGCACGAGCTTCGAGACGACGCCGGGAAGCCTCTGAACATCGTCCACCGGGACGTGTCGCCGCACAACATCCTCATCGCCTGCGACGGGCGCTCGCACATCACGGACTTTGGAATCGCCAAGGCCGAAGACCGCATTCAGACGACGCGGACCCACGAGGTCAAGGGAAAGCTCGCGTATCTTGCGCCGGAACGCATCGACAAGCGGCGCACCTGCACGGTCCAGAGCGACGTCTTCTCGATGGCCGTCGTTCTCTGGGAGTGCTTCGCGGGACGCCGACTCTTCCGCGGCGAGGAGGCGGTCGACGTCCTGCAAGAAGTCATGAGCGCGCCGATACCGACGCTCAAACAAATCGGTGCGTCGGTACCTGCCGCGTTGGACGACGTGATCGCTCAAGCCCTGTCCCGCGATCTGGAGACGCGCTTCTCGAGCGCCTCGGAGTTCGCAAGGGCTCTTCAGCGCGCGGCGAGTCCCGGGCACATCGGCCACCATGCCGACGTCGCGCGTCTCATGGAGGCCATGTTCGGCTCGCGAATGGCCCTGCGCCAAGAGCAGGTGCGCGCAGCGGTCGGAACCATGCATCTCGCGGACCTCTTGCGCGAGTCGGGCCTTCCTGCCCGCGATCGCGCTCCGACGGCGGACCCGCCCACTGGGCAAATGCTGGCGGACCTGGCTCCCCCCGCGCCCACCGGACGCTACGTGGTCCGAGCGGATCTTCGGGGCCGCGTCGCGCTGCTGCGCCGGCGAGGCGTCTCGTGGTGGTCGGTTGCCGCCTCGGCGATCGGGGTCGCCGTCGGCGCAGGGGCCACCCTCGCGATCGTCGCGCGCCACCCGAGGACCGCGCCGATCATGATGCGGACCGCGGAGCCCCCCTCGAGCGCCGCCGGCGACGCTCCGAGCGCGTCGTCGAGGCGGGTCGTCGTGCCGCTTCCGTTCCTATCGACTCACGTGACGTTCGACGAACAGGTTCGCGAGCCGCTGCCGCCGACTGACGTCATAGCCGTCGACGTCCCAAACGAGAGCGGCACGCGGCATCACGTGACCGCGATCGCGCTCGACGGCACACGAGCCGACGGCCACACGCGGGAAGAGGATGGCATCGCCCGCCCGGACGCAGACGGCTATGCCTTCACGGCCCCGCAGTCCACGGTCGACGACGTGCGCAGAGTCGGAACGGTGCGGATGCCGCGGCCCATCGGCACCGTCCACAACGGCTTCACCAAGCTCCGATGACGTCCTCAGCTAGCGGCCTTCAGAAACGGCTCCCACTCTTTGAACTTCCAGCCGCTGCCGAGGAGGATTTGGGCGGTCATCGTCCACTTCGGTCGATAGGGCCGCCGGGCGAGGCGCATGTTCGCCTCCTCGGGAGTCCGCCAGCCCTTCCGAAGGTTGCACGGCCGACACGCCGTTACGAGGTTCTCCCACGAGTCCATCCCGCCGCGCGATCGCGGAAGGACGTGATCGATGTTGAGCTCCTTGAGCGGCGGCCGCTTGCCGCAGTACTGGCACTGATGGGCGTCCCGGAACATGAGGTTGCGCCGCGTCAACCGGACCGTCACCCGGGGGGTTCGCTCGTACCGGAGCAGGTGGACGACCCTGGGGACACGCAGGGCGCCTCCGACGATGGGAATGTTGTCCCCATCGCTGCGTGCGGGTAGCTCGCGCCAGAGTTCGAAGTCGTACGAATCCCCGCCTTCGTCGAGCGCGAGCGCCACACCGCCGTAAAGCAAGACGATGGCCCTCTTGACGGTCGTCACCTGGACGGGAACGAGGTGGCGGTTCAGCACCAGGACTGGGAGCGAAAGGACGTCTGTCATCGTTCCGGTAAGGACCGCGCAGCGGCCTCGGCCCGCGTGGCGACCGGGCTGGGCCGGCAACGCGAAGTGTACACCGGGTGGACGGCGCTGACAGCCGATGGCCGTTGACCCCCTCGCCACAGGGACCTGCCGTTGACGAGCGTCGCCGCGGCGCTACGCTTCAGCCCACAGCCCATGGACGGCAAGCCGGATATCGCGGAGCCGACGCCGGACCGTCGCGGATCGGACGCTACGGGAGCTTCCCCACGGCGGTGGAAGGGCGTCGCCGTAGCCACCGGAATCGCCATGGCGGCTGCGGCGGTCGCCACCCTCGTGTTGACCGGGATGCAGGACAAGGCGATCTACTCCAAGCCCGTCGATCAGTTGTTGGCCCAGAAGGCCAAGTTCCTCGGACGCCCCGTGCGCGCGGAGGGGATCCTGGTCCACGGCTCCCTGGTCAAGCGCGAGCAGCCGTGCGAATACCGGTTCTCAATCGCCAGCGGCGGCAGCGAGCTGCCGGTCCGCTTCGCCCAATGCGTGATACCGGACACCTTCCGAGACGTTCAGGACATCGACGTGGGGGTGACGGTCGAGGGGGAGCTCCAGGCGAACGACTCCTTCGAGGCTACGAGCGTTCTCGCCAAGTGCCCGAGCAAGTACGAGATGAAGCAACGAAAGCAGCAGGGTGAGCAGATGCCGCACGGGCCGCTGGCCGTGGCGGACCCGCCGACGGAGCTCGAGTCCTCGCGTCGCTGAGCCGAGCTCCCACGGTGGAGCCGTCGGGACGCCACTTTGATGAACTCCCGAATCCCCTTGTGATACGGTCGAGCCTCGAGAACGATGCGATCGATCCGTAAGCCGCTCCTGGCTCTTTCGCTTTTGGCGTGCGTCGTGGCTGGGCCTGCGCTGGCCCAGCAGACCTCCGGTTACCCACCCCCTTGTGAGGCGTCGAAAGTCTCCAAAGGGGACGTCGATCGAGCTCACACCGTATTTCTGAGTGGAAAGCAATTTCTCGAAGAGTCGAACTACGACAAGGCGATCAGTTATTTCAAGGACGCGTACACCATTGATTGCAGCGTGCACGCCATTCTGCCGATCATCGCCACCGCGTACGAACGCAAGGGCGACAAGGCGGAGGCCGTCCGCGCACTCGAGGAGTATCTCAAGCGGGCGCCCAATGCGCCCGACCATGACGTCGTCGAGCGCCGAATCAAAAACCTGAACGATCAGCTGGCGCGAGAACAGCCGGCGGCACCAACCGCGACCTCGCCTCCGCCGGCGGCCACCGCCGCCCCGGCGCCCACGCCAACGAACACGACGCCGCCTGCTCCGCCGGAGGCGCCGACGGCGCAGGTTACCGCGTCGGCCGCGTCGCCTGGAGCCGAGGCTGGCGCGCCGTCGGAGCACACAGTAGGGCCCTGGGTTGTCGTCGGCGTCGGAGCGGTCGCCATCATCGGCGGAGCGGTGCTCGAAGGCATCGGTGCCGGGGACGTCTCGACCGCCCAGCAGGCGTGCCCCACTCGCCAGAGCTGCGCGAAGGACGTCGCGTCGCAGGGGAACGATGGCCGCTCGAAGCAGCTCTTGGGAGGCATCGTCATCGCCGCGGGTGCCGGAGCCCTCGCGGGGGGGCTGATCTGGCACTTCCTCGAAAAGCCCGCAGGCGCCCGGACTGCGCGGATCGCTCCGATGGTCGCCCCCGGCTACGCGGGCTTGAGCATCGACCAGGCGTTCTAGTCCGCACGCTCGAGCGATAGCGAGAGAACGGACGACACACCCAACCAATCCGCACGCTCGAGCGGAGCGAGAGAACGGACGAGGGATACACCCCACGCGTCTTGCGCTCCTCCGGATCGGCGCGATACCAATCGCGCGCCTCCAGCTCTGCGGTAGGGTAGCGGTCCGATGGGTTCGGGCGACGACGGCAGCGGCTTTTACGGGGTTACCCTGCTCCGGCGCGAAGACGCCGGCGGGGGGCTCTCACGAGTGACGATCGATCCGGGCGAGTCGCTCGCGCTCTCCTACACGGACCCCGGCCAGTACGTCGAAGTGCGAGCGGCAGGAGAAGCCGGGTACTTCGTTCTTGCGAGCGAACCTCGCACCCGCCCCTGGCAGCTCATCATGCGCGCCGGCGGCGGCGTATCGGATGTCCTTCTGGTCGCGTCGCCGGGCGATCCGCTCGACATCACGCGGGCCATCGGGAGCGGCTTTCCCCTGCGCGAGGCTCGCGGGCGGCACCTGATCGTCGCCGTCGGGGGCACGGGAGTCGCCGCGGCCCTTCCGATACTTCGCCACCGGATGCGCGACGGTGACGAGCGCCTGACGACGATTCTCATCGGCCTGCGCAACGAGGACGAGATCCCCATCCAAGGTGAACTCGAGGCGTGGGCCGGCGCAGGTGTGGATGTGGTCGTTTGCCTGTCGCAAGGTCCCCGTGCACCGGCAAGTGGCAAGGTGCGACTCGGTCGTGGCTACATTCAGGACATCCTACGTGAGCTTGCCGCGGCGGAACGCTATGCCCTTCGAGGCTCACTGGTGTTCGCCGTCGGCCCGACGTCGATGGTGACCTCGCTGCGAGACCTCGCGCCCGAGCTCGGCATCGCCGCGGGCGACGTGGTGACGAATCACTGAGCGAGCTTCCCTGCTGGCGATGCGAGGCGTATTCTGAATATCTATGTCCTCTGGCGTCCCGCCGATTTCGAGGGGCACATTGAGACAGGGCGGCAAGGAGGAACTCCGAGCGTCGGTCCTGAAGACGTACCTCCTCAGGATGCGCACGGAGAAGGGGGAGCGCGCGGTCCGTCAGCTCCTCGCGAGCGCGGGGATCGACCCCGGTGCGGTCGACAACGAGACCGGCTGGGTCAGTGAGATCGCGGCCAAGCGAGCGCTTCGCGCCATCGCCGAGCAACTCGGACGGGACGCCATCCGCCAACGCGGTGAGTGGGCGACCCACCCCGAGGCCCTCGGCGTCTTGGTAAGGATGCTTCGAGTCAGCGAAAGACCCTCGGACGCCTATCGGTACCTCGCGCAGAACGCGCGCGAGGTGACGCGCGTCGGTGCGTGGCAAATGGAAGAGGGCGAGAAAGGCACCGCGAGACGGCGGAACGGCGAAGTGGTCGTCATGACCTACCGGCCCCGCCGCGAAGGGGCCGACGAATCCGCGGAACGATTGGACAACGAAAGCGAGGAGCTCCTTTGCGATGCGCGAGCGGGCGAACTCGCGAGCGTGCCGCGCATATGGGGGCTG
The DNA here is from genome assembly GCA_035295445.1 of Polyangiaceae bacterium. Taxonomy (GTDB): domain Bacteria; phylum Myxococcota_A; class Polyangia; order Polyangiales; family Polyangiaceae; genus Palsa-1150. The sequence continues at coordinate 11,863 of DATGJA010000161.1, read as the reverse complement.
CCCGACGCCGAAGTGGCGCACGACACCTGCCTCGCGAAGGGCGCCGACGCTTGCGTTTATGCCGTGCGGTGGCGCAACCCACGTTCTCGCGAAGGAATCGTGGTGGGCCCGCTCGGCGGCGCGAGCGCGTGTGGATCTATCCTGGCGGCCGCGGGCGGCGCCCTTCCCGGTGCGCTGGCCGGGGGGCTCGGCCTGGCTCTGGGTGCCGGCGCGGGGCTCATGTGGGATCGAACACGCGAGGAGCGAGCGACGCGCACGTTCGAGCGAAACCGCATTGCCGCGCTCGAGCGCGGCCTCGAGTTGCGCGGTGAGCTCGGCGCCACCCCCGGGGAGCTGACGGGCACCGTGCTGGGAGGGAAGTATCGCATCGGCCGCAAGATTGGCTCGGGCGGAATCGGCGTCGTCTACGCGGCCGAGCACGTCACGCTCGGTCACGAGGTTGCCGTCAAGGTTCTCCGGGGCGCCGCCGCGCGGGATGGGGGCGAGATCGCGCGGCTTCGACGGGAGGCGTACATCCAGGTGCACGTCGAGCATCCGAACGTCGTCCGCGTGCTCGACCTCGATCAAATGCCGGACGGGAGCATCTACGTCGTCATGGAGCGCTTGGTCGGCCGATCGCTCGCCGACAAGCTCGCGCGAGAGGGGCTCCTCGCGCCGGGATACGCGACGCCGGTCTTCGTCCACGTTTGCCGGGGGCTCGACGCTGCCCACAAGAAGGGCGTCGTCCACAGAGACTTGAAGCCGGGCAACATCTTTCTGTGCGATGACGGCATCGCGAAGGTGCTCGACTTCGGAATGAGCAAGCTCGCGAGCGCCGAGTCCTTGACCCAGACGGGATACACGCTGGGTACGCCCGAGTACATGGCGCCGGAACAGTGCATCGGCGCGCAGGTCGAGCCTCGCACCGACATCTATGCGCTCGGCGTCATGATGTACGAGGCCCTCACCGGCGAGCTGCCGATCATCGCGCAGAGCCGGCGCGAGCTCTTGGATCTGCATCAGCGCCAGATCCCCGCGCCGATGCGGCAGCGCAGACCGGACCTTCCGATACCCGAGGATCTCGACGCGGCGGTCATGAAATGCCTGCGCAAGCGTCTCAACGAGCGCCCCAAGAGCGCGGCGCAGCTCGAGCAACTGCTTCTTGCCGTCCAGCTTCAGGGGGTGCCCGTCTCGTATCCGGCCGGGATGGCTCGGCGGATATCGAGCAAGGGAACCGACGGCGGGCCGAGGATCGTGCCGCGACCCGCAGGGGTGCAGGCTCCCGGCGAGCACGAACCGTGAGCGCGCTCATCCCCGAAAGAGCCACACCAGACCGGCGAGGCTGAGTGCCATCACCCCGAGCGCGGCGGCGACGGCAATCCTGTCGACGAGCGACCATGCCGCCCCGGGCTTGCCCTTCGCCGCGCCGCGAGCCGAAGACGCGACCTCCACCGCTACGCCGGCGGAATCGCTCTCCGATGCGGGCTCGCCGAGGGACGAGTCCCCCTGCGTCGCTGCTTCGGTCGGCACCGGCGAAGGGGCGGCTTCTTGCGGCGCGTCCACGACGCTGATTTCCTCATCGGGCCGTCCCTCGATGGCCGCCAATGCCTCCGCGAGCGGCTCCTGAAGCGCGAGCACCGTTCTGCCGATCCGGACCACCTGGCTGGACCGCCAGGGTGCGTCGGTGCCCGGTGCGTTGCGAATCTCTCCCACCCACGTTCCGTTCTTGGTGGCGAGATCGCGGATGAAGACGGCGCCACCCCGACGGACGGCGCAAAGGTGTTCGCGCGACACGTCGGCGTCGGCAAGCGCCAGATCGCAGTGGGGCCCGCGACCCACGATGTACTCGCGTCCCTCTTCTCCCAGCGGCAACGTGCGACCTTGATCGCGTCCTTCTACGACGCGGATCTTGACCGTGACATCCGAGCCGGCCGCGGCCAACGCGCGCGAAACCAACGCGAGGGCGAGCTCCTTCGTAGCGGCGGCGACGTCACGCGTCACCGCGGTATGTTCGATTCGAATCTCGAGCCGGAGCCGGCCGACGCGAACGACGTCCCCGTCACGCAGAATCCGCGACGTACGTGGCGCGACCGGCACGTCGCCCACGGAGGTCCCGTTCGTGCTCCCCTCGTCGAGGATGACGAAGTCGGCCCCTTGAGCGCAAACCGTCGCGTGCCTGTGGCTCACGCTCGGATCGGGGAGGCGGACGTCGCTGCCCGCGCCGCGGCCGATGACGACGCGCTGGGTACCGTCGAAGGTGAGGCGGGCGTCCTCGTCACCTGCCGATCGAACGATGACCGTGATCGGCATGCGTCTTCCTTCAGGACGGGGCGATGCTGCCGAGCATCGGGCGGAAATCCCCGGCCTTGCTCTCGATCCACGCGATCACGTCCTCGGCCACGTCCCGATCGACGTGTCGGCTCAGCTCCTGGATGCCGGTCGGGGACGTGACGTTGACCTCGGTCAAACGTCCGCCGATGAAGTCCAGACCCACGAAGATCAGCCCGTCCGCCACGAGACGCGGAGCCATCTCCGCGATGACCGCGCGCTCCTCGCGCGTCACCTCACACGGTTCGACGCGCCCGCCGGCGTGGATGTTCGAGCGCACGTCGTCCGGCCGGGCGATGCGATTGATGGCCCCGAGAACCTTCCCGTCGAGCAAGAGCACGCGCTTGTCCCCGGCCCGCACCGCCGGCACGTACTCCTGGACGAGAGAGTATTGCGTCCCCTCACGCGTCATCAAATCCACGATCGACCTCGTGTTGCGGTCGCCCTTCGAGACGACCATGACGCCCGAACCACCGGCGCCGTCGAGGGGTTTGATGACCGCCGTGCCCAGATCGCCGATGAACTGGTGGACACGATCGCGATCGCTCGTCACGAGCGTACGCGGCATGTGTCGGGCGAAGTGCAACGCATAGAGCTTCTCGTTGGCATCGCGCAGGCCGCGCGGATCGTTCACGAGGAGCGCTCGTCCGCGCACGCTCTCGAGCATCAATGTGACGTAGAGATACTCCGCGTCGAACGGCGGGTCCTTTCGAATCAAGACGCACTCGCAGTCCGCGAGCCGGACGTCCTCGGACTCGGCCAGGGTGAAGTGTGGCGGCGAATCGCTAACGTGCAGACGCCGCACCCGCGCCCATGCGTCGCCATCCTTCAGGAACACGTCGCGCGCGAGGCAATGCAGCGACTGATGCCCGCGGCGCTGGCCTGCGCGCTGCAGGGCGAACGTCGTGTCGCGATCGGGCAGAACCCGCGCCATCGGGTCCATGACGTAGACGAAGCGCATGCGCGCTGGAGCATAGCCCAAACCCGCGCTCCGGCAGGCGACCCGGCGCCCCGCTTGCGTCAGCGGTCGTCGTAGACCATCGCCGCGAGCTGAGCGCTCCGCTCCGGGTCCAAATCGGTCGCCAGCAGATAGCCTACACCCGCGCGTTGCGTCGCGGCCACCGAGTATCCCTTCTCGCGACCCACCCGAACCTCCGCGGTACCGACGGCACGCGGGGCGAGGTTCTTCGCGCCGACGTGAAGCTTCTCCGCGTCGTAGACGTAGACGCTGACCCTTCGCGCGGCGTCGCCGGTCCCGATCACGTATTGCAGCATCGCAGCACGCTGGGACCGCAATGGAACGATCCGGCCCCCAACGAGACGAGCACCCCCCCGCTCGAAGTTCGCCGGCTGGACGGGTACGCCCACGTACCTCTCTAGACCACGAACCGCCTGCGCATTCGTTGCCTCCGGCGGGAGCGGCTGCGAATGCTCCGCGACCAACTCCTCGAGCAGGTCACCCCCCAGGTCGGCTTGTTGGAGAAGGGGGGTCCCCGAGGGAAGGCCGCGCTGCGTCGCCGTACCCCACACCAATGCGATGGCGGCCGCGGTGGCCAAGGGGACCATCGTCCGCCACGAAGACGACCCGGAGGCCGAATCGCCCTCCGACCCTGCATCGCCCGGCCAGTCGCTTCGGCCGCGTTCCGCGGTCATCGCGTTGGCGATCCGATCCCGCAACCCTCCCGGCGCCGGCGCGCGAACGACCTTCTTGATCGAGCCCCGCATGGCCCGCAGCAGCTGGACCTCTTCACGGCACGTCGCGCACCCGCGCAGGTGCTCGTCAATCTCGACGAGCCTGGACGCCTCGAGCTCCCCGTCCAAAAAGGACCCGAGCGCCCGAGCGCGACCTCGACACTCGTGTGTCATGCAACGCCCCTCCGCCGCGCGCGATAGTCAGCCAGGTTCGTCGTCGGCTGGACCGCGCCGGCGGCCCGTTCCTGGTCCCCGACGCGATCCTCGCCGCGGACGATCCCCAGCGCGAGGGCATGGTTATACAAGGCACCTTGCAGCAGTTTTCGCCCGCGGTGCAGCCGGCTCATGACCGTGCCGATCGGGCACCCCATGATTTGAGCGATCTCCTCGTAGGAGAACTCCTCGACGTCGCACAGGACGACCGCCAGGCGAAACTCCGTCGGGAGCGTGTCGAGAGCGCGTCCAATCTCTGCCTCGACCAGGGGCATCAGGGCGAGGGTCTCGGGGTCGCGCAGCTGCCGCATCGTGTTGGCGCTCACCCACCCGTCGGCGAGTGGATCCGCGTCCGGACCGTCGAGAACCGAGCGTTCGAGCCCGCCGCGCCGGTACTTGTTGATGAACGTGTTCGTGAGGATGCGAAAGAGCCACGCCTTCAAGTTCGTTCCGGCGTTGAACTGGTCGCGCGCGCGCATCGCCTTGACGAACGCGTCCTGGACCAAGTCCTCGGCTTCCGTCGGGTTTCGCGTGAGCTTGCACGCCACGCCGTACATGGCGTCAAGGTGAGTCAAGGCTTCTTCGGCGAAGGGGTCGTTCTTGACCGAGCTGGGGCGGGGCATGACGGTCTTTGAGGCCTTTCTACCTCGAACAACCTAAGCCGCGACCTATTCCGGCGCACCCCCCCCGGGGGCTCAGTTTCCGTCCGGCGGCCCGCCCTTCATGCGCCGCTCGAGCTCCTCTATACGTTCGTTCAGTCTCCGTACCTCTTGCTGGAGCTGCTGGAGGGGTCGGAACGTCGCCAGGATGCCTTTGATCTGTTCGTCGAGCTGGTGCTGTACCTCGCCGAACTTTTCCTTTGCCTGATCGACCAGCGTTTTTTCTTTGGACATCTCGACGGGCACCGGCTTGAGCTCTCGACCGACCGGCGCCGGCTCCTCCTTCTCGTCTCCTGCTTTGGCTCCGCCTGGGATGAGGCGCCCGATCGGACCGTCCCTCAAGTCGGCGAGCACTTTCTCGGTGCGGGCATGAATCAGCTCCTTGAGCGTCTGCAGCGGAACACTGCGCGAGTGGGCCTTTTGCTCCTCGTAAATGATCTGAGCGAGGGTGACCTCGGTGAGGTCATCCTTCGTATTGTTGTCGATGATCTGCACTTCCTCGCCCCCCCGCACCATCTCCGCGATCTGGAGGAGGGTCACGTACCGGCTGTCCTTGGTGTCGTAGAGCTTGCGGTTCGAGTAGCGCTTGATCAGCCGGCGAGGGCGTTCGGCCGGCGCGGGAGACGGAGCGGATGTCTCGGGCTTCGGGTCCAAGATCGTTCTCCTCGTGGGCCCGCAGACCGCGTGCACCACCGTCTAACGATACATTAAGGCGCGGAGGCAAACGTGGACAACCCGCGCGGAGATGGGGCCGCTTCTTCCGACCCGCGCCTTCACCCGGGGCCGGCCGCCTCGTGTGACCAGGGCCCCGTGCTCGCCTTGGAGGGCGTGTCGGCGCGATACCCTCACGCCGCGGGACCGGCCCTCTCGGGTGCGCATCTGTACGTTGGAGCGGGCGACGTCGTCGCGCTGATCGGGGCCAACGGCGCCGGCAAGTCCACGCTCCTTCGCGTCGCCGCCGGTCTGCTCGAGCCGAGCGGCGGGGTGGCGCGGGTCTGCGGGCTCGATCTGCGCGGCGCCGATCGAAGAGAAGTGGCACGGCTCGTCGGGTTCGTGCCCCAGAGTGAGCTCGTCCCCTGGGGCTTCCGCGTGCGCGAGGCGGTGGCCATGGGCCGCGCCCCGCATCAGGCGTCGTGGGTGAGACAGAGCGCGAAAGATCGCGACGCGGTCGAGCGCGCGCTCGTCCGGTGCGATCTGCTCGGCCTCGCGGACCGGGCCGTCGAGACGCTGAGCGGGGGCGAACAGCGCCGCGTCTCGATCGCGCGGGCCGTCGCCCAAAGCCCGAGGCTCTTGCTCCTCGACGAGCCCGGCGCTTTCCTCGACGTTCGTCATCGGCTCGACCTACATCAGCTCCTCGCCGAAGTTGCCTCCTCCGACCGGATCGCCGTGGTGGTGGCGACACACGACCTCGACGCTGCGGCGCGCTTCGCCTCGACCATCGTCCTCCTCCGCGGCGGGGTGCTGACAGCCATGGGCCCCCCCGCGGAGGTGTTGACGCCCGAGCAGCTCCGGGGCGCGCTGGACGCCGAGATCGCCGTGGGCCTGCACGCTCCGAGCGGCAGGCGCTACTTCGTGCCGCTCTGAGGCCGTGATACGAGTCGACCCGAGCGCGTCACGGACGCGATCGAGAGCGTAACGGGGTGGCGCGAGAGCCTCTCGATCGAGATCCAGAGCTCAGAGAGCCGCTCGCACGAGGCGATCGAGCTCGGCGTCGTCGGTCATCCCGTTGCGGACGGCGACCACCTTGCCGGTTCTCGAGACGACGACGAGCGTCGGAAGGCTGTCGACGTCGTATCGCCGCGATGCTTCGCCCGTCTCGTCGCGAACGATGGGGTAGCTCAGCCCGTGGCGACGCGCGAACTCGCGCGGGTCGCCCTGAGTCGGAGTGTCGGTATTCACGCCCACGACCACGACGTCCCGATCGCGCCACCGCCGCGCGAGGCCGTCGACGATCGGCGCCTCCGCTCGGCACGGTCCGCACCACGTGGCCCAGAAGTCCAAGACGACCGCACGACCCCGGAGGCTCGCCATCGTCAGTGTCGCTCCATCCCCGCCGACCGAGCCCCCGTTGGCAACGATGGGCAGACTGAACTCCGGGGCGTCCCGATCGGCCGCCACCGTGGTCTGGCCGGAAATCAGCCGAGGCAGCAGGGCCAATCCGGCGCAAAGCACCAGGACGATCGCGAACGCACCGAGTCCCCCGTCGAGCGCCGATGTCCTTTCAGCGTCCATCGCCAGCGATTCTCGATAGCACGCGCGCCGCCTCACCCCACCGTGCGCGTGGACGGCCTGGATTCGGGGGCGAGGGTGCCCCCTTCACCGCCGAGCGCCACCGCGATAGCGAGCGAGTGCGGAAGAGGCAGCGAGACCGAAAATGCGGCTCCGCCGAGCCGCGCGCTGGCGCCCACCGAGATGGCCCCGTTGTGCTCGACGACCACCTTCTTGACGATCGCGAGCCCCAGGCCGGTCCCTTCCGCCTTCGTGGTGAAGTACGGATCGAACACCCGCTCGCGAAGGGCCTCCGGCACGCCGGGACCGTCGTCCTCGACGAGGATGGTCACGCTCTCCGTCGAGCGCGACGCGCTCACGACCACGTGACCGCGCGGTCGACCTTCGGACTCCGGTCGAGCGCTTCGAATCGACTCGGCGGCGTTTCGAACCAGGTTGACCAGGACCCGACGGAGCATCTGCCGATCGATCGCCACGGGCAGCGACTCGGTCGGGACTTCCCACCGAACGTCGACCTCACGCCCCAGGCGGACATCCTCGGCGCCTTCGTCGCCGACGTCGGCCCCCAGATGGACGAGCTGCTCCGAACACTCGACCAGAAAGTCCCGGAGGCTCGCCTCCTTCAGCTCGGCCCGCGGCAGACGAGCGAAGCTCGAGAAGTTGCCGACGAGGCGTCGCAGGGTGCCCACTTCTTCCTCGACGATTTCGAGGGTCGTATCGAGAAGCCCTCGAAACTTGGCGTCTTGCCCGGGGTACTTGCGATGGCATTCCTGGACGGCCAGCTGGATCGGAGTGAGCGGGTTCTTGATCTCGTGGGCCAGGCGCTGCGCCATCTCCTGCCACGCCCCGATGCGCTGGAGATACTCGATACGAGCTCGCGATTGCTGCATCTCCCCGAGCATGCGGTTGAAGACGCGCGCCAGCTCGGTCAGCTCGTCCGACCCCGTGACGGGCACTCGCACCTGAAGATTGCCCGCCGCGACCTCGTTGATGGCGTTGGCCAAGCGGTTGATTCGGCGGGTCGTCCCGCGGGCCAGGATGAAACCGAGAACGACCGTCGCCACGACGGTGATGCCGAGCAGGACGGCGAACGCCTCGAAATACGGCGCGTAGACGCGCGCCCGATCCTTCTCGAGCTGGGAGTACGTGTCGTGAATCGCGCCAGCTCGCTCCAGGTCACGCTCGAACCTGCGGTCGAAGGCGAACGTCGCGACGAGAGTCGGTTGACCGGCGCCGTCGCCCAGCGCGCGGCGGACCTCGAGCCTGCGCTCCGCCGCGTCGTCCAACGGCCGCCCCCGATCGCGGGCGGCCAGGGGACGGCCCGATCCATCCTCGACGGCCAGCGATACGAGCTGAGGGAATCGGGGCAGCATGTCGTCGACGGCACGCGCGCACGCGCCCGAGTCGTCGCGTTGCGACGCCTCGCGCAGCACCTCGTCGCTCGCCATCGCGTCGGCCTGGTGCTTCATGTCGTCTTTGACGCTGCGGACGTACGTCTTGTAGAGCTCGATGCCCCGCTCGAGCTCTTGATTCACCTCGGGGCGGAGCCACACCGACGACGCATAGTCGAGCAGCGAGTACGCGAGGAACATCGCGCTCGCGAGCGGCAGCAGGGCCGTCACGAGAATGACGATGGCAAGGCGGTGTTCGGTCTTGCCGAGCATCTACGGGCCCGGCAAGCATAGCCTCAGCCGGGGGGTTCCCGCCGCCTCGTCGCCGCCACGTGCGCGTCCAGAAGGTCCATGTCCCGTCGCAGCTCCTCGACCATGCGCGCCGAACGATCGACGATCTTCTCGCCGTGGCCTCTTACGGTCTCTGCCCATTTGCGGACGTCTTCGAGGTACGTGATCTGTTTTTCGACGCTCCGCGCAGCGCGCTCGATCTCGGCGAGCGCGGCGAGCGACTCTCGGTCGTCCCGGCGCTCTCGGACGGTCAGCGCCCGGGCCAGGCTGTAGGCGGCGCGCATGACTACGTCGCTCGCAGGGTCCTCCTGATCCCACGCGAGGAGGATGTCGCTCCCATGGCGCTGCAGCAATTCGAGGCCCTCGGGGGCGGTCCGCCGCGAGAAGACGAAGACCCCCACCTGCGCCTGCCGGTTGCGCCGGGCTTCGCCGATTTCGTCGAGGGCCGCTCGCAGCGAGCAGCCGCTCTTGTCCTTGGCCTCCCACACCACGCGCGCGTGCGCCGCCGCCGAGTCCGACCCGAGCTCGACGACGTAGTCGCCGATCTTGCAGTTCTTGATGAGCCCCGTCGTGTCCCCCGTGGCCTCGTAGAGATCCCCCAAGCGTTGCGCTTCATCGGCGAGCAAGGCGCCGACATGCTCCTCGAAATCGACGCCGCGGCGGGGAGCTCGGACCTCCTCCCGTCGCCTCGTATCGAGCCTCGCCAGCGCCTCGCGAACTTGACTTTGGAATTCGCCGCTGTCCTTCACGAGACGCTCCACCGCAGCGAAGAGCTCCCGCCTCAGCCGTGACAGCGGGGACGTGTCGTCGTCCAGCGTGAGCGTCTTCTCGATCTGGACGCTTGTCGCCTCGAGCATCTTGGAGAGGCGGCTCATCGCCGACCCCTCGTCGTCCATCGAGAACTCGCCAACCAGACGCGAGAGGGCGGAGTCCTTCCGATCGAGCGAGAACTCTCGCAGGATCAGTTGTCGTTGACCTTCCAGAGCTTGCTCGATGGTCGTCGTCAGCTGGCCGCGCAGACCGGTCGCCTCCGTTGGAGAGAGCATCTTGAAGAGGGGGCTCGCCTCTCCGAGGTGGGCAGCCAGCGATCGCGCGAGGATCGAGTCATTTTGGCCGACGTGCGCGTCGAGCAGGCGCTCGAGCTCGCCGTCGGCGCTCACGAGAGTCTGGAGCCGCTGCGGGAGCGCGCCGCTTTGCGGGTCGAGGTACTGCGAGAGCGCCGAGGACACTCGCTCGGTCATTTCGGCGACGCGAGCCGACAAGAGCTCGCGAACCTCCGCGATGAGCGCGTTGCCCGCCTCGCGCACCGACACCGCGTCGATCTGGCCGCTCGCCGTCCGGAGCGCCAAGACGCCGATGCGTAGGGCCGCGAGGGCGTAGCGGGTGCGCTCGTCTCCGTCGCGTCGTCCAAGCTCCGCCAGGACGTCCGGGTCGCTTACGTCGAGAGACAGAGGGAGGTGGTTGGCCTTGCCGCGTAGCCGAGCCGGCTCGATCGGTGTCACCGAACCCATCGCCCAGGCGGTCTGCTCCATGGGAGCCTCCTGCTCGAATGTTTAGCACACGCCCTTCGGGCTGTCGTCGGAACTCTCGCTTCGCGCCAGCCTGCGGCCCCCCTCGAGCGACAAAAAAGCCGCGGCTCTTGCCGTCTCTTATCGGGCGCCTCGGAGGCGCTCTTCAACCCCGCTGAACCGAGAGGTCTGACGTGCCACCGCACGCCCGAGCAGGTCCGAGGCCCCCACCAGGAGAACGGACCGTCGAGCCCGGGTCACGGCCGTGTACAGGAGATCGCGACGCAAGAGGGGTATGTCCTCGTCGGGGAGGACGACGACCACGTGGTCGAACTCCGACCCTTGCGCCTTGTGCACGGTGAGGGCGAACGCGGGCGCCAGATCGTGCAAGTCGTCGAGGCCCACCGGAAGGGAGAGAGAATCGCCCTGCGGGAAAACGGCCATCGGGCGGGCGCCTCCGCCGTCCTGCGGATCGACGCGTACGACGACCCCTTGATCCCCGTTGTACAGCCCCCGTCCGTAGTCGTTGCGCTGCACGAGGATCGGCGCCCCGTCGGGCCACGCTTGCGACGAGCGAGTCGGCGCCTCTGCGCGGAGCAGCTCGATCATTCTTTCGTTGACGGCGTCCGCGCCCGTAGGCCGGGAGGACCCCCGCGTCACGCAGACGATCCGCGTGCGCGTGTGGTGGGCACAGAGCGCGGAGAGGTCCGCCTCGTCCTCCCCCCCGAACACCCCGTCGTGGCATCGGTACGTCCGCGAAGCGCGCCTCCAGAAGCCTTCGCCAGCCGACGCAAACTCGCGCCACCACCGGTCGAGCAGCGTTTGACCGCAGCGCGACCACGGCTCGGCCAGGTGCTCCACTCCCTCGAACGTCACCTCGTCGACGGCGCGCCGCACGGACACGGCCGCGGTGAAGCGTGCACCCATGACTCCGCCGTTGATTGCCTCCGCCACCGCGACGATCCTGCGCGCGCCGTCGTCGTGCGCGACGCGCAGATTCGCTCCCAAACGCACCGCCCCGAGCGCCGCGCAGAGGTCGCGGAACACCGTGCCGGCTTCGACCGACGGGAGCTGGTCCGCATCGCCGAAGAGCACCAGGCGCGCGTCGTCGCGCAACGCGCGAAACAGCCGCTCCATCAACGCGAGATCGATCATCGAGGCCTCGTCCACGATGACGACGCGATACGGCATCGGGTCGTTCTCGTGATGGGCGAAGCGGCCGCGAGCCGGAGACCAGCCGAGCAGCCGGTGGAGGGTCTGCGGAACCGGCGCGATGTCCCCGAGCCCCGCGTCGGCGATGTCTCGCGCAGGCGCCGCCAGCGCGCGCGCGATTCCATCGGCCAGGCGTTTCGCGGCCTTCCCGGTCGGCGCGGCGACGGCGACGGCGTCCATGGGTACGCCCATCCAAGCGAGCGCACGAAACAGACCCACCGCGGTCGTCGTCTTTCCCGTGCCCGGACCGCCCGTCACCATGGACAGACCCGCGCTCAAGGCCTCGCGGACCGCGCGCTTCTGGTCCTGGGTGAGCTCCGGGGGGCCGCCCGCCGCGAGGGCGGACACCGCGCGCGCGACG
>DATGJA010000160.1:0-2476 GCA_035295445.1 Polyangiaceae bacterium | reverse complement strand
TAGAGGCCCGAGCCCGAGAGAAGCACGGCGCTGACGTTGAAGCTGAGGGTGCCGGTCTGCGAGCCGCTGTAGTTGACACCGTTCGCGACCCACCAGACATAGTAGGTCCCTCCCGCGGCGACGCTGTAGAGCCCCTGAAATGAGCCGACCATGTCGCCGGAAAAGCCGCTCGGGTTGATGGGCCCCGCCCATCCCTGAGGTGGACCCCAACCTTCGGACCACGGAGGCCGGCGGCTACGTTTGAGCCTGCGTCTTCTCTGTATGCATCATACAACTCAATAGTGGTAGTCTCTTCTGCGTCCCATAGCGTGCAGTCTACATGAGCAGCCTTGACGTTCATGCGCGCCGACGAGGGGGAGCGCGAGGGGGAGACTGGCAACTTGGGGACGCGCCTGTGGATTGCGGTGGACTCGACGCTCATGCGGCCTCAGGGCGAAGGGCTCGTCGGTAGAACGCCGCGGGCGTCTGGTAGCCGAGCGCCTGGTGCGCGCGCTCGTCGTTGTAGAAGCCGAAGTACTGACCGATGCCAGCCCGGGCTTGCACCATGTTGTCGTACACGTGCAGGTAGACCTCCTCGTACTTGAGTGACCGCCAGAGCCGCTCGACGAAGACGTTGTCGAGGCAGCGACCCTTGCCGTCCATGCTGATCGCGATCCCTTGGTCGCGCAGCGGCTTGGTGAAAACGTCGGCCGTGAATTGCGCTCCCTGGTCCGTGTTGAAGATCTCCGGTTGACCGTAGCGGGCAAGCGCCTCCTCGAGGGCATCGACGCAGAAGCTCGAGTCGAGCGTGTTCGACAGCCGCCACGACAGGACGCGCCGCGAGTACCAGTCCATGATGGCCACCAGGTAGACGAAGCCCGCCTTCATCGGGATGTAGGTGATGTCCGTCGCCCAGACCTGATTCGCGCGGCAAATCGCGAGGCCGCGTAGCAGGTAGGGGTAGACGGCGTGCTCGGGGTGTGGCTCGCTCGTCTTGGGCTTGGGGGCCATCGCCTCCATGCCCATCAGGCGCATGAGCCGCTGGATGCGCTTGCGGTTCGCTTCGAGTCCTTCCTTGCGAAGCGCGTCCGAAAGCTTGCGGCTCCCGAGGAACGGGTACTTCAGGTGCAGCTCGTCGATACGGCGCATCAGCGCGAGCTGCTCCGGGCTCGTCGGCTCGGGCTCGTAGTACAGGCCCGAGCGCGACACGCGGAGCATCTCGCACTGCCGACGCACGGAAAGGTCGCGCTGCTCGCGATCGATCATCGCGCGGCGTTCCTTCAGCCCAGACGCGCGAGCCCTTTGGCTAAAAAATCGCGCTCCACCGTCAGCTCGCCGATCTTCTTCAGGAGCTGCTCTTCGCGCTCGCCGCTGTTGCCCTCGCCCTTGGATGGGCCGCCGTTCATGAAGGCCCGTGCCGCGTTCTCGATGAACTCCCGCTTCCACGTGTAGATCTGGTTCGGATGCAGGCCGAACTGCTTGGCCAGCTCCGGGACCGTCGCATTCTCCCGCAAGGCCGAAAGCGCGACCTTCGCCTTGAATTCCGGCGTGTGCTTCACCCGCGTCTGTTTCATCTCTCCTGCTCCTCTCCGGTTTGGAGCAGGCTTCCCGTAGCACCTTAACCCCTGGTCCGAAATCCGGGGTCCACTTCACAATTCGGCGTAACCGAACGCGCGATCGGCCATCAACGTCACACCGACCGTCTCGGGCAGCCACCCATGGAGACGCTTCACCATGTCGAGCTCGTAGCCGGTGCGCCGCTTCTTTAGCTTCGACTTCTTGACGGTCCGCCACGCGAGCGGTGTCGCTCGCCCGTGCGTCGTGACCAAGTACGCGCACAGCGTCGTGTGGTCGTCGTCATCGAAGTCCGTCCAATCCATCGCGAGCACGATGCTGGCCGTCGTGCCGACAATCTGACGGACCCACAGGGGCATCACCTCGTCGAGCGAGAAGTCGTCATTGCTCAGCAGCCGATCAACCTGCTTGACGCCGCTCTTGCTCTCGACATGCGCCAACTGCGCATACGCTCGCCCGATCGCTGCGATCGAAACCACGCTGGCGTTGAGAACGCCCGCGACGCCGTTCGCGAGCGAGCGGACGCGTGCCAGATGCACGTCTTCCCCGAACAGATCCGCCATCGCCGAGCGCGTGTGGTCCAACGTCCACATGCCGCGCCCGGGCCGTCCATTCGGCAGCAACCACTCATGGAGAGCGAGCATTCTCATGGCCCCGTCCATAACCGCGCCCGTCTACCCGATCAGCTACCTTTCTTTCGCTCACTTCCTCGCGCCACCGGTTCCGGCCCGCAGGACCACAGCCAGATCGATCACTTACGCGTCATCCTTTGGGAGAAAAATGAGGGGATCTTTCAGCTCGACGTCTCCTTCGACGCCGACCTGGGGGACGCTCCGGAGTCGGCGTGGGGAGGCGCGCTCGATCAGACGCTCTTCCGCGGCAGCCGCTTCCTGGAGGAGGTGGTCTTCCTCCACCGCGCGAG
>DATGJA010000159.1:0-11700 GCA_035295445.1 Polyangiaceae bacterium | reverse complement strand
CGCGGCAGCCTCGAAGAGGTCGACCGGCGTCGGGTACTCGACATCCTTGCACCGAACGAGGGCCTCGTGCGCGATCGCCCGCCCGGTGGAAAGCTCGACGATCGGCTGGAAGACGACGGTGAAATCGTCGCGCCCGAGCCGGCGGACCCCTGCCGGCGCGCTCCCCGTCAGGGTCCAGTTGATCCGCTGCTTCGCCAAGGAACCTTCGAACGTAGCGGAACCGACGGAATCGTCATCCGCGATCCCAGGAGGTTCAGTGCTTGTGGCGGTGGTGTTCGTCCAGGCCGTGGGGGTGGGTGTGGGTCATCGGCGCGTGGACGTGAGGGTGCGAGTGTTCGACGTCGGGAAGGGCGTCGTGCCCGTGCGTGTGGTGGCCGTCGTCGTGCCGGTGCGCGTGCGTATGGGCGAGGCCCTCGTGCGAGTGCGCGTGCCCGTGCTCCTCGGTCAGGTGGAGCCAGACGCCCACTGCGCAGAGGCTCACTGCGAGGGCCGTCGGCACGGCGGGCGCTCGTTCGCCCATGGCCCACGCGATGGCGGCCCCGACGAACGGCGCCGAGGCGAAGAGCGACGCCGTGCGGGCCGCGCCGATCGCGCGCTGGGCGCGAAGGTAAAGCCGCAGGCTCGCCCCGTAGCCCACCGCCCCACAGAGGGTGAGCGCGGCCACCGCGGAGGCCGGCGGCCGCCCCTCTTCATCGACGCGGCTCAGCGCGAACGAGGCCAGCGCCCCGATCGTCGCCTTCGCCAGCACCACGCGCGCGGGATCCCGATCCGCGAGAGGACGAGCCACCGCGTTGTCCCCGGCCCACGCGAGCGTCGCCACGACGACCGCCGCGGGCCCCCACCACGCGTCGAGCGACGGCGCGCGGCCGCCCGTGACGAGCACCGCGCCCCCGCACACCATCGCCGCGAGCGCGCCCCCCATGCGGGTGCCGATCGGCTCGGCCCAGAGCACGACGGCGAGGACCGTCGTGAACAGGGCCTCGAGGTTGAGCAGGAGCGTCGCCGTGACCCCGCTCGTACGTTGCAGCCCCCACGCAAGCGCCGAGGGAGCGAGGACCGCGCCGAGGATCGCCGTCGCCACCAGGCGGGGCGCGTCGCGCCGACGCAGCGGAGCCTCGGTACCGTGGATCGCCAGCGCCGACACGAGCGCCGCGCCCGCATAGAGGAGGCCCGCCGTGACGAACGGCCCGACGCCGCGCCCGAAACGCTGCACGAGCGGCGTCGTCGCGCCGAACGCGAGGGCCGACGCGAGGGCGAGCGCGCCCCCCACCGCGAGGGGCCGCTTGGGGCCGCGGACGGCGCGATCCTCCGTCACGCGACCGACGCCGTGGCGCCGCGGGACAAGGCGCGCCGCAAGCGGTCCGCCGCCAGCGCGGCCAGCCGCGCGGGCTCGTCCATCACGCCGGCCATGTTCATGAAGCCATGAATGGATGACTCGGAGCACACGTGCTCGACGGCCGCCCCCGCGGCGCGAAGGCGCTCGGCGAACTTTCGGCCCTCGTCGCGCAGCGGGTCGAAGCCCGCGGTCAGCACGAGACCCGGCGGCATGCCCGAGAGGTCGTCGGCCAAGAGAGGGGACGCGCGCGGGTCGGTGTGCGTGGACGGGTCCGGGAGGTAGTTGCCGATGATCCAGTCGATGGATCGCTCGGTGAGCATGAACCCCTCGCGAAAGTGCTTGTGCGACGCCTCGCGACGCGTCGCGTCGGTGGCCGGGTAGAGCAGGAGCTGGAACGCCGGTCGCTTCGCCGATCCCCGCAAGGCCCGCGCCGCGGCGATCGCCAGCGCGCCGCCGGCGCTGTCCCCGCCGACCGCGAGCGCCTGATCGTCGACCCCGAGGGACGCCGCGTTCTCGAGGATCCAACGGGTGGCGGCGGTCGCGTCGTCGGTCGGCGCCGGGAACGGATGCTCGGGGGCGAGTCGGTAGTCCACCGACACGACGACGACGCCGGAGTGCGCAGCGAGGCCGCGGCAGACGCCGTCGTGCGACTCGATCGACCCGAGGACGAAACCCCCGCCGTGGAAGAAGACGAGACCCGGCGCATTCCGTCCTGCGCCCGCGGGCGTGTACACCCGCGCTCGCCGCGGTCCGACCGCGCCCTGCACGGTGACGTCGCGCACGGCAAGGCTTCGATCCCGGACGTCGAGCAGCGCTCCGTCGCGGTCCATTCGGTGGCGAGCCTTCGCGATGTCCCCGTCGAAGACGGTCGACTGCCCGTTCATGACCATCAAGCGAAGGAGCGCCTGGACCTGCGTGTCGAGGACGTACCCCTCGGGGGACCGTCGCGGCGGCCCGGCGAAGCGGCGCAGCAGACCGGGGGGAAGGCCGACCAATCTCTTGACGATCGCACGCTCTACGACAACGGGCATTCGCGGGCTCATGCCCGGATTATGCTCGAACCGCATGGCTTGGCACGACTTGCTTGTCGCGGCGGGGCGGATACTCAGCGTCGCCTTCGGCCTCGTGGGTCCGGCGCTCGTGCCGCTCGTCCTCGTCCGGCGCAAAGACCCATCGGCGACGGTGGCCTGGATCCTGACGCTCGTCTTTTTGCCGGGCGTCGGCGCGGGCCTGTTCCTCATGTTCGGGCGAGATCGCGTGCGGTGGCCGGCGAAACGAAAGCGGGAGCTCGACCGGCTCGTGCGAGATCAGCTTGAGGCGTCGAGGCCCGGCCCGGCGACGACGGCCCTGACCACGACGTTCGCGAGCCCCCTCGAGCAGGCGATGTTCCGGCTCGGGGAGCGCCTAAGCCACCTCAAGGCCACGAGCGGCAACCGGGTGGACGTCCTCGTTCGCGGCGACGACACGTACGCGGCGCTCGGCGCGGCCATCGACGCTGCGAGGCACCACGTTCACGCGCAGTACTACCTGATCCGGAACGATGCCACGGGAGGCTGGTTTCGCGATCGCCTGGTCGCCGCGGCGGAGCGAGGGGTCGTCGTCCGGCTCCTCATGGACGGCTTCGGCTGCTTCGCGCTCGGGCGCCGGTGGAAGCACCCGCTGCATCGGGCGGGGGTTCGCGTGGCCGATTTCCTGCCGATGCGCACCGCGCTTCTCCAGCCGGTCAACCTGCGCAACCACCGGAAGATCGTGGTGGTCGACGGGACCGTGGCTTTCACGGGCGGATTCAACGTGGGCGACGAGTACCGCGGCTCGATGCCCGGGGTAGGCACATGGCGCGACGTGCACGTCCGGATCGAGGGTCCGGCGGCCGCCGAGCTCCAACGTGTCTTTTTCCAGGACTGGGCCTTCGCGACGAAAGAACCAATCGATCCGGCCGAGTACTTCCCGCCCAACCCGACGCCGCGCGGCGACGCCACGGTGGCCATCGTACCGAGCGGCCCTGACACGCGGACCGAGGCCATCCATAGGCTGTTCTTCGGGGCAATCGTGGGCGCGCAGCGAGAGGTTGCGATCACGACGCCGTACTTCGTGCCGACGGAGTCGCTCCTCGTGGCCATGGAGCTTGCCGCGATGCGCGGAGTGGACATCCAGCTCGTGCTGCCGGCGCGGTCGAATCACTCCGTCACGTTCCACGCGGGCCGGAGCTTCTATGCGCAGCTCCTCGAGGCCGGCGTCGACATCCGGGAGTACGAGCCGGGGATCGTGCACGCCAAGACGCTCGTGGCGGACTCCCAGGTGGCGCTCGTGGGGAGCGCCAACATGGATCTGCGAAGCTTCCGCCTGAACTTCGAGGTCCACGCCCTCATCCACGACGAGTCGACCGCCGCCCGCTTGCGGGCCGAGTTCCGAGCCGAGGTCGACAAGTCGCGCCGCGTCGAGCTGGCCGATTGGCAAGCGCGGCGGTGGTCGCTTCGCGTCAAGGAGGGGGCGTCGCGCCTCGTTTCGCCGCTGCTTTGAAGCCCGCGCATTCGTGAGCCTTCGATGGCCCCCGAAACCACTAGTGTCCCCGGTCCTTGAGAAACGACACCTCGCTCGTAGCAACCTGCCTCCTCGCGACGCCCGCCCTGCTCTGGGCCTCGGCCGCGGCTGCAGAGGACAGCATCATCCAGCGACCCGGCGACCACCCCAACTACGTCGTCGAGCTCGAGCCCGAGGCCATCGTCCTCTTCGGCCGCGCGATCGGGGACGGTCCGGGGGCCGGAGTCCGCGCCACGATCCCGTTCATGCACAACGGCTTCGTCCCGACCATCAACAACGTGCCGGGGCTGAGCCTAGGCCTCAGCCGGTCGCCCCTCGGCGACTCGAAGGCTCCCTTCTACGCGCCGGCCGTCTTCCACTGGAGCTTCTGGCTCTCCACGCACTTCTCGGTCCTGGGCGAGGCGGGCGTTTTCGTGGTGTTCGGCGACGGGGCGGACACGCACCTCGAGGCGGCGTTGATGGCAGGGGGACGATTTCACATCACGCCGCGCATCGCGATCACGGCCCGCGTTTCGCTGCCGGTCACCCCGTCGATCGGCGTCGGCGTGTCCTTCTTTTTGTAGCGAGCGCTCACCCGGCGTGGATGGAGTCGACCAGCCGATCGAGCTCGGCGGCGTGGGCCTTCACGGTCGCATCCGGGCCGACCATCTTGAAGAACCACAAGCCGCTCGGGGCCTGCACGATCGCTCCGACGAGGCGCTGGGGCGAGGCCTTGAGGGGGGGCGCCGCGGCCCCGGGCATCTGCATCGCGTGATAGGTGCCCGCGACCTCCACGCGAGTGACGGCCATTCCCGCGACCTCTCGCGTCCGCTGGTCCGCGGGGCTGGTCACAGGATCGAATTGGCGCGTCCAGCGCTCGACGTTGTCGTTCACCCCACCGCCTTGCCCCGGCCCGAACATGAACACCGCGCAGTCGGCGTCCTCTTCGTCGGAGCCGACGCGAGGCACCGCGTACTCGGCGCGGCGCATGGGAGAGGTCGGCGCCACGCGACGCCACCCCGCGGGATCATCCCAGCGCAAAGGGAGCGCGGAGGCCGCCGCCGCGATCGAGGGCGCCGGTGCGCCGAGAGGAGCCGCGGGAGGCGCGGCGCTGGGCGACGGGGCCGCCGTCTCCGAACCGCGGGTCATGGGAGGCTCCGCGGCGGTCCTGGAGCACCCGGCGCAAAGAAGGACGGCGAGAGCGAAGCGCATCCCCCCTCCCGCCTGACTCATGCGGCGCGGGCCGTTGCGCCGTCGAGGATCTCGAGACACCCGGCGAGGGTATCGCAATAGTTCAGTTCTTGTCTCAGCGCCGCGGCGCCGGGGATGCCCTTCAAATATCCGGCGAGGTGACGGCGGGTGCAGCGCACTCCGTTTGGCTCGCCGCGCTGCGCGACGTTGGCGACCAGGTGCTCGCGACAGAGCTCCAAGCGCTCCGCGGCGGTCACCGGCCCGAGCTCGACCCCGCCGTCGAGCAAGGCCCGCACCTCGCGGAAGACCCAGGGGTGCTCGATCGCGCGACGTCCGATCATCACGCCCTCGCACCCCGTCGTCTCCACGGCGCGTCTGGCGTCCGCCGCCGTCTTGACGTCGCCGTTGACGAGCACGGGAATGGTGACGACCTCGCGAGCCCGCGCGGCCCACGACCAATCGGCAGCACCCGAGTGGCCCATCTGCGCGGTGCGACAATGCAGGGCGATCGCCGCAGCGCCCGCGTCCTCGAGCCGCCGCGCCAGGTCGACGATGGGCATGTGGGACTCGGGACCGAGGCCGATACGCGTCTTGACCGTCACGGGCACCGCGACGGTGGACGTGACGAGCCGCACCATGGCGACCATGGCCGCCGGGTCTCGCAGCCACCCCGCCCCGGCCCCGCGCCCCGCGATCTTCGGTACCCAGCAGCCGCAGTTGATGTCGATGAAGAGCGGTTCGACCCGCTCGGCCCAAACGGCGGCCTCGGAGAGCCTCTTCGGGTCGGATCCGTAGATCTGGACGCCGGTCAGCCGGTCGTCGGCGGCGAGGCGCACCTTGCGGGCGGCGTTGCGGCAGCCGCGCAAGAGGCCCTCGACGTTCACGAATTCGGTCATGGCGATCGTCGCGCCGTGCTTTCGGCAAAGGCGTCGAAAGACGACGTCGGTCACGTCCTCCATCGGGGCGAGGACGACCGGCTTCTGCGCGTAGAGGGCTCGCAAATGTTGGTGCGCGGAGGCCACGGCGGCCGGGGTTTCTAGCACGGGATGGGCCTTTTCACCGGAGGAACCCCATCGCCGCTCGGCGGCGCGACTGTTCGATGCGCTCGACCAGGCGGGCCCCGGAGACGCGGGCGCGGTGCTCCAAAGTTGCGTTCGCCGCGACGAACGACTGCCCCAGGCGCAGCGGCGAGGCGCCCGTCCGTTCGAGGACGACCTCGCCCGTCGAAGAATCCCAGCGCGCGCCCGCGAGCGACTCCCACGGGACGAAGGTCTCGCCCGCGGCGTCGCGCCAGGCGACCCCGTCGGTGCGGATGGCCAGGGAGGTCTCTTCGCGAAGGATGCGGTGCATGCCGGCGGTCGTCAGCACGGCGCCCCCTGCGATGAGCGCGAATCCCACGAGCACCGACGCCGTCCTCACGTCGTGTCGCTGGTGCGAGAGGAAGGACACCGCGATGACGACCCCGCCCGTCGTGAGGATCGCCGGACCGGCGACGAGGATGCGTCGCATGCGCGGCCACGCGTCCGCACGATACCACTCGAGGATCCGCGGCCGACCGGTCTCCACGCGGGGCCGATGATAGCCACGCCCGGACGCAGGCGCAGGCGCACCCCCTCGTCATCGCGAGCGCAAGCGAAGCGGCCCCCCTCGTCGTCGCGAGCGCCCACACCGTCACCGCGAGCGCCCCCTCGTCATCGTGAGCGGCCCCCTCGTCATCGTGAGCGGCTCCCCCTCGTCATCCTGAGCGGGAGCGAAGGACCCCACCGCCCCCCGCCTCCTGAGCGACAGCGAAGGAGCTCACGGTCGTGCCGACCCTCACGGCATCAGCTCGCTCCAATCGGGGTTGCAGGTTTCGATCAGAGCGACTTTGCGGTCGCGCCTCCAGCCCTTGATTTGCTTCTCGCGCCTGATGGCATCGAAAATGAGCGCGAATCCTTCGGCGTAGACCAGCTTGTGAAGATGATACCGAGCGGTGAAGCCGTCATGTTGACCCAAGCGATGGGCTTCCATTCGACCCACGAGATTCGACGTCACGCCTACGTAGAGCACACGGCTCCACGAGAGGCCGGTCACGATGTAGACGTAGCAGGGACCGCGCGGCAACATCTGCGATGCCCATCGGCCCTCGCCGCGGGTGAGTTGCGGGTGGGGTCCTTCGCTAACGCTCAGGATGACGAGGGGGGCCCTTCGCTCCCGCTCGCGATGACGAGGGACGGTCTCGTTCCTCGCATGAAGCGCGTCGTCGGCACCCTCGTGCGCATCGCGACGTGAACGTCCGCACGCGTGCGCTCGCGCTGCTCCACGGCTTGGTGCGAGCGAGAGGCCGCGAAGCCTTGGGTACGACGTAGTGTGCTCGACTGCGATCGCGTTCTCTCGTGGGGACGACGCGTCCTACCCAGCCTTTCACGCGTCGTACCCGGGGTACGGCCCGTCCTACCCCGCTGCGATCGCGATCGCTCGTGGGTTTGACTCGATCCACGTCGGGTACGACGCCTTGTACCTCGGGTAGGACCGCTCGTACCCAGGGCTTGACGCGTCGTACCCCGCGATGATTCGGCCGCGCGAAGGAAAAGAGCAAAGGTGTCCACGTGGGGCCGGTTCCGCACGTTCTCACCGCTCGTGCGTCGCTCGTGGGCTCGTTCGACCTCCTCGTCGAACACGGATTCGTCCACGACATGTCTCGTCTCGTGACGCGAGGAAGCGGATCCGTGGGCCATGGGGCCCTTGCCCTCCGAGGTTCACCGCGACAAACCCCGGCGTTGCCGGCGCGGAAGAAGTACCTCTTGCCTCCTCAGTCCTCCGGATCCTCGTCCCCCGGCGCGGGTGGAGCCGGCGCGACGACCCCCGCCACCGGCGCGCCGACGCAGGCCGTGGCCTCCCGCGCGATCGCCGCGTCGTCCCCCGCGAGGTCCACGTCGCAGCGGCCGAGGATGTCCACGAGCGCCTTGCGCGCCCACTGGCGCACGAGGGGGTACGGGTCGAGGAGCTCGCGCGCAATCGCGACTGCGGCGTCCTTCGATCGCGCTTCGCCGAGCGATGCCATGGCCACCACGCGCTCGTGCGGCTTGCCTCGATCGAGCGCCGCTCGCATCACGTTCGCGTCCATCGAGCCGTACAGCTCCTCGAGCCGTTGCCTCGGATAGCGCACCGGCCACCATCGCTCCATCGCGTCGACGAGCGTTTCGACGTTCTCGCGGACGTGGCAGAGGGCGCACTCGAACGGCCGGTCGCCGAGGACCCGGGCCGGATCGGTCGGGGAACCGATCCGGTGATACCGCGTGAGGACCCCATCGAGGCCCATGTTCTTCCGGGGCATGTGGCACGCGACGCACGCCCCCCCGGGGCCCGACGGATCGTGGTGCGCGTGCGCTCGCAGCCGCCCTGGGTCCGCGAGGGAGGGGTGACACCCGGTGCAGGTCGCGTTGCCCGCCGGGGTCGCGAGGGCGGCGAGGGACGGACCGGCGTCCCCACCGTGGGGATCATGACAGCGCGTGCACGAGAGCGCGCTTTGGCAACCGCCCAAGAGGAAGTCGCGCGCCTCGCCGGAGTTGATGTGGCTCCCCCCGGCGGTGGCGTCTCGGCGCCCCCCCTCCCACGTGTACGGATAGCGCGAGAAGAGGACCTGGTGGCAGCGCGCGCACACGCGATCGATCGGCGCGGCGGTGGCCGACCCGGGGAAGCGCACGTCCAGCCACGCCGCGACGGGCACGAACGAGGGACGCACCGACGGGTCCCGGACGTGCTCGCGCGCGCCGCCGTGGCACGCCTCGCAGCCGATGCCCACCTCCACGACGTGGCCGCCGTCGAACGACGAGCGCAACACGTCGACGGCACGGCGCGCGACGGCGGCGGGGGAGCGGTCCGGCAACGACGCGACGCCCCCGACGCGGACCATCTCGACGCGCACGGCTCGGGCGAATCCGGCGTCGTCGACCACCCGAGTGCGGCCGCGACGGTCCTCGGGCAACCAGGCGTCGACCTGCTGGCCCTGGTAAGGCGGGGCGTGCGCTCCCGCGATCGATCCGACGAGCCGGTCCATCTCCGGGATCGTGTTGTGGCAGAAGACGCACGTCTTGGCCCACACGGGACCCGCGCGCAGACCCGTGCGCTCGTGCACCATCACCGAGTAGCCCTTGTAGCGGAAGGACCTCGTTGCGAAGACGTACGAGAGGGGCAGGACGACCTCCTCGGCGCCCGGGCCGGCACCCTCGGCCACGCCCGCGTAGTCCTCGCGCGTGCGCCCGCCGATGACCCGGGTGACGCGGTAGGCCGCGGCCGCCCCCCCCGCGGGCTCCACGCGGACCCATCGATCGCGCCCGCGCATCGAGAGCTCCACGGAGTCGGCCTTGAATCGCCAGCGGGTCCCGTCGAAGGGGGCGCGGATCGCGGCGCCGTCGGCGTCGCGCGTCATGAGGTGCATCGGGGAGCGGGACCAGGCGGACGTCTCGTCCGGGTGGCATGCCGCGCACGCCGCCGAGCCAGCGTAGTCCTCGCGGGAGACGTTGCTCGTGACGACCGTGGTCACTGGCCTGACCGCCGTGGATCGCGCGGCCGGCGCACGTGCGCACGCGGCCGCCGCGGCGAGCGCCCCGACGAGAGCGACCGGCGCGAGCGCCGTCCGGCACCCCAAGCGCAAGCGCCGTCCGGCCGCCATCACTCGCACATCCTAATGACAAAACCACAAACTGAACGTTCACTGGTGAGGTGCCCGAAAAGCCTCCGCGCCCGCCGCCTGGGGTTCCGACCGGCCTCGACGAGGTCGAGCGCGCCCTGTCCGCTCTGGCCGGTCGGCACCCGGACCACGAGCGCGCACGCCGCCAGACCCTCGCCGCCGCCGAGAAGCGACGCGTCGCGCTCGAGGTCGAGGGGGCCGCGAACGCCAGGCGCCGACGCAGGCGTGCCCTCGCCCTCGCTGCGTACGCGGTCGCGCTCGCGGCCGCCGGCTGGGTGGGCATCGGCCTTTTCACCCGATCGCGCGCGCTCGGCGCGGCGCTCGAGGAAGGCGAGAGGCCCTGGCGAGCCCTCGGCTTCGAGCCGCTCGCGACGAACGTGGTGACGGCGGAGCCGGTGCTCGAGGCAGACCTCGGCCCGACGGGGTGCTACGTCGCGCTCGCGACGCGCGGGGCGCCCGTGAAGGTGCGCGTCGGCGCGACCTCGCTCGAGGGGGCCGGCACGAAGTCATGGTGCTCATGCGCCGCGGGGCGGACGAGCGTCGAAGCTCCGTCCCTCCGTCCTCCCGTCGGCCTGGCCATCCTCCGTTTGGACGCGCGCGAGGGCGGAGGCCCCCTCGCTCGTGCATGGAGCAAGCTGCCGGAGACGGACTGGGTCGACGGCGGCCGCGATTGCGCCGACTCCCTCCTCGACGCGTGGATCGCGCGCGGGGGTTGGCCGAGGCCGAGCGCGACGGGCGGCTCGGCCGACGGCGGGGCGGACGACGCGGCACTCGCGCGATCGGGATTTCACGCGATTTGTGCGATCGAACCGGGCCGGCCCTTCGGCGTGGTCGAGACGGGCCCCGAGCAATGCGCGATCGCCAGGGCCGGCGAGGACGAGGCGCTCTCGTTGCGGATGACCGGTGGGCCGCGCCCCGTCGGTCGCGCGCGCGGCGCGCTCGCGTGGTGCTCGAAGTCGCCGCGAACGGTGACCGTGTGGCGCGACGGAGCCTCGTGCGGGCGCGTGTTCGTGGCGCCCGCCGCGCGCGTCGGCGGTCTCCTCGGCACGCGCGAAGTCGGCGAGATCGCCGGACTCCGGTTCGACGCGGAGGCTCTGTGGGAGGGCGACGACGACCTCGCGTGGGACGCCGGCGCGCTGCTGCGCGCGAGCGGGCTGGCCGACGTCGTGCAGCGAGAGCTCCCCCGGCAGCCCGGCGACGCGGTGGGACGGATCACGGCGCTGTCGCTCTCGGGGTCGTCGGCGATCACCCTCGAACCGGCTGGCGCGCTCGTCGCGTGCGATCCGGCGCTCCGGTCGTCACCCGGGCCGCGGCGCTCTCTTTGCGGCTCCGCCCAGCCCGTCTCGTGGTGGCGCTCGTCGGACGCGCTCGCCGCCGAGGCGCATGCGCCACCGCCCGTGTGGCTGTCGGTTCTCGAGGAGCGCAAGGAGCCGGCCGCCGTGGCCCGCATCCCCGAGCTGGTCGGTCTGGCGCGGCGTCTGCTCCGGGAAGGCTTCGAGGCCACCCTGCTCGAGGGCGTGACCGAGCTTCCGGACGGGGTGCGCATCGTCGGCCGCGCGCAGGAGGACGCGGTCGTCGCCGTGGGCCTCGCTCCGAAGGCCCCGTGGGTGTTTCCCTATACCGACTCGATTCCCTGGGATCTGGGCGACGCCCCGCGCGTCGTTTCACTCCAGCCGGGCGACGCCATCAAGCTCACGGCGTCGCCGGTCCCCGGCGTGCCGCTCGACAAACGCCGGACGATCGTGTTTCGCCACAGCGCGGTGCAGTAGTCTAACTTTCCGGACGCGCCGAGAGCCGCGGGGCGACCGGCCGGACGATGCGACTCGCCGCGTAGAGGCTCGCCTCGAAGAGCGCGTCGTGACGAGGAACCTCGAGGGAGCGGACGAGGAGCGTGCTCTCGTCCTGCGTGGCGACGCGGACGGTTTGCGGCGCCGTGCAAGGGCCCGGCATGTCGCGCGACCAGCGCAACACGTCGGCGTCT
>DATGJA010000158.1:0-4455 GCA_035295445.1 Polyangiaceae bacterium | reverse complement strand
CCGTGGTAGACGGCGTACATGCTCGCGACGATCGCGAGCAGAGCCTGGGCCGTGCAGACGTTGCTCGTCGCCTTCTCCCGCCGGATGTGTTGCTCCCTCGTCTGCAAGGCCATGCGCAGCGCCGGCCTGCCGTGCGCGTCGACGCTCACGCCGATGATCCGGCCCGGCAGCTTGCGTACGAGGTCTCCCTTGCAAGCGAAGAACGCCGCGTGCGGTCCGCCGAAGCCGAGCGGCACGCCGAAGCGTTGCGCGCTGCCCACGGCGATGTCCGCGCCGAGCTCGCCCGGCGGGACCAGGAGCGCGAGGGCGAGCGGGTCGCACGCCATCGCCACCATCGTCCCGGCGGCATGCGCCCGGGCGATCGTCTCTCTCGGGTCGTCCACGCCGCCGTCGGTCGAGGGGTACTGGAGCAGAGCGCCGAACGCCCTCGCGGACGCGAAGTCGAAAGTGGCCGCATCGGCGACGACGATCGCGATGCCGTGCGCCGCCGCGCGCGTGCGCAGCACGTCGATCGTCTGCGGGTGACATTGGTCCGAGACGAACATCGCGCGGCGCGCGTTCGTCGTGGGCTCCGCCGAGGAGGACTCCATGACGTGCATGGCCTCCGCGGCGGCCGTCGCTTCGTCGAGGAGCGAGGCGTTCGCGATCTCGAGCGCGCAAAGGTCGCTCACCATCGTCTGGAAGTTGAGGAGCGCCTCGAGGCGTCCCTGAGAGACTTCGGCCTGGTACGGCGTGTATTGGGTGTACCAGCCCGCGTTCTCGAGGATGTTTCTCTGGATGACCGGGGGCGTGACGCAGTCCGAATACCCCATCCCGAGGAAGCTCTTGAAGACCTGGTTCTTCGAGGCCACGGCGCGCACGTGCTCGAGGAGCTCGAACTCGCTCTTGGCCGCGGGCAGCGCCAGCGGGCGCCTCAGGCGAATCGACGCCGGGATGGTCTCGTCGATGAGGGCGTCGAGGGAGGGGGCGCCGACGACGCGCAGCATCTCCTCGACGGCGGCGGCATCGGGACCCACGTGGCGGAGGACGAAGCGGTCCGGGTGCTCCAGGGCGACGGGCATCTCGGCGGATTGTGTAGTAGCGCGGGGGGCCGCCCGCCAGCGTTCGGCCCCGCGGCGCGGGGTTGCGCGAGCCCAGGGGGCCTGATAGCTAGCCCCTGCATGTCCCGCTACCGTTTCACCTCCGAGTCCGTCACCGAGGGCCACCCCGACAAGCTCTGCGATCAGGTCTCCGACGCGATCCTCGACGCCATCCTGGCGCAAGACGCGCGGGCCCGGGTCGCTTGCGAGTCGCTCGCCAAGACCGGAATGGTGGTCGTTGCGGGCGAGATCACGACGACCGCCAAGATCGACTTCCCGCAGGTGGTTCGGCAGACGGTCCGGGACATCGGTTACGTCGACTCGGCGATGGGATTCGATGCGACCACGTGCGCGGTGCTCACGGCCATCGAGCGCCAGAGCCCCGACATCGCCCAGGGTGTGAACGAAGGAGACGGGTTGCACAAGGAGCAGGGCGCCGGCGACCAGGGCCTCATGTTCGGCTATGCCACGGATGAGACGCCCGAGCTCATGCCCGCGCCCATCCAGTACGCGCACACGCTCGCCCGTCAACTCGCCGCGGTCCGCAAGAAGAAGCTCGTGGACTTCTTGCGCCCCGACGGAAAGACGCAGGTCACGCTCGAGTACGAGGACGCCGTGCCTGTTCGCATCGACGCCATCGTGGTCAGCACGCAGCACGACGAACGCGTCAAGTACAAGCAGCTGCGCGAGGCGGTCGTCGAGCTGGTCATCGACAAGGCGCTCCCGAAGAAGCTCATCGACAAGGCGACCAAGGTGCACGTCAACCCGACCGGGCGCTTCGTCATCGGGGGGCCCCAGGGCGACTGCGGCCTGACGGGTCGCAAGATCATCGTGGACACCTACGGCGGCATGGGTCGTCACGGCGGCGGTGCCTTCAGCGGGAAGGACCCGAGCAAGGTCGACCGCAGCGCCTGCTACTACGCGCGCTACATCGCCAAGAACGTGGTCGCGTCCGGCGTCGCCAAGCGCTGCGAGGTGCAGATCGCCTACGCCATCGGCGTGGCGCAACCCGTCGGCGTCCACGTCGACACCTTCGGCACGGGCAAGGTGGGCGACGAGGCGCTCGAGAAGTACATCCGGTCGACCTTCGACATGCGGCCGAAGGCGCTCATCGAGACGCTCGGCCTCCTCGTGCCCATGTACAAGGCGACCGCCGCGTACGGGCACTTCGGGCGCGCGGAGTTCCCGTGGGAGAAGACCGATCGCGCGGCCCGTATGGCGGACGACCTGCTTCGCGGCGCCAAGGGCGCGACGGGCGGGAAGGCGGGCAACGGCCACGCGCCGAAGAAGGCGGGACGCGGGGCGCGCAAGCCGGCGCGACGCGGCCCAGCCACAGCCACCCCGTCGTCCTGAGCACTGTGCCAAATCGAGTCGCGCGCTGATCGCGATGGCTCGGGTGCCGGC
The DNA here is from genome assembly GCA_035295445.1 of Polyangiaceae bacterium. Taxonomy (GTDB): domain Bacteria; phylum Myxococcota_A; class Polyangia; order Polyangiales; family Polyangiaceae; genus Palsa-1150. The sequence continues at coordinate 1,972 of DATGJA010000158.1, read as the reverse complement.
GTGTCGATCGCAGGCATTCCGTGTACTTGGCGCGCGGTCCACGTCTTGCGCAACGGCGCAGGTGAGGGACCGCCATGATGACTCGCACCGCATTCCGTTTCGTCGCCGTCGCGTCGGCCGCTGCCCTCGGGGGATGCGCCCACCGGACCAACATCTGCACCGACACGTCTTCCGGCCCGACCGTCCACGCGACGCCGGTCAGCGCCGGGGCTTCGCAAGGGTCGTCGGGGGGGTCGGCGGCCGGCGGGGGCGCCGAGCTCGATCTCGGCGCGGGCAGCGGTTCGGCGGCCGGGCCGACGGCTTCGACCGGCGCAGCGGGCGGCATGGATGCGCAGCGCGCGATCGCCGAGGCCGACATCGTCGAGCTCGGGTCCAAGTACCTCTACGCGATGTCGAAGTCCGGCACCCTGGCGGTCGTCGACGTCTCCAACCCCGCCCACCTCGTGCTCGCCGGCAGCGCGATGCTGCCCGGCACGCCGTTCGAGATGTACGAGCGGGGGACCATCCTCGTCGCCATGTGCAACGACGTCACGTCGCCGACGGGCGCGGACGCAGGGCCGGTCGCGTCGGGCGCCGCTTCCATCGGCGCCTCGGACGACGCCGGCGCGACGGTGAACACCAGCGCGACCGCCTCGACGGCGTTCACCGATCCGAACAGCGCCGTGGTCATCGCGCTCGACGTCAGCAACCCCGCCCACGTCGCGCCGCTGGCCACGTTCCAGGTGCCCGGTCAGATCGCCGACTCCCGAATCATCGGCGACATCCTGTACCTCGCCACCTACGAGAACGGCACCTGCTACGGGTGCACGGGGAACGCGCAGACCCTCGTCACGACGTTCGACGTGAGCGATCCGACCCAGATGCAGAGGGTCGATCAGGCGACGTTCCTCAGCAACGCGCCGGCCGCGTACGACCTCGCGTGGGGGATGGCGTGGCAGCGCAGCATCGTGGCCACGACGCAGCGGCTGTACCTCGGCGGTCAGGCGTACGTCGACCCGTCGAACCCCCAGAACCTCGACGAGGGGATCATCGACGTGCTCGACGTGAGCGACCCCGGCGGGCACCTCGGCAAGGGCGCGCACCTCACGATCCCCGGGGCGATCCTCAGCCGGTGGCAGATGGATGAGACGGGAGGGGTGCTCCGCGTCGTCAGCCAGCACGGCGCGGGATTCTCGGGCAACGGCTCGGCCCTCCCCGAGGTGACGACGTTCACCATCGAGAGCACCCAGGCCTTCGCCCCGCTCGGCCACGTGACGTTGCAGCTGCCGAGGCAAGAGGGACTACGCACCGTGCGCTTCGACGGCACGAGGGCGTATGCCATCACGTTCAACCAGACCGACCCCCTCTTCACCATCGATCTCTCGAACCCGGCGGCGCCCGCGCAGCGCGGCAACATCCAGATGCCCGGATGGATGTTCTACCTCCAGCCCGCGGGTGACCGCGTCATCGGGCTGGGAGTCGATCGGACCGACCCGGCGGGGAACCTCAACGTGTCGCTGTTCGACGTGAGCGATCTCACCGCGCCCCAGCTCTTGACGCGCGTGCCCTTCGGCTCCCTGGGCGTGGGCGAGGACTACCAGATCCTCAACTACGAGCTCCCGGAAGATCAGGACAACATCCAGAAGGCGTTCCAGGTGTTCTCCGACGGGGTCGTGGCCATTCCGTTCTCGAGCACCGGGTCGCTCGGCATGTGTGGCGATGCGGCGAGCGGCGTTCAACTGATGCAGTGGGCGGGCGACACGATCAGCAAGCACGGCGTGCTGCCCATCCCGGGGAACCCGAAGCGCGCGCTCGAGGTCGCGGGCGATCTGCTCGCCGTGTCCGATTCGAACGTGCGCTCGTTCTCGCTCGCGAGCCTCGACTCGACCACGCCGATCGGCGACGTCACGATCGGCACGTGCGTGGCGCCCACGCTCCCGAACTCGGGCGGCGCGGCGGGCGGGGGGATCGTCGGGGACGGCGTGGGTGACTT
>DATGJA010000157.1:0-2183 GCA_035295445.1 Polyangiaceae bacterium | reverse complement strand
GATCCCCCTTGTCGTACGCGCGACCGTCGTGGACGAAGACGAGCGTGCGGACGAATCGCCCGAGGCGTACCTCGATCGGGTTGTTCGGGCGAAACTCGACGCGGTGCGCGCCTTGGGCCTCGGAGCGGGCGCGACCGTCCTGGTCGCGGACACGATCGTCGTGGCGCCCGACGGCAAAGTGCTGCACAAGCCGAAGGACGAGGACGAAGCCTGCAGAGCGGTCGAGCGGCTGGCGGGAGCGACGCACGACGTGATGACTCGCTTCGTGCTTGCCGACGGCGACCCGGCGCTGGGTCCGTCCCACGCCGAGACCGTGGCGACTCGGGTCACGTTCCGGGCGCTGGTGCCCGGCGAAGCGCGCGCGTACGCGCGAAGTGGCGAGGGGCGGGACAAGGCGGGAGGGTATGCCGTGCAAGGCAGGGCGGCGTCCTTCGTGGCGCAGATCGCCGGCAGCTTCACGAACGTCGTCGGCTTGCCGATTTGCCAGGTCGTCGTTGCGATGCGAGCCGTCGGATGGGTCCCGGGGGCCTTGTGAGCGGGCGGCATCGCGGCGCGTTCTTCGCCTTTGCCGTCGCCCTGGCCGCCCGACTCGGGATTGTCGCGTGGGCGCGCGGGCGGTTTCCGGCGGCCGACGACGGGCACTACTACGACCTCTTGGCGCGCCGGCTGGCGAGCGGCGCCGGTTACACATGGCTATGGCCGGACGGGGCGGTCACCTACGTCGCGCACTACCCCGTGGGTTACCCGCTCCTGCTCGCCGCGCCCTATGCACTCTTCGGTGCGTCGCCGGGCGTGGCGATGGCGATCAACGCCGTGATCGGCGCATCGAGCGCCTTGGCCGTGTACTCGCTGCTCGACGGGCCGACGGTGCCGCGGTGGCGGCCTCTCGCGGGGGCGATGGTCGTGGCGCTTCACCCGGCACTGCTTCCGTACACGGCCGCCGTGATGACCGAGGGGGTGACTGCTTCCCTGCTCGTTGCGGCGGCCGCCCTGGCGGCGCGGGCACGAACGGCCCGCGTCGCGTGGCCTTGGCTGACGGCCGCGGGCTCCGTGATGGCTTGCGCGATACTGGTACGGCCGCAATCGTTGCTGCTTGCCCCCGTCTTCGGGTTCTTGGCCATGGCGGGCGGCGGGGGACTTGCGCCGCGGCTCTTGCGCGCAGCCGGCGTGACCGCGCTGGCGCTCGCTTGCATCAGCCCTTGGACGCTGCGCAACTGCGTGCGCATGCACCGGTGCGCGCTCGTCAGCGTGAACGGAGGGTGGAACTTGCTCATTGGAGCGATGACGACGACCGGCGGTTGGCAGGCGCTGACCGTGCCTCCGGCGTGCGCGACGGTCTGGGACGAGGCCGCGAAAGACAGGTGCTTCGGTGAGGAGGCGACCCGCGAGATCGCCCGCGCGCCACGGGCCTGGCTGGGGCGCGCGCCCGCCAAGATCGCCATGACCCTGGACTACTTCGCGGCCGCGCCCTCGTATCTGCACTCGAGCAACCCGTCGTCGTTCGACCGCCCAGCCGAAGTGGCACTCGTGGGGTTCGAGACGCTGACCTGTCGGCTGCTCTTGCTGGCCGCGCTCGTCGCGTGCGGTCGCCTCCCGGGTCCGCGAGCGCTCGGCCGTAAGGTCATCGCCCTCGGAGGATCGGTTGCGGCGGTGACGCCGTACGGGTGGATCGGGTACCTGGCGCTTCCGGTCTGCGTGGGGGTGGCCGGCGGGCGAGCGGTCGCGCGCGGGCCGATGCTGGTGCCTTGCGCCGCGGCCGTGATCCTCGCCACCGTCGTCACGCACGCGGTGTTCTTCGGCGCCGGCCGTTACGGTCTGGTCGTTGCCCCGTTCGTCGCGGCGTTGGCGTTCGCCGAGCCAAGCCCTCGCGCGCCCGATGCCGTGCTAGAATCGACCCCGTCGACGCCGCTCGGGTGATCGCCGGCCGCGTCTAGGCGCGGCGGGAGGAAAGTCCGAGCTCCGAAGAGCACGATGCCGGGTAACGCCCGGTGGCGGCAACGCCGAGGAGAGTGCAACAGAAAGCAAACCGCCCCGACCCGCTTCGGCGGCTGGGGGTAAGGGTGAAAAGGCGGGGTAAGAGCCCACCGCGTCCGCGGCAACGCGAACGGCACGGCAAACCCCATCGGGAGCAAGGCCACATAGGCAGGCGTTCGAGGGTCGCTCGCCCGAGCCTGCGGGTAGGC
>DATGJA010000156.1:0-5982 GCA_035295445.1 Polyangiaceae bacterium | reverse complement strand
CACCTCGTTCTCGTTCGCCCGTACGTCAATGGAAGGGTCGAACGCTTGCATGTTCGTCGCCGTCCCGAACGTGGACCCCATGACATCATCGAGCATGCGATCCAGCGTCGAGACGGCATCCCACGCTGTCAACATGGAACACCTCCTTGGGTTGGTTCTGCAAAAGCCGATTAAGGATTCACACACATCGAGTCAAGCGACCACGCATCACGTGGAGGGCGCTGTCGAAGGAGCGTCCGAAGCAGCGATCGGAACCCCTCCGCAGAGGAGCGCAGAGAGTCCCGGCACCCTCCAGGGACTCACGCGGCCCGAAGAACGCCGGCGTGTCGCCTCAAGCGCCTCAAGGTGCGCGGGCGCCGTTCGGCCAGCGCGCTGTGCCACCACGCATTGGACAGCACCTCCGGGTCCTCCAGCAGCGAACGCAGCCCGAGTTCGTCGTCGTCGCGATCCGGATCGACCAACTGCCGGATCTCGGGCATCGCCTCGAGCACGTCCGCCGGTTCGTCCAGCGGCACTTCCCCTTCCATCAGCCACAGGTCATTGCGGTCCAACATGGAGTCCTCCCTTTGCGGCTCTCCGCGTCGATAGGGAGGACTCGGGGAGCCGGTCGTAGTGGTTCGTGTGCGAGTCCGCGGCTACACGACCCGACGTGGGACGTGCCGACCCTGCCCGAACACGGAGGGCAACCACCGCCTGAGCTGGCCGAACACCGTGAACCCGCCAATCGCTTTAATCACGGTCGATCGACGGTCAAGGGGTGTCCGACATTTTTCCTGTCCCACATCTTGACGCCCTGATCCCAATGAAGATTTTCCGCCTCGTGAAGCTCCTTTCTCGTCGGGAGGTCCCTGGCGCGGTGCGGACGGCATGGGGCGGAACCGCACGGACGGCCGAGTCCCCTCAAGAGGCCTCCGACCTCGTCACCGGCACCCGTCCAGACGTGCTCATCGTGTCGTCCGCCAGCTGGGGAACCGCCCTGGACCGCGCTGCTTCCGCCCGAGAACCGGCCGCCTGTTCTTCTCGTGGGTCCTTTGCGGGACGGCCTTCCGGCCCCAGACGAATGGGTTGGTTCCACTGACGCGCATCACCGCACGGCCGGCGCTCTTGACACCAAAGTGCTTGTGATTAGCTTGCCCGTCGCTGAAGTCCTAAGCCAAAAATGGTGTCCATGCGGACACTTATCCATAGGAGGTCTACCATGCTCGTAAGACGGGTTTGGCCCTCACGGCCGACGTTCGACAGCCCATTTGCCGACTTCGACAGCGTGCGGCGCGAGATGCTCCGCCTGCTCGATTCGGTCGCTGGCGACACGTTCGGTGACGTGGGCGCCGGCGTGTTTCCCCCAATGAACATCACCCAGGACAACGACAACTTCTACGTGCGCGCAGAGGTCCCCGGCGTCAAGCCGAACGAACTTTCGATCTCCGCGATTCGGAACCGCCTGACCCTCGGAGGAAAGCGAGAGATCCAGCGTGAGCACGAGCGCGTGAGCTACCACCGCAAGGAGCGGGCGGAAGGTTCATTCAACCGCACGGTGACCCTGCCGGCCGAGTTCGAAGCAGATAGGGTCGACGCGAACTACGCCGACGGCATTCTCACTCTCACCTTGCCAAAGGCGGAGGAAACGAAACCGCGGCAGATCAAGGTGCGCATATGAGTACGCCCAGCGCACAGGAGGGAACCGATATGGCAAAGGAAGCCAGAACGGAGATCCAGAAGGCCGAGAAGGGCGGCGCGTCGGCTGGCGCCGAACAGACGCGACCCGGCCCCGTCTACTCGCCGGCTGTGGACATCTTCGAGAACGACAAGTCGATCACGGTCCTTGCCGATATGCCCGGAGTCAAGGCGCAGGACCTCCAAATCGATCTGCGCGAGAGCGTGTTGACGCTCACCGGGCGCGTCACAGCACCCGAGACGCCAACCGAATCGGACGTCCTGCGGGAGTACCGAGCGGGCACATTCCTCCGGCAGTTCACGCTGTCGGAGACGATTGACCAGTCCGGCATTGACGCGAAGCTGACCGACGGTGTTCTGCGGCTTGAGTTGCCGAAGGTCGAGAAGGCGAAGCCGCGCCAGATCACGGTCCGGACGAGCTGAACGCGCTCTCTTTTCGACGGTACTGTCAAGCCGCAGCTCGGCCCTACAAGCCAAGCAGGGCGTGGTTGCGTCCTTGGGAGGATGGACATGACCCTCCTTTCCGTCATCGGATCGTCGGCCCACGCCATGTCGGGGACGTGCGCCGTGCCTGAGGAGTGCGATCGCCATGGTCACGGCGCGTGAGCGCATCATGGCTCGGGGCGCTCTACGCCCGCCAGACGGTATCCGCGAGAGCGGCCGAGATCGTACAGGTGGGCGACGACGGAGCCGCGCGCGACACCGTCCTGAATCACGACACGCACGTAGCGGTCCGCCGCGTGGTCCAACCATCCATCGTCGCTCGCAACGTGAGGCATGGTCGCGCAGATCTCCCCGGAGGGACGCCTCGAGACCGGCAGCCAGCCACCGCCCTCGACGCGCGCAGCGTACCGGAACGCCTGAGCTGAGCGAAGCCGCCGGCGTTCGGCGAGGTCCACGCCGCAAAGCTGGGTGCCCCCTTCGACGTGCAGTGAAGCAATCGGCGAAAGGCGGGTCAGGTAGCGCTCGAGAATTCGCTCCAGCCGTCCCTCGAGCACACCGGCGAGGAACTCGGTGTCCGCCGGATGCTGCAGCTTGCCCATACTCGCGAGTGCTTGCACAAGCTCGGGAGTGAACCCCGACAGGATCCTCGCCATCCAGGCTGCGTCGCGCTCGGTCATCCGGTCGAACGCGGGGTTGGCGTACTCGTTCTTCCAACGGTCGGGGTCGAAGTTGGCGACGTCGAAGTAGTTGAACGACTCGTGCCCCGGCGCGCGGCGGACGCGGTCCCACGGACGCAGCGGGATCCCCAGGGTGACGAAGTCGCGCCCGATGTCGCTCCAGTCGACGACGTACGAGTAGCCGAGCCGCCGCGTGATCTGCTCCCAGTCCCACTCGGAGCCGAGACAGTCGCTGGTGTCGAGGTAGTAGTGCAGGACGTGGCCCGGTGACGAGTCCGGCACCTCCGGGCGCTCGCTGATCCACGAGTCCATGCTGTTCTGCTCGCGGGCGTCGAAGTGGTCGAGCCACGCAGCCAGGATGCGGCCACCCCGCAGCTCGCGACGCTCCTCGTGAGGGATGATGTCATTCGGGTCGTCGCTTCGCGTGCCGACGTAGCGGAAGGGACCGAGCAGCTGGCCGGGGAGCCACGCCGACGCCTGAAACCGGACCTTGTCGCCGTCTCTCGGGGCCAGCGAGACGATGTGATCGAGCGCCGCGCGATCGAAGTCTGCTTCCGCCCCGAAGTTGCCCTTGAACCTCAGGCCTGGCTTGAGGCGGAGCAGCGATGGGCGGAAGTACACCACCTGCTCGCACGACGTGTAGAACCCGACGGCATGATACGCGGCCGCGCCGATCACACTCGCCGCACTCGACCTCTCCGGAGCGCCCGTATCGACCTTGAAGAGGTACTTCTTGCCTCCGATGTTGACCCGGAAGCCGAGCGACGATCCGTCTGTCTTGCCTTTGTCGACAAGCCACGAACCGTCCGCCGCGTGATCCGGATCGAGCATCTGCGCCGGATCGCAAGCCCCGTCCCCCAACTCGTCGAGTGACATGGGGCGCACGCCAATGCGGTTCGTGAACCATGAAGAGTCGGCAACCTCGTCGAGGCTGTTCGCGTTCGCGGCTTCGGTGCTCGCACGGAAGCCCCAGAGCTCTGCGAAGGGCCGGAACACGAGGTTGTCGGCGCCGTCCCAGATGAGCGGCGACACGTATTCCCGAGGCGCGCAGCTGACATGGTTTGCGTCCTTGTCGCTGGGCGCCTCGTGACAGGCCGCTTGCACCGGAAGCAGATCCGTGTCGACGGTGAGGGGATCGCGCAGCGTGAAGCGCCGGTCGGTTGCCGCGCACGCGTCCGTATTCGCTGCGGCTAGCAGGGCGACGAACATGAACCACCGAGGAGTCACGACCATCCTCCTAGAGGCCCCGGCTGACGCCGAAGGCGAGGCGGAACGAGTCGACCTGACCACCGTGATCGAAGGTCTCCGTCCCGAGGCCGATGAGAAACTGAAAGTTGCTGTCCGGCGAGCTGTCGCCCTCAAGGCCGAGCGCGCCCGAAAACCGAAGCAGACGGGTCTGGAAGTCCTCCAGGTGCTCGCCGAACACGTTGCCGAGCGCAGCCTGCATCGAGCCGTCGAGCCAGGGACCGATGGGCCAGCGGTAGCGCAGCGTGGCGACCGCGGCGCTTCGATCGACGAGCCGGCCCGCCCAGAATCCAGGCATCGGCGCGCTGTCCCCGCCGAGCGAGACCTGCTCGGTGAAGGGCACGGGGCTCGTCCCGAGGGCATCGGAGAAGAGAGTCTGAACCGAGAGGCTCACGACACGCCGGTGCCCGTCGAGATCGACGAATCCCCCCGCGGCCGCTTGCCAGTCGACCCACCTCGACCCGGATGTCTGCGAGAGGTCACTTCCCTCTTCCGCAGTGCCCTCGAACCGGAACCCCGAGCCTTCCTCCGGAAACGGCCGACGCGAGTCGAGCGCGACGTGCACTCGATTGTACTCGGCCGTGTAGCCGCGGGCGTAGCCGTCGGGCAACGCGAACAGACCCGTGCCGGCCCGTTCGACGATCCCAGGATCCCCCCCGAAATGCCCGTCGTAGAAGCGCGCGTACCGGAGGCCGAAGCCGGTCTCCACCTTGCTGGCCCTCCATAGCGCGAACTGAGTAGTCGCAGTCCCTTCGAGCCGGTCCTCTCCGAAGCGGCTCAGCGCCGATTGAAGCGACGTGGGACCGATGCCGAAGAATGCGTCGTCCGGACGCCGGACGCCGGCGAACCGCAGGGTCAGCGTGGCGTCGGACCGGAATCGGATCCGCTGCACGGCCGAGCCTCCGACCCACGCCTCGGGCCAGGCCGAAACGTGCATCCGAAGGTCGTCCCCCTTGAAGAACGCGTCATCCCAGAAGGTGTAGACCCCGACGCTCGGGTTGAACCCGAAGTCCACGAACGCGATGGGAGCAAAGCCCGCCTTGTGTTCTGGCCCGAACGCAAAGAAGTTGTAGAGCATCTCGGGTAGGTTGGCGCGTTCGGCGGCGGAGATGAGCGCGCCCAGCGGGCGACGAATCACGTACTCGGTCGTGAAGTACACCGGCGAGAAGACCACACGCGGTACCCAGAGCGCGACTTCGCCTGGCGTGGATTTCGGGGGAGGACGCGCCGCGTAGTCGGGTGTGGGGCGCTTGGGCGACTCGTCGCCATACGCGACCCCCGCAAGCAGGACGCCGAGGAGGAGGCCCAGGACTGCCCGGAATTGCGTCGAGGCCTTCATGTGGCGACGGGGTCTGCGGCGATTTCCTCCTCCGATTCGTGCGCGCGCCGGCCATTCTCCCTGCCGATCGCGAAGACGATTCCGATCCAGACGGAAACCAGCACCAGATTGAGCGTCGCGAAGGCCTGCGTGGAGATTGCGGCGCGGCTGCCGGCCCACACGACAATCCCCGTCAGCGCGTCGCCTGCGCGCACCACGACCGTGTCCACCGCGGTCTTGCCCACGTACTTCTCGACGCGCGAGCTGACCAAAAAGAGGGCTTGCCGCGCGGTATTCTGCAGCGAGTATTCGAGCGAGCTCTCTCCGACCTTCGCGACGAGAAACAAGGACAGGATCGGGGCGGCCAGGAAGCCGCCATATTCGAGGAGAGCGACCGCCGGCAACACCAGCAGCGCGTTGCGCACGCCGAAACGGGTCATGATCCGCGAGACCAGGAACAGCTGCAGGACGACGCCCGTGATGTTGACCCACTCGAAGTACTCGGCTTTGAACGACGTCACGAAGGTGGTGGGATCCGCGCCGTGGTCGCGTGCGTCGGCGAGCGCCGTCAAGAGCGTTCGGTCGAGCAGGTAGTCGCCGTTGCTCCGTACCCAGTTGAGCAGC
>DATGJA010000155.1:0-2197 GCA_035295445.1 Polyangiaceae bacterium | reverse complement strand
GAAGCCGCCGCCGACGTCCGGGCTCACGACACGCACGCGCGCATCGTCGAGGCCGAGGCACTCCGCGATCGCGTGCTTCACGATGTGAGGAGCCTGCGTGGAGCTCCACGTGACAACGCCACCCGAGCCGTCGGGCGAGGCGACCACGCCTCGACCTTCCATCGGTGCCGCGGAGACACGAGGGTGTGTCACCCGCCCGGCGACGACCAGGTCGGCTTGCGCGAAAGCCGCGTCGACGTCGCCGAAGCTGCGGTGGGCCAGGAAGTAGCGGTTGCTCGGCACGGAGTCGTGGACTAGTGGGGCCCCGTCGGCCATGGCCTCCTCGAACGTCCCCACGACCGGGAGGGGCTCGAGGTCGAGCTCGACCGCCTCGAGCGCGTCCTCGGCTCGGTAGCGGGTGTCCGCCACGACCGCGGCGACGACCTCGCCCGCGAAACGCACGCGCCCCTCCGCGAGGATGGGCCGGTCGGGCGTCAGGGCCCCCGGGGTGGTGAGGTGGACCAGCAGGGGAGAGCACCGGCCCGCGAGGTCGGGTGCCGCGTACGCCGCGACCACCCCGGGCGCCCGGCGGGCAGCCTCGAGGTCAACCGAGCGGATGCGGGCGCTCGCGAGCGGGCTGCGGAGCAGCGCGACGTGCAGGCAGCCCGACGGCTTGAGGTCGTCGATGAAGCGCGCGGTGCCTCGCAGCAGCGGACCGTCCTCGAGTCGAAGGAGGCTCGTGCCGAGCGGGCCGTCGTTGTCGCTCATCGCCGCGCGAAACCTCCCTGAAGCCTTGACAGTGCCGTCAATTTGTAATACAAATCACCGACCATCGGCAAGCGGTTGCTTCGGCGCGACAAAGTGGGTGATCCGATCGCTGGAGGGTCCCTTGCTTACCGCACGCGCGAGGCGATCCTGGAGTCGATCCTCGAGCGCCGGTTCGAGGATAGCCGGTTGCCACCCGAGAACGAGCTCGCCGAGCTGCTCGGGGTGAGCCGGACGACGGTCCGCTCCGCCCTGCAGTCGCTCGAGCAGCATGGCGTGCTCACTCGGAGCCCGCGCCGAGGCACGCAGGTGCATGAGCGGCTGAGCCCGTCGATGGTCATCCTCCAGCGCCTGATCGGGTTCAAGCGCCTCCTCGAGGAATCCGGCTACGCCGTCGAGGTGGTGACGACCTCGAAGGTCACCAGCGACGCACCGGCCGAGGTGTACGAAGGCATGGGCGAGGCCCGGGGAACGCGCGTCTACGAGATAGACAGGCTCTTCGTCGCCAGCGGCAGGCCTGCCCTGCTCGCCGTCAACTACATTCGCGCCGATCTGTTCGTCAACAAACCGAGCCAAGCCGAGCTCGCCCAGTCGCCGTTCGACATGCGCAACCTGACGGGCGGTCCCGTCGACCACGCGGTGGTCGAGCTGGTCCCACGCAAGGCGACGGCGGCAGTGGTGAAGAGGCTGGGCCTCAAGCCGTCGGAGCCTTACCTGCTGCTGAAGGAGCTGCACCTGTCCGAGACGGGGCAGATCCTCGGTTTCAGCCTGATCCACGTCAACGACCACTTCGTCAGGTTCCGGCTCCACCGCGGCGGACCCTGGAGGTGAGCACCGGGAGGGCCGTCGACGTCACGGCCGTGCAGGGGATCGGCACGTCTCCGCTCCGCAAGGAAGATCGGCCCCTGCTGCGTGGCGAGGGCCTGTTCGCCGCCGACTTCAGGCGACCAGGGATGGTGCACGCCCACTTCCTGCGCAGCCCTCACGCGCACGCCCGCATCAACGGCATCGACTCCTCGGCCGCGCTTGCCGCGCCCGGCGTGATCGACGTGATCACGGCCGCCGACCTGCCGGACCGCGGCCGGCCCATCCCGACCCGCATGTTCCACGACGACAGCGCAACACGTTTCCTGCAGCGTCCGCTCGCCGACACGGTCGCGCGCTACTCGGGCGAGCCTGTCGCCGTGGTCGTCGCCGAGACGCGCTACCAGGCGGAGGATGCGGCCGAGCTCATCGATGTCGACTACGAGCCTCTCGAGCCGGTGCTCGACCCCGACGCGGCCTGCGCCCCGGGTGCGCCTCTGCTCCAGCCTGACGCGGCGACCAACGTCGCCGGACACCTCGTGGTGGAGATGGGGAGCATCGAGGAGGCATTCGAGTCGGCGGACCTCGTGGTCGCGGAGGAGTTCCGGGTCCAGCGGCACGGCGCGGTGCCTCTCGAGCCGCGCGGTCT
>DATGJA010000154.1:0-8130 GCA_035295445.1 Polyangiaceae bacterium | reverse complement strand
TGTCCCAGCTCTCTTTCTCCCACGCGTACAGCACCGCCCGCGTCGCGCGACGGTTCGCCGATCCGATGATGTAGCCAATCTCGGACAGCTTGAGCTCGTCGGTCAACGTCACCTCGAGCGCCTTGCGCAGGACCGCCGGGTCGTCGAAGGCGCCCATCGCGCGCAGCGCGAGCGCGCGGTCCTCGGGGAGCTTCGCGCCCTTGGCCGCCGACCGCAGCTCGGCGAGACGGGCGAGCCCCGACACCTTCGACGCGAGCGGGAGCGCCACCGCGGCCGTGTCGGACGGGACGCTTGCGGGGTCCTGCAGCCAGCGCTTGGCGTAGACGTCCGCCTCCTCGAGCGTCGCCGGGTCCGCCGCGACCTCGCCCATCGCCGAGAGGATCGTCCGGCGCATGAGCGCCCGGTCGTCGTCGTCGCTCTCGCGGCCGGTCGTCGCCGCGGCCTCCCATCCGAGCGCGCGCTTCTTCGGGCCGAGCCGCGCCGCGACGTACTTCTGGTACGCCGGCCGCGCCCCGTCCTCGACGAGCGTCTCGTCGATTCCTCGCAGGGCGGTGACGACTTGGTCGACCACGTGCCGCTCCTGCTCGCCGTCGAACATGGGCAGCACGTCGAGGACGGCGCTCGGCGCGATGGCCGCCTGCCGAACCCCTGCCCAGGCGTTCGAGACGAGCCCGAGCCGATCGACCGCCGCGAACGACCGCGAAGCGCGCGCCAGCGCCATCAGACTGGGCCGGTCGACGACGAAGCGGTAGTACCCCGTCTGGCCCGCGTTCGGGTAGACCCACGTCGGGCACGCCGGCCCCAGATCGCGCACGATGGGCGTCGACCCGAGCGTGAAGCAGCTTCGCGCCTTGAGCGCGTCGCTCGTCACGCAGACGGGCAACGTCCAGGTGCGCGGCGGCTCGCCCCCGCCGCCGATGGGTCGCCACTCGGACTGACGGAGCTCGATCCGGTTGCCCTTGCCGCACGTCCACGCGAGGAGCACCTCGGGGACGCCCGCGTGGTCTAGGAAATCACCCGCGAGCCTCGACGCGTCCTGCGTCGACACGAACTCGAGCGCCTTGAAGAGGTCGGCGGCGCGCGCGTTCTTCCACGCGTTCTCGCGGACGTAGTGCTGGACGCCCCTGCGGAACATCTCCGGCGACAGCCAGTCTTCGAGCATGCGCAGCACCGCGGCGCCCTTGTCGTACGTGATGCCGTCGAAGGCCTCCATGGCCTCGCCCGTCGACGTCACGGTCTGCCGGACGGCGCGCGCGCTGTGCAGCGCGTCGGTGTCCATGACCCACTGGGTGCCCGCGACCTGCCCCAGGGTGGCGCCGAACGACGGCTTCCACGCGTCCACGATCTTGGCCTCGGCCCACGTGGCGAAGCCTTCGTTGAGCCAGAGGTCGTCCCACCAGGTGATCGTCACCAGATCCCCGAACCACTGGTGCGCGAGCTCGTGCGCGATCACTTCGGCCTGCGCCCGGCGCGCGCCCGCGGTCGCCCGCCGCGGATCGAGCAGGAGCAGGCCGTGCCGGAACGTGATGAGGCCGGGGTTCTCCATCGCCCCCGCCGCGAAATCGGGGACGGCGACGAGGTCGAGCTTCGCGTACGGATACCGAAGGTCGAAGTACTCGCCCAACTTCGCCACGAGCGCGGTCGCCGTGTCGAGCGCCATCCCGGCCAGGTCGCTCCGCCCCTTGGTCGTGACGACGCGGATCGGGAACGGGTCCTTCTGGCCTTCGAGGAGATCGAATTCGCCCACCGCGAACGCGACGAGGTACGTCGGCAGCGGCGGCGACGTCTGAAAGGTGTGCGCGACGGCGCCGTCCGGCGTGTCGGCGCTCGAGACCTCCGGCGTGTTGGTCAGCGCCGTCAGACCCCGCGGCGCGATCACCTTCAGGTCGTAGGGCGTCTTATCGCCCGGCTCGTCGAAGCAAGGGAACGCCCGGCGCGCGTCGACCGCCTCGAACTGCGAGTAGACGTAGCTGCGGCCCCCCTCGCTGACGCGGTAGAGGCCCGCGAGGTCGTCCGAAAAGGCGGCGTCGTAGTCGATCTCGAGCGTGGTCGGACCCGCCGGCAGCGGGCGAGCGAACGAGAGCACCAGCTCGTCCGGCACGACGCCGCGGTTGGCCAGGCGCACCGTGGCGGTGGCGCCCACCTCGGCCCCCCCGACGCGCGCGAGTGCTCGCGACACGGTCAGACCCCGCCCGTGCATCACGACGAACGACGTGGACGCCGGCAGGTCGACGTCAATCGTGCTCACCCCCGAGAAGCGCGGCTGCGCAGGGTCCACGCGAAGGGAAAGGGCGTATCGGCGTGGCGTCGCGATCGCGGGAAGGCGGCCGTCCTCGCGCGGCGGGGGGAGGGGCTGAGGCGGCTGGGGGGCCGACGCCTTGGGCTGCACGGCCGCCGGCGGCGCAGGGGTGGCTCGCTTCCACGGCAGACACGAGGCGGCCGCCGCCGCGACGACGATCAGGGAAAGGGCGTGCGTCCTCTTCATCGTCGATGGATGGCGGGTGGTGGCTGGCCCGACCGGGCCTGCGTCAGGTCCGCGCGGCTCGCCCCAGGGCCATCACCTCGACGTTGAGCTCGAGCACCAGGCGGAGGAGCATGGCGCGCTGCTGCTCGGTCGGCGGCAGCGACGTCCAGGCGCGCAAGGCCCGCTCGTAGCCCTCCGCCTTGCCGCGAAGCTCGCGCACGCGCGGGCTGGGCGGAAGCTCGCGCAGGCGCTCGATCGTGTCAATGAGGGACTTTTCTACGATGGCAAGTCTCGTAGAGCCGCCGGGCTTGGGCATCGCGCTATGGATAGCGTAACTCCGTCGCGGGACCTTCGCGCCATCTTTGAGAGCGCGCTCTCCGTCGACGCTCTCGACGAACGCCACCCTTTGTCGCAAGGTCTGACGGGAATGAAGTCCGCCTGGCTCGCCGGGGGTGCGATCGCCGCAGCCGCCGGCATCCTCCTCGCCATCCCGCTCGCCGCCGGATGCGGAAAGGGGTCGCACCCGGTCGCTGCAGAGGTCGCCTCCGAGGGGGGCCCGGCCCCGCTCGAGTCTCAGCCGCCGGCGATGATCGCGGCCGCGCTGGCGCAAAATGCGTCGTCGTCGCGCGTCGTGTTCGACCCGGTGCGCGGCGGCGTGTGGACCGCCAACGGCGACGTGGGAACGATCAGCTACGTCGACGTCGACGAGGGCGCGCGCGGGCTCGTGCAGGAGATCCCCATCGGGGGCGACGTCCGGTCGGTCGCGCTCAGCCCCGACGGCGTGTTCGTCGCCGCCGTCGACCGGATCGGCGCGGCCGTGACGCTGGTGGACGCCGCGTCGCGCCAGGTGCGACGCGTCCTGCCGCTCGGGACGCACCCGCGCGCCTGCGTGTGGGACGCGTCGGACCCGCGGTGGCTGTACGTGGCCGTCGAGGACGACGGGACGGTCGCCGTCATCGACCGCACCCTGGGCGTCGTGTCGCAGACCATCGCGGTGGGGCGCCTGCCCTCCGGCCTCGCTGTGTCGGGGGCGCGGCCGGAGCTCTACGTCACGCGCCGAATCGACGCCGACCTGATGATCGTCGACCTCGGAAAGCGGGTCGTGTCGGCGGACGTCGCCATCGCCGACGAGCCCTTCTCCGACCCCAAGACGCCCAACGGAAAGCCGTTCGGCTTCGAAGCGCCCGCTGTGACGGGCGACGGAGAGCACGTCTGGCTTCCCCACGAGCTGCTCGCGCCCACGCACCCGTTCGTGTTCGACGAGACGCTCTTTCCGGCCATCAGCGTCGTCGACGCCCCCGGTGCATACGAGGTGCCGACCGACCCGGCCACCGGGCGGATCGACGGCCGCAAGAACCTCTTCGACGCGATCGCGTTCACCGACTCGACGGGTCAGAACCGGGTCTTCTCCCAGATCTGCGCGATCGTCGTCCCCAACGTGACGGGGGGCGAGGCGGGCGCCGCGGCGAGCCTCGTCGGCTGGGCGCTGGCTTGCGGGAGCGAGGACCTCCTCAAGTTCGACGTGACGCAGGGAAGGGCGGTCGAGGTCGTCGACGACCTGCCCGGGGATCACCCCGTCGGCCTGGCGGTCGACGACACGGCGCAGCGCCTCTTCGTCCTCGAAGATCAGAGCCACCAGCTGCTCACGTTCGACACGGCGAACGCGAGCATCATCGGCCACACGCAGATCTACGGGGACCCCATCGCGACCGTCGGCAAAGATCCGATCGACCCCGCGCTTCGGATGGGGCGCACGCTCTTCTTCCGCGCGAACGCGTCGAAGGGGACCCTCGCGACGACAGGCAACAACTGGATGTCTTGCGGCGGGTGTCACCTCGATGGCTTCGGGTCCAACAACCTGCGCCTGTTCGAGGCGCTCGTCCCCCCCGACCCGGCGAAGGGCGACCAGACGGGCCACGCGGGCCTCGTCGATCAGTTCGCGTCGGCCGCCACGCCCGACGCGCCGGGGTTCAATCCGCACGACGTCCTCGTCGCGCTGCGCGACCAGGGCGGCCTGCAGCCGGACCGCACCGGGACGGACACGAACGCGGTCGATCCGGGCGCGCCGACGCCCGACGCAACGCAGATGGCGCGGGACCTTGCGCACGAGATCGCGAACGACCTGCCCAACGGGCCCGCCTGGCTCGTCGCCGCCGGCGGCTCCCCGAACCTGTCGTGGGACACGACCTACTGCGGCCGGTGTCACCCGACGGAATACGCCGGCTGGTCGCAGAGCGTGCACGCGCACTCGGCCGAGGACCCGATGTTCTTGCACGGCGTCGAGGTCGAGCAGAACCTCGCCGGGCAGCCGTTCACGCGCCTGTGCGTGGGCTGCCACGACCCGGTGAGCATGCGGGCCGGTGACGCCTCCCTCGCGACCAAGCGGGGGGTGACGTGCCTGGGCTGCCACGACGTGGATCGGCAGATCCGCGCCGGTGGCAACGCCGATCTCGAGGCGACCCCCCACGACTGGAGCAAAGACCACAAGCAGTGGGCGCTCGCGTCGCTCGACAAGCTGCGGCAGCCCGAGTTCTGCGGCGGGTGTCACCAGCAGTTCGTGCCGGGGACGGCGCTCGTGACCATCGGCACGCTGGACGAGTACCACGCCAGCACCTACCCGCCGTCGGTCGCGTGCATCGACTGTCACATGCGCCGCGACTCGAACGGGATCTACGACCACCGCTTTCCCGGGGGCAACGTGTACCTGGGGACGCTCTACGGCGACACGTCGCTCGTTCTGGCGCAGAAGACGAACCTCACGACGGCGATCACGCTCGCCGCCCAGCGGACGGCGGGGGGCGTCCTCGTGACCGTGAGCAACATCGCCGTCGGACACGCGTTCCCGACGGGCGTGACCGACATCCACGAGGCGTGGATCGAGGTCGACGCAAAGGACGCCGCGGGGAACCTGCTCGCCGCGTTCGACGGGCCCGCGTCCGACGGCTCGATCCCCGCGTCGGCGGCGCGGCTCGGGATCGACATCGCCAGGTCCGACGGGACTGTGCTGCTGCAGCACGAGCTCACGGAGGCGGCGCGCGTGCCGTTCGACGTTCGAGTCCCCGCGGGCGAGGCTCAGGCGCTCTTCGTGCCGGTGCCCGACGCGTCGGCCTTGCCCGCCGCCACGGCGAGTCTGGACGCGGTGCTCTACTACCGCAACGTGCGGACGCCGTTCTACCGGGCCGCGTCCGGAGACGCGACCGGCCACTCACCGGACGTCGAAATCGCGAGGGCGCCGGTGCGCTGACGGCCCGCGGGCGGGGTGGCCGCGTGCTACCCTCGGGACGACGATGGCGGTAAGGCCGCACACGGCGCAAGAGGCCCCCCTCGCCGCGCGCCTGGGGCGACTGTCGCGCGCGCTCGAGGACCGCTTTCTCGGAAAGGCCGAGGCGATCCGGCTCCTCGTTCTGGCCGCCGTCGCGGGCGAGCACGCGGTCGTCATCGGGCCTCCGGGGACGGCCAAGAGCGCGCTCATTCGGACGCTCGCCCTCCTGATGGACGCCCGGTATTTCGAGTACCTCCTGACGCGGTTCACCGAGCCGAACGAGATCTTCGGGCCCGTCGACATCGCCGCGTTCCGGGAGGGTCGCTACGAGCGCCGGACGGAGGGGATGCTGCCCGCCGCGGAGATCGTCTTCCTCGACGAGGTCTTCAAGTCCAACTCGGCCATCCTGAACTCGCTGCTGACGCTCCTCAACGAGCGCAAATACACGAGCGGCGGTCACGTCATCCGTTGCCCGCTGCTCAGCGCGTTCGGGGCCTCGAACGAGGTGCCCGCGGACGAGACCCTCACGGCCATCTACGATCGGTTCCTGCTGCGCATCCGGAGCGACAACCTGGACGCGTACCATTTCCAGGATCTGCTCGCGCGCGGCCTGGCGCACGAGCTCGCGCAGGCGTCGGGCGATGCGATCGACCCGCTGGTGACGGCGAAGGAGCTCGCCGACGTGCAGCGCAGCCTCCTGCGCCGCACGCAGTTCGACGAGGACTTCTTCTCCCGGTACAAGGCGCTCGTCTTCCAGATCCGCGCCGAGGGCGTGACCCTCTCCGACCGGCGCGTCGTCAAGCTGCTCAAGCTCTTCGCCGCGAGCGCGCTGGTCGACGGTCGATCACGCCCCGACGCGTCCGATCTGTTCGTCCTCAAGCACGTGTGGAACAGCGAGGAGCAGGCGCAGATCCTCGACGGCATCGTCACGCCGGTGCTCGAGGCACACTACCGCGACCACCCGGACGCGCGCCGCGTCGGCGCCGCGGGCGTGGGCATCGAGGCGCTCGCCGGCGAGATCGATCGCGTCCGCCAGCTCCTCATCGGGTCGACGGGGCTGAGTGACGTCCAGATCTTCAGCCAGCTCAAGGCCCTCGGCGAGATCAAGACGGCGCTCGCCGCGTCGACGGATCCGAGGGCGAAGGAGCTCACGGGCCGGGTCGATCAGCTCCTCGAGGCGGCGTTCCGGAGCGGACGCTTCGGGCAGCTCTGACCTCGGCGCGCGAAACAGGGACGAAACAAATGGCCGCCGCCGTCGCCACCCCATCGTCCACGAAGCCCTGCATTTCAGGCGCGAGAGAAATGACTCGGACATCGGTGTGAAACAAGGGGCTGGCAGAGTATCCTCGCGACGGCGCGAGGGGTCAGCATGGTCGGGACGTCCATCACCGCTCGGGGAACGACGAGGCCGATTTCGGACGCCCCCGGTGCCGGCGTTCGCGTGACCGACACGGGCACCGTGCGCGAGGTGGTGCTCGACCGCCCGAGCCGCAAGAATGCGCTCACGGTCGGCGCGTACCGCGCGCTCTCCGCCGCGCTCTCCGACGCGGCCGCGGACGACCGCCTCCACGTCGTGGTCTTGTCTTCGTCGGCGGGTCCGTTCAGCGTGGGCAACGACTTCGGCGATCTGCTCGAGGGCTCCCAGGGCGCGGCGGACGGCGAGGAGTTCGCGCGCAGCGCGGGGACGTTCCTGCGGGCGCTCGCCGCTTTTCCAAAGCCCCTCGTGGCCGCCGTCGGGGGGCTCGCCGCCGGCGTCGGGGCCACGATCCTCCTGCACTGCGACGTCGTCATCGCCGCGACGACCGCGGCGTTCGAGTTCCCCGCCACTCGGCTGGGCCTCCTGCCGGACGCGGGGGCGAGCGTGCTCCTCCCGGCGACGCTCGGCCTGCAGCGGGCGACCGAGTGGCTGCTCTTCGGGGAGCGGATCGACGCGCAGACGGCGCTTCGCCTCGGCCTGGTGAACGCGGTGGTCGAGCGGCACGAGCTCTCGAGCACCGCGCTGGCGAGGGCGGACTCGCTGACGCGCCTGCCGCAAAGCACCGTGCGCGAGCTCAAGCGGCTGCTGAGGGAACCGATGCGCGCGCTGATCGAAGAGGCGATCACGCGGGAGATCGCGTCGATGTCGGCGAGCCTGGGGAGCGCCGCGGGGCTCGGGCGCGCGGGGGGGCTTTAGGCGGGCGGGGTCGGGGTCGGGGTCGGGGTCGCGGTCGCGGTCGCGGTCGCGGTCGCGGTCGAGACCTCGGTTGCCGCGGTTCTTTTTCAGCAACCTCGTGCCGTCGCTTTGCGACGTCACTCGCTTGCACAAACGCGGGGGGCTCGGCGGTCGATGGGCGCCGTTCGGGGTTCATGGGTGGAGGTCCTTCGACGGGGCGAAAGGACCTCCACCCATGAACGAAGAACGACG
>DATGJA010000153.1:0-2232 GCA_035295445.1 Polyangiaceae bacterium | reverse complement strand
GTCGGCTTCCGCTACGGCAAGGAGCACCACGCCGTGGTGGCCGCCGACATCGTGCACGTCGACGACGAGACCGCCCCGGGCGCGTGCAGCACCGCCTTCGAGAAGTGGGCGCAGCCCATGATCGAGGCCTTCGAGGTCGTCCTCGAGCACGATCCGCCCAAGGCCTTCCCCTGGAACGGCAAGATCGTCGACGTCGACTCCCTGGTCGCCACGACCGCGACCCTCGGCGTCCGCGACCAGTACGCCGTCGCCTACGGCAGTTACCCCGCGTGGAAAGGATCCTGCGTCATCCTCGGCATCGCCGTCCCCGCCCGCGGCGAGCTCGAACGCGCAAAGGCGGTGCGCGACCGCTTCGCCGCCGAGGCCCTGCCCAAGGTCGAGGTCCGGGGCAAGGAAGAGCCCAAGGAGCGCTACTAGGAAGCTCTACGCCGCATGGCCTTTGAGCTCGACCTCGCAGCCGAGGTCCTGAAGTCGCCGTACCAAGCGCCCGATGGTCTTGGCCTTGTCGTGGCGCGCGAAGTGGTCGGGGCCGAGGTCGCGGTACTCGACGCCGTCGCGGAGCATGAAGAAGCAGGCTGCGAGCATGGATGCGGCGACGGCTAGGATTGCCTTCTTGGCGCCGCGGCGGGCTTTGATGCGAAGGAACTGGGCCCGCAGGTAGGTGTCCTTGGTACGGACGGCGGCCCAGGCAGCGGTGACCAGGGTGGTCTTGAGCCACGGCGCTCCGTTGCGTACGCGTGTGGAACGGCG
Organism: Polyangiaceae bacterium; assembly: GCA_035295445.1. GTDB lineage: Bacteria > Myxococcota_A > Polyangia > Polyangiales > Polyangiaceae > Palsa-1150. The sequence goes on along the minus strand of DATGJA010000153.1, from coordinate 1,482 downwards.
CTTGCCCGCGCTCTCGTCGTTGCGGGGACAGAGACCCGCCCAGGAGACCAGGTGTCCGGCGTCGGGGAAGCGGCTCATGTCGGTGCCGATCTCGGAGACCACGACGTTGGCGACGATGTCACTGACCCCCGGCATCGTCGTCAGCAACTTGGCGCTCAGCCGGATCGGCTCCAAGGCTTTTCCCACGGAGGCGTCGACCTCCCGCAACGCCGCTTGGAGCGCGTCGATGACTTGCAGATGCAGCTTGAGCATCGCGCGATGATGGGGGGTGATGCGCCCGCGAAGCGCCTCGACGAGCTGAGGGCGCTTTTTTCGTGCGGTGCCCTGAGCGAGGTCCGCCAAGCGCTCGGGGTCCGTTTCACCGGCGATGAGGGCGTCGAGCATGGCGCGGCCGCTTCGACCGACGATATTCGACAGGACGCTGGCGACTTTGAGGTTGGCGTCTTCGAGCACCTTCTGCAGGCGCAGGGTGTGCTGCGAGACCTCGCGCACCAGCTGCTTGCGCGTGCGAGTGAGGTCCCGAAGCTCCTGGATCGGGGCGGGCGGGACGAAGCTGGCGCGAATCAAGCCGTGCGCGAGCAAGTCGGCGATCCACGTCGCGTCGGCCACATCGGTCTTTCGCCCCGGGACGTTGCGAATGTGCTGTGCGTTGGCGAGCACCAGCTCGAAGGAACCCTCGAGCACGTGCCATACGGGCTTCCAGTACACGCCGGTCGCCTCCATGGCGACGTGCGAGCAGTCATGCGACGCGACCCAGCTCGACAGCGCCAACAGGCCCGCCGTCGTAGTCGGAAAGCTGCGAACCTCCTGATGCTTGGGCTCCGAGACACACCGAACGGCTGCGACCACGATGTCCTTGTGGACGTCGAGCCCAGCGCAACGCGGATGCAGTACCTCCATTTGTCGACTCCCTTCGGATGCGGCGTCGGCGTGGAGCCCGCGTCGTCGAAATCTACTAGGCGTGCTCCGGGGCCTTTCGGCCCGTGGCCACAATGCAGGGTGCTCGCCAGGCTCCGGGTCCAACTACTGAACGGGCTCAGGGCACCAAGCAGAGGGCCGACCTCGGTGCCGACGCCGCGTCCACTATCTAACCCAACCCGAGCAGGTCGCCCGCTTCATCTCGCAGGGTGGGCTATGCCCATGGGTAACTACTGACGGACCGATACGGGCGGCCCCGCGTTCACCTGGGCGCACGCGGCGCACGCGCGCGCTCAGTGCGCCGTCGTGTGCGTTCCGGGCTTCGACGGGGTCTTCTTCTTCGGGACCGCGGGGTGGTGTGGGGTCGCGGCGGGCTTGGGCCCGGGGCCGGGGACTCGCGTCGCGCCGGCCCCGCTAGAGGCGTTCGCGCTCGACGTCGCCGCGGGAGTCGCTGCAAGCGGGGCGCCCGCATCGGGCGCTGCTGCAGACCCGGGGGCACCCGCTTCCACGGGGACGGCCGACGCGGCAGGCGCCGAATCCGGTGCCGCGGGCGCTGCCGGAAAG
>DATGJA010000152.1:0-9897 GCA_035295445.1 Polyangiaceae bacterium | reverse complement strand
CGTGTCGCCCGTGCACGCGGTCGTCGCGATCGCGCCGATGAGAACGAGGATACGGCTACTGTTCACGAAAACCCCTCTCGCGAGCTCTGCGCAGCTAAGCACTGCCGCAGCCGCACGTCGAGCACGCCCTGCTCACGGCGTGACCGGCGTGCCATCGGCGCAGCGCCTCGCTCTTCTTGCGCCTCTTGCGCCGAAACGAAGGGCCGCCGTTCCCGCGCGCGCAGCTCTTGCGTCGAAGCGCAAGGGCCGCGCGGTCGCCGGAAGTCTACGCGCCCCGGCGCTCCCGTGGGGCGCTTCGGAACGCCGCGGTACGCGATGTGCTTCACCAGGACGTCGACGCCGATGAATAGCAACGACACCCCCCCGAGCCCCCCGAGCACGCCGCGTCTCATGAACGGGTCCGTGCGACCTTCGGGCGTGAGCTGGGTGGCGGACGACGAGGCGATCGACGCGACGTTCGTCCTGCTCCTACGCGCTCTCGAGGGCCAAGACCTCGGCGCGGTGGCCTGCGCTTGGAAGGAGCTCGAGGCCATCCTCGTCACGCACCTGGACGACGAGGAGCAGCGCGTCACGCCGAGAATCGCGGCGATTCAGCTGCGGCAGGCCCTGGCCATCCTCCAGGAGCACCGATTCCTGCGGGGACGCTTGCGAGAGCTCGGCAAGGCGATCGACGGCGGGAGGCCCTGCCTCGTGGACGCGCGCAGCTTCCGGGACGAGCTTCGCGCTCACGCTCGTCACGAGGCGGACATCCTGAGGGCGCTCCCGGACGAAGTCGCCTCTCTCGCTCGGCGGTGAACGCCGGACTCGCGGGCTGCGCCGACGAGCGGCGGAGGAGTCGGCGCGCCTCGTTTCGACGGCGCAGAGTTTGATCGAGCGGGCACCGGGGGCAGAAACGTAGGCCGGCTGGCGCCGAGCACGCTGCGGTCGCGCATGGCGCAGCTCGGAATACGCAGGAGCCTAGGGGACGTCCCAGATGTCGAGCACGTTCATTCCGTCGTCCACGGCCGCGAAGCGCAGGCCCTCGCGCCGCACTTCGAGCGCGAGGCCGAACGCCGAGCCTGACGCAGAGTCGATCGAGAACTCGGAGACGAAGCGTCCCTCCGGGGTGAACTCCACGATCTCGCTCGGGTGATTCGCGTCCGGGTTGACGGCGTCGCCCTGCGCCGAGATGAGGTCCCCGTTGGGGGCGCGGGCGAGACCCAGGGGACCGTGCAGGTGCGTCGCGTCGCTGACCACCACCGTGCCCTTGCCCCCGTCGCGACCCGTGCGGCTCGCGTCGCGCACGGCGTAGATCGCGTTGTCTCCGGCCGACGACACGTAGAGGACGTCGCGCTCCGGATCGAGGGCGACGCCCGTGGGGGCGACGACGAAGGCGGCCGGATCACAGCGATGGACGTACCCGGACGCGATCTGGGTCTCCCGTTCGACCGTCACGCCCGTACCGTGCACGGACAGGTCCAGACGCGTCACGGTGCCGCTGAGCGCGTTCGATACGAAGACGATCGCGAAGTCGCCGAAGTCGCTGAGCGTCAGGTCCCATGGGCCGTCCAGCATGCTCGGGCTCGTCAGTGTCTGGACGAGCCTCCCGCTCTTGTCGATGACGAGGAGGGCTCCCTGGCCGACGTTCTGCTCCACTCCCGCGTCGGTCTCGGTGCAAGAGCCCGACCCGTCCGTGCTGGGCAGATTCCCCACGAGCACGAAGCCCCTGCGGAGGACCCCCAGCGCCGTGGAGAAGCCGACCGCGTCGGGGTCGGAGAAGAACAGGGAGGGCGACGCCCCGGGGTTGACGCGAGTGATGGTCGTGCCCGTCCCTTGCAGGTTCGCGCTGTTGTTGAAATTGGCGACGATCACGTCGCCCGGACGCAAGAGGCCTCCGGAGGGGAATTCCCTCGGGACGAAGGCCACGCCGTAGGGATTGACGTCGCCGTTGTCGGGCACGGTAGAGCCGGACGCGGTCGGGTTCGACGTCAGACGCGGCAGGACCGCGCGACGAGCCGACTCGAGGGACCCCGAGAACGGGAAGCCCAGCGTGCTCGACTGACTCGAGACGGTCGTCGAGGCCGTCGTCGCGGCGGGACCGCCGGGGCTGTCGGCCCCGCATCCGACGCACACGAAAAGGAATGCCGCACCGGACGCACTGGCAAATTTCAGATTCATGGGCGACCCTCCGGATGATTGGATTCCTCGACCGCGCCGCATCGTCGCGGGGTATGCGTCGTGATATCGGGTCGCGGGAGGGCAAGCGCCAGGTACGACGGGGGCAAAGGTCCCTTGCGCGTCGGGCAAGTGGTTTACTGTCGAGACGGTCACGCCCTGGCCGCCTCTTCGTCTTCACTTCGAACCGGGATGATGCTTCGATCTCGCCTGCGACACCGAACGGTCATGGCGCGCCTCGTGCTGATGATTCTGCTCGTCGGGTGCTCGCGTCGCCCCGACGCGCCGCCGGCGCCGTCGGGCCCGCAAGCCGCGCCGTCCGCCTCGGTCCCGCCGCCGTCCGCAGCGTCGCCCGCCGCCGGCCTCGCCGTCGAAGCGGGCTTCGACGCGACGGCCTGGGTCCTCGCCGACTCGACTCGTCGCGCTTTCGTGCTCTACGTCCCGACGCCGTACGAGGTCATCGACAAGATGCTCGAGGTCGCCCACATCCGGCGCGACGACGTGCTTTACGATCTGGGCTGCGGCGACGGGCGCATTCCGATTCAAGCCGCCCTGCAGTTCGGGATCAAGGCGACGTGCATCGACATCGACCCGCAGCGCGTCGCCGAGGCGCGCGCGGGGGTGGCGAGCGCCGGCGTCGAGTCGCTCGTCACTGTGCAGGAGGCCAACGTCTTCGACGTCGACCTGACGCCCGCGACGGTGGTGACGCTGTACATGTCGTCACGAATCATCGCGAAGCTCGTCCCGCAGCTTTGCCGCCTCGCCCCGCTCGCGCGAATCGTGACGCACGACTACGACATCCCGGGCCTCGAGGCCGACGGGCACTGGTCGGTGACGAGCGCGTTCTTCGGGCGCAAGAACGAGCTCTTCGAGGCCGGCGCTCCGGAGGACGACGCCCACTACCCACGGACCGAGCACCACGTGTTCCTGTGGACGACGCCGCTCAAGGCTTGCCATGAATGAATTCGATTTCCGGAGGCTGGTCGCCGGCGCCTTGGGACTCCTCGTCGCCTGCGGGTCGTCCCCGCACGCGACCACGTCCACCCCGCGCGATTCGGGTTCTCCCGAATCGACGGGACCGGGGGGGTTGCCCCAGACCAACCCTTGTGTCGAGGCCGGCGATTGCACGGCGCCCGTTTCTTGCGAGGCCCTCGCGGCTGCCGTCGGGACGTGGCAGAACATCTCGCCGCCGGCGTTTCGCGATCCCGCCAACATGGAGACCCTCGCGGTCGCCGTGAACCCCGAGGACGAGACGGTCTACGCGGCCGCCGGGAACGTCACGAACGGGAGCGCCTGCCCTGCGGGCGCGACGTGCCCGTCGCAAGGGACGGGCGTCCTCAAGTCGACGGACTGCGGCGCCACCTGGACGCTCGTCACGAGCAAGACGCCGGGGTCTGCCGCCGCCAACCTTTTCACGGGCGACCCCTGGGCGCTGCTCGTCGATCCGGTGACGCCCGCGACCATGTACATCGACAACGGCTACGGGAGCGGGCCTACCCTGTACAAGTCGACCAACGCGGGCGTCGACTGGACGGCGCTCGACCCCGATCCCGCGCGCGTCGTGGGAACGGGCCTCCCCTTCGTCCAGGCGATCGCGATCGACCCGTTCGATCACTTGCACCTCGCCGTGACGTTCCACGCGAATTGCGGCAGCCCCTTCACGCCCTGGTGCTTTTCGCAATCGACCGACGGCGGCGCAACGTGGAAGGAGTTCAACGGCCCGACGTCCGTCCCCGGGTTCACGATCGGCGGATGGATGGAGGCCGCGTCGATTTCGATCCTCGGCGCGACGAGCTACGTCGCGTTGTCGCCCGGGGGCGTCTACTTCACGGGCGACGGCGGCACCACCTGGACCCTCGTCCTCGCCGAGATTGACGACACGAGCTACGCGGGCAGCACGCACGTCCTTCCCGACGGGACGCTCGTCCTCGGCAACAGCGCGGGTCCGCTCTACGCGAGCGCGCCGGCGCCCGGCCACTCGCCACCCTTTGCCATCTACCAGGCGCCGAGTCTACCCGTGCCGCAGCCGCGCCTGCGGTTCCAGACCGGTCTCTCGCCGGCCGTGACGCCCATCTTGAACGCGCCGCAGGGGACGCAGATCGTCGACGACGGCGTGAGCATCTACGCGAGCACCTCGACGAGCCCGCCCTTCTGGAAGGCGCCGCTCTCGGACACGACGGCGTGGACGCGCATGCCCGACGCCGTCTGCATGAACAAGGTCTGCCGCGGCTCGAACGAAGTCGCGTACGACGCTGTGCACCACGTCATCTACTCCGCCAACTGGGGCGCCGGCCTGTGGCGCCTCGTCACGCGGTGAAGAAGACTCGCCGCGTCCGTCGGCCGAGCTCCGCCGCCGCGCGCCGCAGCTCGGGGACTTCACCCCTGTCGCGCGCTGGGCGACCGCCGACGCGGCGACAGCAAGCGCCGGGGCGCCGTCCACAGGCTGGTGCGCCGCTCGCCGGGCGTCTCGGCGCGCTGCGGGTGGAAGTGCTCGGTCACGAGCTCCAGGTGAAAGAGCATGGCCTCCCGCCGGGTATACGCGGCGTGGCCGAAGCCGGTAGCCCAGAAGTTGGGAACGACCTGAGCCTGATCGCCGTAGTCGACGAAGATCGTGTGGCCGTACGGCGAAACGCGAGGCCCTTGCGCGAGGTGGCGGAGCCACGCGCGCAGGTCCGCGCCGGCCCCGAGCACCCGGTCGAGTCGCTCGTTGAGCGCGCGGTCCTGCGCCGACGTCGCGAGCCAATCCGACCCGGGCGCGCCGAGGTGGTACACGTAGTCGCCGCGTCGCGTGTGAAGCAGGCCGCGCAGCGACGCCACGCGCCCCGGCACCGCCCGGTCGTTGACGAGGTGCAAGAGGCGGAACCGGGGGCCCGGCGCGTAGTCGTAGCGCGGGGGCGTGCCGAACGTGGTGACGTCGAAGGCACAGCGCCGCAGGCGCACGAGGTCGCTCTCGAGGGCGCCGACGTCCTCACCGCGGGCGGCCGCCGCGGCGACGAGCTCGTCGTACGCGGGCGACCGAGCGACGAGCTGGCTCAGCAAGGCGAAGAGCTGCCCCCCATGGCTGTGGCCTACGAGGAGGAAGCGATCGTTCGGTCCGAGCGGGTCCCGGGCGTGCCGCGCGAGCGAGCGCGCGAGGCGCACGGCCTCTTGCACGCGGGCGGCGTGATGGTTCTGGCCCGACCACGTGAACTCGATCGCCTGAAGCCCCGTCGCGGCGGCGAGGGTGTCGACGTACTCGGGCGGAAAGTTGGAGAGATCGCCGAGCGCCCGCGACACCTGCGCGCGGGTCAAGCCGCGCAACGCGCTCGCGAGGCGCGAGAGGCGCGGCACGGTGCCCTCGAGCATGCGAGCGAGCGCGAGCGGATCGTCGCCGACGAACGACCCGTGCACGAACACCACGAGGCGCGTCCCGGCGCCTCGGATCCGCGCGCCGAGGTCTCGCATCGCAGCGACCCACTCGGGCGTCCCATCGGCGGCGACGGGCGTGAACCCGACGCGGGTCGGGGTGAGGGGCGCGACGACGATCTGCGCTCCGGGGGAGGACGCTTGTGAGCGACGCTGCCATCGCCGCAGTCGCGCGACGGCGACGGCATACCCGGCGACGAAGGCCACGGCGCTGGCGAGGAGGCAAAGAAGAAGGGTGAGGAGGGTCACCGGGCGCCGGCAGCAACGATGCCCCGGTTGGACTGGCGTCGCTAGCGCATTGGGGCGGGGGGCGGAGCTCGCCGACGAGCTCGATTCACGTTGGTTGCGCTCGCGCCCCCCGAGAGGTCTAATTTGGCCGCATAAGGGGGGTCCCTTGCTTTGAGGTCGCGCGGTCGGATCGGCACGATGTCCTGCATCGCTCTCCTCGCGGGGACGCTGCTCGACCCGGGATGCAACTCGGTTCCGAGCCCCCCGCCCGCGTCGTCGGGTGACGGGGGCGGACTCGACGCGACCCCAAGCTCGGGCGGGTCTTCGGCGAGCGCGGGCGGCGGGTCGTCGAGCGGGTCCAACCCGGGCAAGCCCTGCGACTCCGGCGGGCCGCTCGCGCTCAAGGCGGTTTGGTCGCTGCCGGACGTGAAGCTCTCGGGCGTCGCGGTCGACGGCCACGGAGACGTGTACATGACCGGCACGTTCACCGGCAGCGTCGTGTTCGGAACGACGACCCTGACGGGCCCGACGACCGCGGGCAACGAGAACATGTTCCTCGCCAAGTACGACGCCGCGGGGCACGCGATCTTCGCGCAGGGCTACGGCACCGCAAAAGGCATCTACACGCCGCCCGCGATCGGCGTCGACTCGGCGGGCGACGCGTTCCTCGGCGGCGCGTTCGCCGGGACGCTCGCCTGGGGTGGGGGGACGACGCCCCTCATGGCCGTGGACCTCGACGCGTTCGCCGTGAAAATCTCGCCGAGCGGGCAGACCCTCTGGGCCGAACGCTTCGGGTACGACGCGGGCCCCTACGGCGTCCTGTCGATCGCCGTTGGTCCGGACGGTGACCCCGTGGTCGGCGGGACGGCCGCCGGCCCGATCACGCTGGGCGGCAAGACGTGGCAGGGGAGCGCCGCCGTCGGCGCGAGCCAGCCGTTCCTCGCCAAGCTCTCCACGGCCGACGGCTCGGTCCTCTGGAGCAACGCGTCGGGCGGCGACATCGACGTCGGCAACGTCTACGTCGCGGTCGACTCGACGGGTCGCGCGTTCCTCGCGGCTCGCGTCGACTCGGGCGGCGGCGCGTGGGGCGTCGAGGCCGCCGCCGGCGTGGGGTACTTCGCGACGCTGCGTGCGGGCTTCGCCGCGGACGGCTCCATCCGGTGGGGGCAGATGGACTACGGGGGGCTCGCCGAATCGGCGGCCGTCGACCAGGCGGGGCGCTTCTCCGTCGTCGAGACGACGTTCACCGGCGTCACCGTGGGGGCGTCGGGCGCGTTCGGCGGCGCGGACGCGGGCAACAGCAGCCTGGCCCTCCTCTTCAGTCCGACGGACGGGTCGGTGCTGTCGGCGCTCAACGTCGGGGACACATCCCCGTGGTCCTCCGTCGCCGACGGCCACGGCAACACCTTGCTCACGGGCACCTTTTGGCAGGAGCGAAGCCCGATCCCCGTGGGCGGTCTCTTCATCCCCGTCGTCAACGGCGGAGCCGGCCAACCTCTGTTCGTCGCGGCGCTCGACGGCGCGTCGAACGCGGTCGCCGTCGCGACGATGGGTCCCGGCAACGACGCGCAGCCCCTTGGCATCGCGATGGACCGGGCGGGGGGCAACGTCTACGTCCCCGGCCAGCTCACGACGGCGTTCACGTCGACGGTCGGTCCCCTGCAGCCGGGTACGTTCATGGCCGTCTTCGGCCCGGACCCGTGCGACGACGGCGCGGGCCCGGCCGGCGCGGCGACTGGAGACGCTTCCAACCACGGAGACCTCGGTCCCGACGCCGCGTCTCCCTATGTCCCCGCCGATGCCTCGCCCGCCGCGTGCCCCGCGACGCAGGCCGCCGCGACGAACGGCGCCGCGTGCCCCGTTCCGATGGGGTGCTCGTTCGGTACGACGTGCTGCTTCTGCACGCCCACCGCGTGCAACGGGCAGGCGACGACGTGGACGTGCGACCCGCTCGGTACCCCCGACGCGCGCTGCCCGGCGACGCCGCCGGCGCCGCAGTCGACCTGTCCGAGCGGACTTCAGTGCAATTACTGTCTGTCCGGGGGACGGTTCTACGCGCAATGCACGGCGGCAGGATGGGCCACCGGGTATGCGCAGTTGCTCTGTCAGTAGGCCGAGCGATCTACGGCCGCGCTCGACAGAGATAATCCGGACTGTCATCGCAATGGCCGACGACGTCTCGAATGACCGTTGCCGCAAACGGGGTGTCTGATACGACCCTCGACCATCGGCCGCCGGGCGCATGGTCCGTCGTGCCAAGAACATGGAGGGACGGTGTCATGAAAAAAGCCGTATTGGGGATGTGTGCCTTGGCGTCCGTCGCGATCGTGCCTTCGCAGGCGGGCGCCCGGACAGCGCCCGGAACGCAGGGGTCTCCCTTCTTCTGGCAAAGCGCGTCGACCTGTTTCAGCTCGACGGCGGGGATCGAGAACTCGTGCACCTCGACGCAGTACTGGCAAATGCCGGTGCTCTGGGACTCGGCGACGGGGCCGAACAAGACCATCCTGGTCGCAGGCACGGTCTCCTCGGGAGGCTCTCTCTCCTGTACCTATGCGGGATTCGCCTCCTCGGGCGCAATCGTTACCGAGCAGAACTTTCCTGCGTTCCCCGCCGGAAATTCGCAACAGTCAATCACGGTCACGAGCGTGCCGGCCGGAAGCTTCGCATTCGTCTTTTGCGCGGTGAGCCCCAACACGTCGTCGGTCATCGTCGGGCTCGACTACTTCCCTCAGTGATTGCCGCCGTGTGACTCGTCACGTCGAGGTGCGGACATGAAAGCGATATGGATTTCGGGCGCCGCTCTCGGCGTGACGGGCGCTCTTGCGCTCGCGACGCTCGTGGGGCGAGGCCATCGCGCCCACCTGGAGCGAGCGGCAGGTCTCGAGGAGAGCGCGAGCTCCGCCGACACGATGGCGGCGCTCGTGGACCAGATGGGCCGGATGCGTGGCGAGCTCGAACTCCTCCGGGCGCAGCAGGCGGCCGCCGGTGTGCGTCCGGCGCAGCCGCCTGCGGCGGGGGGCGTCTCGGCGCCCGATCGCTCCGCGGCGCGCGACGACCCGCCGGCGACCCCGCGGTCCGCGGCCGACGCGCAGGCGGAGACGTTTCGATACGTCAAACACGCAGATCAGGTGCTCGCCGCCGAGCCCAAAGACAAGACCTGGGGCGATGCGCGCGACCTGCCGCGCCGGGTCGAGGGGGTCCTGCCCAGTGGGTCCAACCTCGAGTCGGTGTCCTGCGGCACGACGCTCTGCCGCGTCGAGACGACGCACGCGACGCTGTCGGCCTATCGCACTTTCACGCGAAGCATGTCGTTCTGGCCGAAGCCCGGCGACACAGAGATAAAGACGTTCTGGCCGGGGCCCACGGCTTTTCTGGTCGTGTCGGATCCTGGTGGCGAGACGGACGCGGTCCGCGCCGTCGCCTATTTGGCTCGCCCGGGCAGCAATCTGCCTTCGGCCCCGTGACCTAGGCTGGCGGGCGTAGCTCGCGGACCAGGGCGGCGAGCTCGCGCGCGGTCTCGGGCTCGGCGGCGCGGGCCCGCGCCTGGCGCTGGAGGTTGTCCGCCGTCGTTTCCCGCATCCAGTCGGGAACGTCGAGCGAGAGGAGCCGCTCGAGCGCCGCGTGGGCGGCCGGCCACGCGCGGGCGGCGGTCGCCAGCTCGAGCCTCGTGGCGCCCTGCCAGTACGCCTCGTCCGTCCCGGTGGCGGGCGGCGCTCGGTCGACCGAGAACTCCACGACCGGTACGAGCCTGGCGAGCGCGCCCTCGTCCTCCGCCGTGGCGCGCAGGATCCGCAGCGTGACGGCGTTCACGCCCGGGAAGTAGTCGCGCGGGTCGGCCCGGAAGCCGTCCTCGTAGGCTTCGATCGCGGCCGACAGCGCCGCGCGGGCGGGCGCGTCACGCCCGGCCTTCGTCTCCGCGTCGGCGCGCCCCTTGTGGATGCGCCCGAGGATCCCGTACGTCTCGCTCGTCCACTTGTCTCTCGGGAGTCCTTCCAGCGCGGCGAGCGCTTGGCGACGCGCCTCGACGACGGCCGCGTCGTCGGTGAGACCTTCGGCGATCCGGTTGTGCGCCAGCGCGACCTGTTCGTGGGCGACGGCGCTCGCCTGGAG
>DATGJA010000151.1:0-3369 GCA_035295445.1 Polyangiaceae bacterium | reverse complement strand
CAGGTCGTCGTCAGCGGGGCCGGGTACACCGGACCGCAGCTCTACGACTACGCCTTCAACGACGTCGAGCCCCTCCTCGAGGGGATCCCGGGGGTCGCCAGCGCCGCCCCGTACGGCGGCCGCCTTCGCCAGGTCAACGTCGTCGTCGACCCCGTGAAGTCCCAGGCCCGGCGCGTCACGGCCTCCGACGTGGCCGCCGCGGCGGCGCAGTCGAATGCCCTCTTGCCGTCCGGAGAGCTCCTGGCGAAGGGGTTCGACGCGAACGTCTACACGAACGCCATTCCCAAGCGCGTCGCCACGATCGGGGACGCCACGGTCAAGGTCATCAACGGCAAGCCGGTGCTCATCCGCGACGTCGCGCGCGTGGAGGACGGGGGAACTCCGGAGACCGAGTCGGTGGCGGTCAACGGAGAGGACGCGGTCTACCTGTCGGTCCTGCGCATTCCGGGCGGCAACACGATCGAAATCGTGGACGCCGTGAAGCGGATTGTCGACGGCCTGAGGGACCTGCCCCCCGGGATGCAAGCCAAGGTCTACTTCGACCAGTCGACGTTCGTCCGGAGCGCCTACCACGGTCTCAAGAAGGAGGTCTTCCAGGCGCTCGCCCTCATCGCCCTCGTCATCCTTCTCTTCCTCCAGAGCGTCCGCGGGACGCTCATCGTCTCGGTGGCGATCCCGCTGTCCTTCGCCATCACCCTCATCGTCCTGTACGCGACGGGGCAAACGCTCAACGCGTTCACGCTCGGCGGGCTCACCCTGGCCATGGGCAGGCTGGTCGACGACGCGGTGGTGGTGCTCGAGGCCATCCACCGGCACCAGCGAATGGGGATGAGCGCAGGAGAGGCCGCGCTCAAGGGGACCAACTCGGTGGCCCTGCCGGTGCTCGCGTCGACGCTGACGACGATGGCGGTCCTGCTCCCGGTCGTCCTGCTCGCCGGGCTGGCGAGGAAGCTCTTCGCCCCGCTGGCGATCACCGTCGCGGTGGCGATGATCGCGTCGTACTTCGTCAGCATGGCGGTGACCCCGGTCGCTTGCCGCTTCTTCCTCGGGCACGTCGAGCACGGCTCGTTCGCCAAGTCCGTCGAGGAGTCGATCGATCGGCTCGGGGACGGCTACGCGGCGACGCTTCGCACCGTGCTGCCCTATCGGGCGACGGTGGTGGCGTCGGCGGCGGTCCTCGTCGCCGCTGCGGGGTGGGCCGCCTCCCGGCTCCCGAGCACGTTCTTTCCAGAAATCGACGAGTCGATGGACACGCTCTACGTCCGCCTGGCACCCGGGATCTCCGTCAAGGACGCAGCGCTGACGATGGCGCGGATGGGCAAGGCCATCACGCGCGATCTGCCCTCCGGTACGGTCGAGATGTCGATCGCGAACGTCGGCATGCCGCAGAACGCACGCGCACTGCTGACGAACACGAACGTCGCACCGAACACCGGGACCCTCCAGCTCGCCTTCTCGGACGCCGAGCGACGCACGCTCTCGCAGGGTGACCTGGCGGTGCGAATCCGCGACATCGTGACGCGTGACTTCCCCGGCGTGGAGGTCCTGCAGTACCCGGGCGGCCTCGTAGCGAGCGTCTTCGCGAACGGCTACACGGCGCCGCTGGTCGTCGAGGTACACGACGACAACCTCGCGCAGCTCGACGTCGAGGCTCGGGCCATCGCCGCCGTCGCGCGCGAGGTGCCGGGCGTGCGGGACGTGAAGGTCTCGCTCCAGGTGGACTATCCGGAGCTGCACGTCGATACGGACCGCGAGATGGCCGGGCTCGTGGGCACGAGCGAAAAGGACGCGGCGGAGACGACCCTCCTGGCGACGCTCGGAAACATCAACGCGCCGGGGGTGTGGATCGACTCGAACAACGGGCAGTCGTACTACGTCGTGACGTCGTACGACGACGAGCGCGTCACCGACGCGCAGGCCATCGGGGCCCTCCCGGTGCGCGTCAGCGGGCAGGGCCGCCCGGTCCTCCTGCGCGCATACGGCAACGTGCGGCGGGCGCTCGGTCCGGTCGCCGTCGAGCGCAACCGCCTCGAGCGCGTCGCGCACGTGCTGATGCAGACCGAGGGCCGCGACCTGGGGTCGGCGGCCGACGACCTCGAGCGCGCCTTCCGCGACGACCCGGCGACGCGGCACGTGGCCTTTCGCTTCGTGGGGCAGGTCGAGCTGATGCGGCACACCTTCGGCGGGCTCGGGCTCGCGCTCCTGCTCGCGGTCATGGTCGTCTTCATGATCATGGCGTCGCAGTTCAAGTCGCTTCGCCTGCCGTTCATCATCCTCTTCACGATCCCCGTGTCGCTCCTCGGGATCGTGCTCGCGCTGATGGCCGCGGGGCAGGGCTTCTCGATCACCGCGCTGATGGGGGTCCTCATGGTCATCGGGATCGCGGTCTCCAACGGGATCTTGCTGGTGGACGACGCGAACCGGCGCTTTTGCGACGAGGGAGCGGAGAAGGTCGAGGCGATCGTCGCCGCGGCTCGCTCGCGGTTCGTGCCGATCGCGATGACGAGTCTGGCCACCGTGATCGGTCTGGTCCCGACCGCGATGGGCCTCGAACGGGGTTCCGAGGCGAATCAGCCGCTGGCCCTCGCGGTCGTCGGGGGGCTGACGTCGTCGACCCTGCTGTCGCTCTTCCTCGTCCCGGTGATGTTCCTCTACTTCGCGAAGAGGACGTCGGTCGCGTAGACCTCCGGTCGCAAGAACTTGAGGACCGCGTCCCTCTTGGCGATCGTGTCCGCGTACCCGAGCGCGAGGAGCTGCGACGTGTACGTCGGGTCGAAGGCGAGATAGCTGAGGAGATCGGCGCCGATCTCGTGGGTCACGCCGAGCCCGCGAAAGAGGTGCTGAACGAGGTACGGCAGGCGGCCGATCGCGTCCGCCGCGAACCGCGCCGGGTCCTGCGAGGGGCGAAGGACAAGCAGCGGGATGGACCGAAGGGGTGACGGGTCGCTCGTGAGGTGAGCGCGCGGTACCAGGCTCAGCGTGTGGTTGATGCGCTCGAAGCGCTCGACGTCGATCTCGAGGGCCTCGAGGAACAGCGCGTTCAGGAGCAGGCCGGCGGTCTCGGCCACCCTCGGGTACCGCTCTCTCCCGTCCGGCGGGACGGGGGCCGAGCGGCTGCGCACGCCGATGGCGAGGATGCGATCCGCGCCGAGGTGGATGGCGGGGCTCAAGGGCGTCGTCAGGCGCACGCAGCCGTCGGCGTAGTAGTGACCGTCGATCGAAATGGCGGGGAAGAAGATGGGGATCGAGCTCGACGCCATCACGTGCTCGATGGTCAGCTCCTGGCGAAGGCCGGTGCGCGTCGAGCGGTTCCATGGCTGGATGTCGTCGGCGCCGTCGAAGAAGGTGACGGCGAGGTTGGTCCGGTAA
>DATGJA010000150.1:0-12152 GCA_035295445.1 Polyangiaceae bacterium | reverse complement strand
GCTCGGCACGTGCGAGGGCATGTGCGGCTGACCGTGTGTCAGGGTGAGCCAGGTTCGGACCCGCGGATCCGAGCGGCCGCCTCCGGCCGCTTCCGCGGAACGGCGCGGCGGCCCGCGACGCCGCCGCGTGGTATCCCAGGTACCGTCATGCTTGCCGGCTCACGTACCGGCCTTCTCTTTGGACTGACGTCGGCCCTCGCCGCGGCGAGCTGCTCGCGGCCGTCCCCGCCCGCGCCCGTGTTGGCCCCGCCCAGCGGCCTGGCCTTCCCCATGTACCACTTCGACCCGGCGCGGACGGGCTGGAGCGACGCCGAACACGACCTGACGCCGGCCGCGATCGCGCGCGGACTTTCGCGCGTCTGGGTCTCGAACCAGCCCGACGCCGCGGTCGTCTCGTACAGCGACTCGGCCGGGACGCACACAGCGACGTATCCGGCGCGGTTTTTCGCGACGCCGATCTACCTCGACGACGTCGTCCTCACGAATCCCCCCTACGCCGGCGTGCGCGAAAGCGTCGTCATCGCCGCCAGCACGAACGACTGGGTGTACGCCCTCGCCGCGTTCGACGCGCCGGTCGACGGGGGGTCGCCCGTGCGCGCGGGGACGGTCCTCTGGAGCACGCGCGTCGGATCGCCGGTCTACGTCGCGCCGCTCGACGGCGGGATGCCGCTCGGGGTCCTCGGCACGCCCGTCGTCGACCGGACCACGTCGCCGCCGACGCTCTACGTGGTCGCGGCGGACGCCGCGGCGGGCTGGCAGGTCTTCGCGCTCGACGTCACGAGCGGCGCGGTGCGGCCCGGCTGGCCGGTGCCGATCGATCCCGCGGTCGTCTCTTCGCTCGATCGCAACGTGCCGGCGGACGCCGGGCCCCCGGCGATGGAGCTCCCCGCGACCTCGTCGCAGCGGTCAAGTCTCCTGCTGTCGTCCGACGGGGGCACGCTGTTTGTCTCCTTCGGCTCGTACTACGACGGTGCCATCGGCTGGATGGTGGCCGTCGACGTGCGCGGCCGCCGGATCGCGAGCACGTTCTCCGGCTCTCCCACGGTCGTCTCGACGGGTCCGGCCAACAACCGGGCGAGCGGCGGCATGTGGGCGTCCGGGGGTCCCGCCCTCGGGAGCGACGGCCGCGTCGTCATGACGACCGGCAACAGCCCCGCCGACGCGCTCGGCGCGCCCGGCGTCTGGGGCAACTCGGTCCTCGCGTGGAACCCGGACCTGACGCTCGCGGCCACGTACTCGCCGTTCAACTACTGCCTGATGGACGAGGGCGACACGGATCTCGGGGGCAGCGGGCCGCTCGTCTTCGACGTCGACCCGTCGCTGACGTCGACGCCCCACCTCGTCACGTTCGGAGGCAAGCAGGGCGTCGTTTATCTGGCCGACCGCGACCACCTGGGCGGCGGGCTGACCGGGCGCCCGCCGTGCGACCCGGTGGCCGCCAACGACAGCCCCGCCGCCGACACGTCGCTCTTCGGCCCCCAGGCGCGTCCGCAGTACACGCCGCCCAGCCCCGGTCCGCTGCCCGTGTTCGGGCCGTACTCGGACGTCGCCGGGGACAACGCCGTCAACCACGCGAAGATGCGGACCTCGCCCGCGATCCTGCGTCCGGCCGACGGCAGCGTGTACGTGTACGTCTCGGGGACCTCGCGTGATCCGGCGCACCTCGACCGGTCGGTGCCCCCGTCGGTCGCGCGCCTGCGCGTCGTCCTCGCGCCCGGGCAGCGCGCGTACTTCGATCCGGAGGCGCTCACGAACACGTCGGTCGCGTTCCTCAACCCCGGCTCGCCGATCGTCACGAGCCACGACGGCGGCGCGGACGCGGTCGTCTGGGTGCTCGACCAGAACTCCACCCGGACCGCCGCGGTGATTCCGAAGCCCGGATTCGACCCACCCAACGCCGTCCTCTACGCTTTCGACGCGATGACCCTCAAGACGCTCTGGCAGAGCCGGCCGGACGACCTCGGGCCGAGCGGCAAGTACGGACACGTCGTCGTGGCGCACGGACGGGTGTTCGCCGTGACCGACCGGGTGGCGGCGTTCGGGGGTGGGCCGTGAAGGCCGGCGGGCTGGTCGCGGCGGCGCTCGCGGCGTCGGCGTGCTCCGGACATACGCCCGCGGCGGCGAGCAAGCCGGTTCCCGCCATCGCTGCGCGCCCCGTCCTCACGTTCGACAAGGCCACCCTCGACACGGCGTACCGCGCCGAGGCCGCAGGCGTCTTCGACGTCGACCACGACGGCGTCCTCGATCTCGTCACCGACCAGTACTGGTACGCGGGGCCGACCTTCCAGGCGCACGAAATCCGCACCCCGGAGACGTACGACGCCGCCAACGGCTTCAGCGTGTGCTTCGCCGTCTTCCCGCAGGACGTAAACGGCGACGGCTGGATGGACGCCGTCGTCATCCCGCGCAACTCCGACCCGACAATGGCGGGGGCGGAGCCGGTCTACTGGTACGAGAACCCCAAGCAAGCCGACGTCCACTGGACGCAGCACGAGGTCGCGCCGGCGGTCGCCGTCGAGACGGCGGTGTACGTGGACCTCTTCGGCGACGGCCACGAGGAGGTCGTCATGGGGCAGGCTCCCCAGAACGTCCTCGTCTGGGCCGTGCCCGGGGCGGACCCGACGCAGGCCTGGGTCCAGCACGCGATCAGCGCTCCCGGGTTCGCCGGGGCCGGGACCTTCGTGCACGGCCTCGGCGCGGGGGACGTCGACGGCGACGGCCGGGTCGACGTGCTGACGAGCAGCGGCTGGTTCCAGGCGACGGCGGATCGCGACACGTGGAAGTGGCACGCCGTCGACTTCGCGACCAACGCGTGCAGCGACATGTACAGCTACGACTTCAACGGCGACGGCCTGCCCGACATCCTGTGCGCGCGGCCGCACGACTACGGGATCCACTGGCTCGAGCAGCAGGCGGTGCGGCCCGGCGCCGAGCGGACGTTCGTGGACCATCTCATCGACGACGCGATCTCGGAGATGCACGCCGTGGACATGCACGACCTCGACCGGGACGGCGTCCCGGAGATAGTCAGCGGCAAGCGCTACTGGGCGCACGGGCCGACGGGCGATCCGGGCGCCACCGACCCGGCTGTCCTCGTCTACTACGCGCTCCGGCGCGACTCGTCCGGCGCGGTGGCGTTCGACAAGCACGTCATCGACACCGACTCCGGCGTCGGCACGTCCCTGGCCGTCACCGACGTGGACGGGGACGGCAAGCCGGACGTGGTCGTATCCAACAAGAAGGGTCTGTTCTTCTTTCGCCAGAAGTGACGAGCACGCTCGAGGTCGCGCGTCGAGCACGGGTGGCCCCGTCGACCCTGCGGATGCTCCGGGCTCCTCGTCGCCCATGCGCTACAGTAGCGCCCATGCTCCGCGACACGGCGCCCGCTTCCATCGCTCGCTACCACGAGCTTCTCCGCGGTCTGGCGCCGCACCAGCGGCTGGCGCAGGCGGTGGCTCTCACGCGGACGACTCGGCAACTGGCGTTGGCAGGGATCCGGCAGCGACATCCTGACGCATCCGACGGGGAGGTGCGCGCACGCTTCATCGTTCGCCTGTACGGGCGCGTGATTGCCCAGCGCCTCTGCGGTACCGTGCCCGTCGACGCGGTCTGATGCCCTCGGACGACGCGGCCGTCGACGCGATCGCGGTAGCCATCCGCGTGGCCGACGCGATTGAGACGGCGAAGGGCTCGTACTTCGTCGGCGGAAGCCTCGCGAGCTCGTTGCAGGGAGAGCCACGCGCCACGAACGACATCGACATGGTCGTCGAGCTGCCGCTCGGCCGGATCGGCGAATTCGTCGCCGCGCTCGGAGAGGACTTCGAGGTCGACGTCGACGTGCTTCGCGACGCGCTCACGCACGGTCGCAGCTGCAACATCTTCTACTTGCCGGTCGTGATGAAGGTGGACCTCTTCGCAGTGGGCCCGTCGCCGTACGACGAGGTCGAGTTTGCCCGCCGCCAGCGAGTACCGGTGCGATCCACCGGCGAAGCGCTCCTGATCAAGACCCCCGAGGACACCGTGCTGCGTAAGCTCCTTTGGTACCGCGAAGGGGGCGGTGTCTCGGAACGCCAGTGGCGCGACGTCATCGAGGTGTTCCGGGTGAGCGGAGGCGGCATGGATCGCGGCTACCTCCAGCAATGGAGCGGGCGACTCGGCATCGCGGACTTGCTCGAGCGAGCACGCTCTCAGGCGGAGAGCTTTCGATAGGCCCCGACCCGCCAGGCATTGACCGCGCGCCTGCCGGACGCCAAGCTTGGCGCGCCATGGACCTCGCGCACGCAAAGGACGATGCAAAGAAGTGGGTCCGCCGCATCGTCATCGGCGGCCTCCTCTTCGTCGTCTTGGGTTCGTTCCTGTACGTCTTTTTCACCCTCCACTACACGTACTCGTCCGGCGAGCGGGTGGGCTTCGTGCAGAAGCTCTCGAAGCGCGGGTGGGTGTGCAAGACGAACGAGGGGGACCTCGCCATGGTCAACATGGCGGGGCAGCAGGCGCAGATGTTCTCGTTCACCGTGCCCGACGACAAGGTCGCCCAGGACATCGAGTCGAACGCCGGCCACCGGATCGAGCTGCACTACGAAGAGCACAGGGGAATCCCGTCGTCGTGCTTCGGCGACACGCAGTACTTCGTCACGAGCGTCAAGCGGACGGAGTGACCTTCTTACTGGTACCGCCCCAGGTCCACCGTCGCGTGGTCGTTCATGACGACGAACGGCCGCTCCTGCATCGTGATGCCGCCGTGGCCGTCGTGGTCCACGACCTCGAGCATCCCCATGCCGTAGCCCATCGGGCCGCGCGCATAGTAGTTCGCCTGAAGGGTGTATCGGGCGGACCGCTTGCCCCGCGGGAGGCGGATCGTGAAGCACTCGGGCCCGTACCCGGTGGTGACGTCCGCGTAGAGGGAGCCGCCGCCCGTGAGCGACGGGTGCTGGTAGTAGGCCTCCTCGCCCGAGGCGTCGGTGACGTGCAGGTCCACGTCGTTGGCGTCCGTCTCCCAGCTGAGGACGAAGCGGACCGACGGCGCGTCCTCCACGGTTCCGCCGGCGGCGCGCACGCGCGCGAGGATCGACGCGCGGCGCTCCGGTTCGGCCTTCGCCCACGCCGCGCCGATGAGGCCCAAGTCTTCGCGCAGCACCTGCTGGACGCCGAGGAACCGACCTTGCGGATACGCGTACGCGAGGCCGTCGAGCGCGGCCTCGAAGGCGCGCGCGTAGTCGTGGCGCCTCAGCAGGGCGAAGGCGAGCATCCGGTGGCTCGAGGGGTGATCGGGCCGCTGCTCGAGGGCCTTCTCGTAGGTGTCCACCGCCAGGTCGAGCGCGGACTCGTCGGCGAGGCGCTCGAGCCGTTCGCCCGCCATGCGCCGCATGTCCGCGCGGGACGGGAAGAGGTCCACGATCGACCCGTAAGCGCGCGCGGCGGTCGCACCGTCGCCGGAGGCCTCCAGCGCCTCGCCGAGGGCCACGAGCCCCATCACGTCGGCGGGGTCGCCCGCGTGCCACGCGCGCGCCGTGGCGAGCGCTCGCTTGCCGTCCCGAGCCGCGACGGCGCCCATCACGTCGGCGAAGCGACCGGTGTAGGGCGCGACCTTCGGCTCCGGCGGTGCGACGGGCTCGGCCACCTCGGCCTCGAACCGTGCGTCCGTCGGACGTCGGGCCGGGCGCGGCGCGGGCGGCGACGCCGCGGCCGTGGCCGCAGGTCGCGCTGCGAGCGCTCCGCCGCCCCCCTCGCCGGTTCCCGAGAGACCGAGGCCTCCCGCGCCGAACGCGTCGCCGATGCCTTGTTGAAGGTCGTCGAAGGCAACGGTCGACGCCGCGGGGGCCGGCGCCGTCGCGCGCGCCGGCGGCGGTCCATGGGGCGCCTCGTCCTTGTCGACGCGCCCCCAGGGCGCGGCGGGCGCGTTGGGGTCACCGGCGGTGAGTCCCGCCTTCGGTGCGCCGTCCGAACTCTCGCTTCGCTCGAGCCTGCGGACTCGTTCGGGTGCGCCGTCCGAACTCTCGCTTCGCTCGAGCCTTGAGCGAGCTGCCTTCGCGCGCGCCGTTCGGGTGTCGTCCTTGGCGATGACGGCGGTCGACCTGTGCGATGAGACGACGCGGCCGCCCTGCACGGCGAGGACGTCGACGAGCGACCCGCGGTCGATCCCGAGGCGGGCGTAGTCGGCGTCGGTCTCGAGCACCAGGAAGCCGGTGTACGGGCTGAGAACCCTGTGCGACGTGGAGGTCCGGATGATCTCGCCGCGCGCGGTCTCCGGATCGTCGGTGTGCGCCGCCGCGTCGAGGAGGCTCGCGATCTTCGCCTGGGCGAAGGCGCGGTCGAGGAGCGGCTTGTCGGCAGGCCGAAGATCCGGGGTCACGTCCCGCGCGTCTCCCGCCGAGACGCGCACGGGCGCCGCGGTCGCCGCCTCTGCGTAGACGAGGAACTCGTCGCCGGCCTGCGCGCCGTCGATGCGCTGCGGGTACCACCACGAGGCCCCATCCACCTTCACGGCGATGGCGGATTGGGCGGCCTCGCCCAGGCGCCAGGCGATCCTCCGGGGATCCTCGGAGTCGTCCAGGACCACGCCGTCGCGCGGCAACCCTGCCGTGGCGATCGCGTGCAGCGACGCGTCGTCGCGGATTCCGCCCGTCGCGATCGCGTCGATGCGCTGGATCCCCCTCGCGCCCGCGCCGCGGGCCGCGGCCACGAGCTTGGCGCGGTCCGTCTCCCCCGCGGTCGCCACGCCGTCGGTCATGAGAAGGACGCGCGTCGCGCCGGGGTCGTTCGCATGCCCCCCGGCCCAGGCCAGCGCCCGCCCGAGGTCCGACGCGCCGAGCGCGCCGCGAGCGAGGATCTTCGACCCGGCGGCGTCGTCGAAGTCGGCGACGCGGCCGGCGAAGACCTCGTCGACGCGCTGGTCGAAGCACGCCACGACCCAGCGGCTGTCGGGGTCCTTCGCCGCCGCCGCGGCGGCGAGTTGACGGAGAAGGTCGACCTCCTCCTTCAAGCCTAGAGCGCGCGACGCGCTCGTGTCGACGAGGACGATCTCCGACGTCATGGGGTCCAGGCGGCGCTGCGCCACCGGTCGGACCCGCGTGACCACCAGGTCGTCCGCGCGGAGCCCGTCCCCGGCCGTCACCGCCCGTCGATCGACGACGAAGTCGGCGTCGGGTGTCCAGTCGGCGCGCGCCAACGCCGCGAGGGGCGCCGGAGCCCCTGCGGCACTGGCCGTGGCGTCGATGGCGCCGATCTGCGGCAGGCCGCGGAGCGCGAGGACGTACGGCGCCCGGCCGGTGAGCTCCTCGGCGTACGAGAGGACGAGCTCCTTGGTCCCGTTCGGCGGGATCGGGAAGACGCGAGCGGCGAACTCGTTGCCCGCCGACTGCTCGAGCAGCGCCGGGTCCTGCTTCTTGTGCAAGAAGTCCTCGTAGGCGGCGCGCGCGTGCTGGCGCTCGACCACCTCGCCCTCTTGCCACGCGTCACCGATACGGAGAGCGAAGCGGCTCACCGACGCGCCGACCGGCAGCACGACCTTGAAGGTCCCTTCGAGCGTTCGGGGGAGGGGGTTGTTGAACACCAGGTGCATCTCGGTGAACGCCAGCGGTCCTTCGAGGACCGCCTTGGCCGACAGCGCCGCGAGCGCCAGGCCCGTGCCGTCCGACGCCGTCAGCGTGATGCGCGGACCGGCCGGGAGCAGCGGGCGATCAGGCGCGGCCATCGGCGGCGGCTCGTCGTCGACCGGCGGCGGCGCCGGGGGTGCGGCGGCGAGGGACGACGTGGCGAGGCCTCCGGGGCGGCAGGCAACGAGGGCGAGGAGCGTCGCGATGGCGACGCCTGGGAAGAGACGAGATCGCACGCGCATGGGCGGCCTCCGTTCCCTCGAGGGACACCGGGGGTGCGGAGCGAGTTCCCGGGAGATCTTTTCGGCCCGCCGTACGTCGACAATCCTCTCAGCCGGCGATCGGCTCGACGCGCTGCGCGCGGTCGACGAGCGTCCGCGCGACCACCTTGAGCGCGAGGGTCTCCTCGGCGCCCTCGAAGATCGAGAGCACGCGCGAATCGACGAAGTACCGGCTCACCGGCGTCTCCTCGGCGTACCCCATGCCCCCGTGGATCTGGAGCGCGTCGCTGCAGAGCTGCAGCGCGGCGCGGCACGCGTAGAGCTTGACGAGGCTCGCCTCCATCTCGCCCTTGCCCTGGTCCATGAGGCGTCCGACGCCGTAGGTGAACTGCCGGCAGCATGCGACCGACGTCGCCATCCGGGCGAGCTTGACCCTCGTCAGCTGGTAGTCGCCGATGGGACGCCCGAAGACCTTGCGCTCGCGGGCGTAGGCGATCGCGCGCTCGAGCGCCGCGGACATGAGCCCGATGGCGCGGGCCGCCGTCTGGATGCGGCCGCCGGAGAAGCCGGCCATCGTGTAGTAGAAGCCCTTGCCCTCGCCGTCGGCGCCGCCGAGCAGGTTCTCGGCCGGCACGAAGAAGTCCTCGAAGAACGTCTCGTACGAGTGCATCCCCCGGTAGCCGATCGTCGCGATCGCCCGGCCGCTCACCTTGCCGCCGCCCGGCTGCGTGTACTCGAAATCGTGCCCGTCGAAGGAGGGCTTCTCCGCCAGAAACAGGGAGAGCCCGCGGTGGCCAGCCGCGGGGTCCGGGTTGGTGCGCGCGAGGATCAGCATCACGTGCGCCTTGCCGTTGAAGGTGCACCAGGTCTTGGCGCCGCTCAGCTTCCACCCGCCGTCGACGCGGCGCGCGCGCAGCTTCAAGCTCGCGACGTCGGAGCCGTAGTCGGGTTCGGTGACGGCGATCGCGTTGAGGACTTCGCCGGAGGCGAGGCGCGGCAGCCAGCGTTGCTTCTGCTCCTCGGTGCCCCCCTTGAGCAGCGCCTTGGAGAGGATCTCCGGGCGGGTGATGAGGCTCCCCGCGGCGCCGAGCGAGCCGCGCGAGAGCTCCTCGGTCACCACGATCATGCCGAGGTTGTCGTCGCGATCGTCGGGCTGGAGGCCGCCGTAGCGCTGCGGGATCGAGAGGCCGAAGCCTCCGAGCTCGGCGAGCGGCTTGAGGATGGCCTCCGGGATCAGGAGGTCGTGGCGGTGAATCTCCTCGGCCAGGGGCGCGACGACGGCCGCGGCGAACTTGCGGAACGTGCCGCGCATCATCTCGTGCTCTTCGTCGAGCAAGTAGACGCCCGTGCTTCCGGTCTCGAGGACGCGCGCGCCGAGCGCCTCGGCGAAGTCGGCGGCGAGGCAATCGGACACCAGCGCGCGCACCGAGTCGTGCTCGAACGTGGCGGCGATGTCGCGCGGTGCGAGCCCGTGGTCGACGGGACGCGCGCAGATGCGGCCTCGGATCGCGTGGACCGCCTCGGCCGCGAACAAGCGCGCGAACGCCGTCTCGAGGGACGCGTCGCCGGAAGCGCCGGCCCGGAGGGCATACCGCGCGGCGAACTCCCCGGCCGTGAGCTCGGCAAAGCTGAGGGCCACGTCGAGGGAGACGAGCTGCGCAGCGTCGAGCCTGGCGGCGGCGACCTGACCGTTCTCCAGGCTCCGCTCGCGCAGGCTCCACACGGCACGCTCGAGGAGCCCGCGCACTCGGGCGAGCGCCTCTTGCGCGGTCGATAGAGCGGCCGTGGGGGGGGACTTCTCGTCGGGCATGATTCCTCGACGCTCTCTTACAGCATCGGCGTGGTTTTGCACCAGCCGAGGGACATGAGCGCGGAGACTAAGGCCCGGAGCTCTTGTTGGGCGTCATCGCGGCGATCCACGCGATGACGGCCTTCGTGTCCGGCTCGTCCACCAGGAGCGACGCGATGGGTGGCATCTGGTTGGACACGGGGTTGTCGGTGCCGCGGTTCGTGATGAGCTTGACCAGCAGGCTGTTGGTCGGATCGCCCGGGACGATGCGCGTTTGCCCCGCCCAGGTGGGCGTATCGGCCATCTGGTTGACCGTGGTCGTGATCGTCGGGAAGTTCGCGGAAGAACGGCCGTCGAGCATCGTCGGGTCGAGGCGCAGGCGCTGGCTCGCGCCGTACCCCGTCGAATTGGCGTTGTCGTTGTGGCAGCTCACCCCGCAGTTCACGTGGATCCACGCGAGCGCGGGCGCGGCGACCCCCGTGCCGTCGTCGCCGATGATGAGGCGCGTCTGCGCCGGGACGGGGGAGATGAGGTTCTCCGACACGAGCTCGGGCAGGGTGAGGCCCGTCGCCTGCGGCAGTCCGAGCGACACGTGCTCGAAGCCGAGGAGGTGGTCGGGGCGGCCCCGGTGGCACTGGTCGCACTCGTCGCCCGTCGGAATGTGGTACGTGGCGCCGTCGGCCAGCGGGAAGTCGCCGCCCGCGGAGATCATCGCGGAGGACTCGTCCTCGCTCCAGCGGTAGGTGGCTCGGACCCAGAAGTTGGTCTGCGTCTTTTGCCAGAGGCGCGTCTCGATTCGACTGCCCTCGCGGTCGAACTCTTTCCAGACCTTGGTGCCGACGGGGAACTTCCAGTTGTTCGGGTCGGTCGCGTCGATCTTGGTCCCCGGGGGCAGCCAGATGTAGCGGTACTTCTCGGCGCCGTCGGACCAGAGCGGAATCGCCGGCGAGTACGGCCGGATCCCGGGCGAGATCGTCTTCTTCCCGATGTCGGTGTAGAGCCCCGTGCACTCGAGCGTCGTCGGGGGCGTCGGCCCGCCGGCGCACTTGGCGGCGTACGGGTTGGGGGCGCCGTCGAGCGAGGCGTCCGCCGCGCCGGGTCCGCCGCCGATGCTGTCCTGCAGAATCTTTCCTCCACACGCCGGGAGGCCGATCGAAAGCAGGGCGACGAGTACACAGCGAGCGGATCGCATCGGCGGGGATTGTTCCACGTCTGTGTCGCGTCGCCACAAGGTCGAGTCACCGGCGGTCCGTTTTTTCCTGCGGCCCGGCCGATCCATCTCTCAGTTGCAATTTTGTCGAAGGATTCTAGTTCTTTAGGCGCGCACCGGGCATCGCCCGTGAGCTCTTCGCGGCGAGCGCCTCCTGCGCGAGCTCGTCGAACGTGAGCCCTGCGGCGCGCGCCCATTCGGCGTCGCTCGCCAGGCGCTCCATGAAGCGCGCGTCGACCCCGACGATGCGCGACGCGAGCCCGCCGAAGATGCGGCCCGCGATCGGGCGGTTGTAGAGGTTCTTCATCGCCGCCATGAACCGCGCGAAGGGAGGACCGCTGCGACCCCGCTTCGCCATGACGAGCTCCATCCGGCGGAAGGCCTCTTTGAGCCGCGCCCCCTGCGGGTCGAGCCGCTCCATCGGCTCGAAGAACACGTCCTGGAAGAAGGGTTTCGCGTGGAAGAGGACGTTCGTCATCGTCCACCACGCCATGGCCCGCTGCCGGACCGGCGTGCGGCGCGCCGAGACGGCGGCCGCGTACTCGCTCGACTGGTAATACTCGGCCATGTGGTAGTCGATCGCGATGTGCCGGGACTCGTCCCGGTTGATGAGACGCATGGCCTGCGCGCTCATCTCGTCGGCCACGTAGTCGTCGATCGAGCGCAGCAGGGCGACGTCGAGGATGAGCTCTCCCCCCAGGATGTATTCGTTGGCCACGTCGTCGCTCAAGAGCGAGATCGCGCGCAAGAAGTGGGGGAAGAACCTCTGGAGGGCGGGGCTCTGCCGGTACTCGCGGAGCTTGCGCACGTCGTAGAAGCGAGCGAGGCGCGCGGCCGCCTCGGAGTGACGCTTCTCGTCGGCCACGAACGTGGCGAAGATCTGGCGCAGCGTCGGGTCCTTCACGCGGCGCCGTTGCTCCTCGAAGAGTGCACCGGCGAGGAGCTCGATCCCCGCCATGTCGGTGAAGTACTGGACGATGGCGACTTCGTGGTCGGCGCTCATGGGCCGGAGTCGCTGCGTCCAGTCGAGGTCGTCGACGCGCCACTGGTCGCGCCGGCACATCTCGAGCATGCGCGCGAGGTCCACGCCATCATCTTGCGGCGGATGGCACGTGCGTCAAGGGTCCAAGACAGGGCTCGCCCGGCGCTCGTACGCTGGTAAGCGCGGTTGACTCGCTTGGAACCGCGCGGGTATCGCGCGTCATCGCGCTTACGCCGCTCTACCGTACGATGGGAACGCGCGTCATCGCGCTTACGCTGCTCTACCGCGCGATGAGAACGCGCGTCATCGCGCTTACGCTGCTCTACCGCGCGATGGGAACGCGCGTCATCGCGCT
>DATGJA010000149.1:0-2107 GCA_035295445.1 Polyangiaceae bacterium | reverse complement strand
GTGACCATCCACGACACGCACAACAGCGATCTCCTGACGCCGACGCAGGTCCTCGCGAAGAGCTCGAACATCGGCGCCCTCAAGATTGGCCTCGAGCTGGGCGAGCCCGCCCTCTACGCGGCGTACCGGCGCTTCGGCTTCGGCGAGCCGACGAGCATCCCGCTGCCGGGCGAGGCGTCCGGCGTGCTGCGGCCCAAGGGCCGGCCATGGTTCGACACCGAGACCGCGAGCGCGAGCTTCGGGCAGGGCATCACCGTGACGACCCTGCAGCTTGCGCTCGCGATGGGCGCCATCGCCAACGGCGGCAAGCTCCTCGACCCGATCCTCGTCAAGAAGGTCGTCGACGGGCGGGGTGAGACCGTTCGCGAGGCGAGCGCCCACGTCCGGCGAGAGGTCGTCCCCTCGGGAGTCGCCCGGACCGTCGCCGACATGCTCACCGCGGTCACCGAGGAAGGCGGAACGGCGGTGGAGGCCGCCCTCCCTGGCTTCCGCGTCGCGGGAAAGACCTCGACCGCGCAAAAGGTCGACCCGACGACGGGCAAGTACTCGACCGAGAAGTTCACGGCGGTCTTCGTCGGGTTCGTACCCGTCGAGCACCCGCGCCTCGTCGTCGCGGTCGTCCTCGACGAGCCCGTCATCGGCCACTACGGCGGCGATCTGGCGGGCCCGGTCTTTCGTCGGGTGGCCGAGTCGAGCCTGCGCTGCCTCGGCGTCACGCCGTCGGCCGGTCCCTCGAAGATCGCCGCAATCGCCGTCAAGCCTCGATCCGAGCCGTCCGATTCGGCTCCGCGTCGCGAGAGCGATCTGCCCCTCGCGGCCGCCCCGGGCTCCCCCCCTCCGGGGGCGGCGAGGGTTCCCGACGCCACGGGAATGCCCGCGCACGACGTCGTCGTTTCCCTGATGAGGGCCGGGTTCGTGCCGCAAATCCAGGGATGGGGACGCGCCGTGAGACAGACACCCGCCGCCGGCAGCGCTGCCGCGAAGGGGAGCGCGGTGCGCGTGGTGCTCGAGCCGGCGTCATGATGCAGGTCGTGACGACCGCCTCCCGTCCCCCCGGCCTGCGCCTCGACGAGCTGGTCCGCGAGCTTCCGATGGCGGCGCAGATCGCCGGCGACCCGGCGACGCGTGTGGGTGGCGTGCGCAGCGACTCGCGTGCCGTCCAAGCCGGGGAGCTCTTCGTGGCCCGGCGCGGCCAGAAGACCGACGGGGCGGCGTACGTCCCGCAGGCCGTGGCGCGGGGAGCGGCGGCGATCCTCGCGGGCCGCGGCGCGCTCGATCCCGCGGCCGCGCGCGTCCCCATCGTCTTCGTCGACGATCCCGCGGCCGCGCTCTCGTTCGCCGCGTCCGCGGTCTACGGCCATCCGTCGTTCTCGCTCGACGTCATCGGGATCACCGGCACGAACGGGAAAACGACGACGGCTCACCTCGTGCGCGCGGCGGTGGACGGCGCGCTCGGCGCGACCTCTTGCGGCGTGCTCGGGACGCTCGGCCACTCCTTCGGCGCGTGGGAGGCGTCGGCCGAACACACGACCCCCGAGGCGGACGAAGTGGCCCGCGTCCTCGCCGAGATGCGCGCTCGCGGGGCGACCCACGCGGCGATGGAGGTGTCCTCCCACGCGCTCGCGCTGGGCCGCGTTCGCGCCGTGCGTTTCGGCGTTGCCGCGCTGACCAACCTGACGCAGGACCACCTGGACTTCCACGGGTCGATGGGTGCTTATGCGGAGGCGAAGGCCAAGCTCTTCCTCGGAGCCGGCCCGGGCGCGGTGGTGCTCAATGTCGACGACGCCTTCGGACGCGACCTCGTCCCCCGCGTGCACGCGCCCCTCGTCCGGGTGAGCGCGCGCCCGGGGACGGAGCCGGCGCACGCCGAGATCGCGCCTCGGGTCGCGCGCGGGGACGCGCGGGGCACCGAGGCCCTGGTCCGGACGCCCGCGGGGGACGTGCGGCTCCGCTCCCCCCTCGTCGGTGCCCACAACCTCGAGAACCTGCTCGTGGCGCTCGGCGTCGCGTCCGCCCTCGAGCTCGACCTCGATCGAGCCGCCGACGGGCTGTCGCTCGCGACGGCGGTGGCGGGGCGCCTCGAGCGCTGCGACGGAGCGGCCGACGA
>DATGJA010000148.1:0-3650 GCA_035295445.1 Polyangiaceae bacterium | reverse complement strand
GGTCGCTCGTCGCCGCCTTGGTCTTCGCCGTGGTCCCCGAGATCGGGGTCGGCCTGTTCGCGCTGACCCCCGACCTTCTCCTGTCCGCCTCGTGGATCTCGGCGCTTGCCTTCGCCGCCGTCGCCTTGCGCGAGCCCCCAGGCAGCCCCCGAGCCGCCCGCGCCTTCGCCCTGGCCGGCCTGTCCGCCGGCATCGCCGCCGCGTCGAAGGCGTCCGGCTTCCTGCTCCTCGCGGCGCTCGCCGTCACCTACGCATCGCGGGGGGCGCGCACGCCGCGACGGGGGACCGCGCCGTGGATCGGGCTGGCGATGGGCGCGGTCGTCGTCGCGCCGGTCGTCGCGTTCGAGGCGAGCCACGCGTGGCCGATGCTGCACCACCGCCTCGTCGAGACGCAGGCCGCGGCCGGTCTGTCGTGGCGCAACGTCGGGGCGCTCGCGGGCGGACAGCTCGCGTATCTGTCGCCGCCGGTGTGCCTCCTCGCGGCGCTCGCCGCGCGCGACCTCCGGCGGGACCGGCGCGACACCGTCGGGGCCCTTCTCTGGGCGGCGTGCGCCGTTCCGGCCGCCGTCCTCGTCCCCCTCTGCTTGTGGAGCCCCGTGGCCGAGCCCCACTGGATCGCGCCGGCCCTTCTCGGCCTGGTCCCCGCCGCAGCGCGGTCGACGCGTCCAGCTCAGCGACGGCTCGTCGCCGGGTCGATCGCGACGGCCTCGACGATGGTCGCCGCGGCCCACCTCTGGGCGCTCGCGCCGTGGGCGCCGGGACTGGTCCCCGGCCCCTACGACCCGCGCCTCGATCTCGCCAATGAGCTCTACGGATGGCCCGAGGTCGTCCGCGAGGTCCGGACCGAGGTCGCCTCCGTGACGGACGCCGACCCCGACGGCAGTCCCCCGGTCGTGGTCGGTCCGCACTGGGTCGTCTGCGCGCAGCTCGAGGCGGCGCTGCGGGGCGAACCCGAGGTCGGCTGCGACACGCCGGTGCGCGACGACTTCGACGACTGGCTCCCGCGCGCCCGCTGGCGCGACGCCGACGTGCTTGTCTGGGTGACGAGCGACAAGTTCGGCGGCCCCCCGGACCTGCCCACGCACACACCGATCCGCACTCGGCGCGTCTCGATCCGGCGCGGCCACCGCGTCGTCCGCACCTTCACGATCACGGTCCTGTCGCGCGCGGCCGTCGGCGGGTCAACCCGCGCTGGTCCGCAGGCTCGAGCGAGGCGAGAGTTCAGACGACACACCCAACTGCGGCGGCATCGGGTCGAGGCCCGCGTCGCGCAAGAGGCTCCGGTCCTCTTCGACTTCCGGGTTCGGCGTCGTCAGGAGCTGCTCGCCGTAGAAGATGGAGTTGGCGCCCGCGTACATCGCCAGGATCTGGGCCTCTCGCGTCAGCTCGGTCCGCCCGGCGCTCAGTCGCACCCGCGCCCGGGGCATCAGGATCCGCGCGCACGCGACCATTCGCACGAGATCGAGCGGATCGACGGGCGGCAGGCTCTCGAGCGGGGTCCCCCGCACGCGCACGAGCGCGTTGATGGGGACGCTCTCGGGCTGCGGGTCGAGGTCGGCGAGCGTCCGGAGCATCTCGCAGCGATCCTCCGCGGTCTCGCCCATGCCGATGATTCCCCCGGAGCACACGGTGATGCCCGCCGCACGCACGTTCTCGAGGGTACGCAGCCGATCTTCGTAGGTGCGGGTCGAGATGATCGAGCGGTAGTGCTGCCGGCTCGTGTCGAGGTTGTGGTTGTACGCGTCGAGACCCGCCTCCTTGAGTCGGCGCGCCTGGGGATCGGTCAGCATCCCGAGCGTGACGCACGCCTCGAGTCCGAGGGACTTGACCCCGCGCACCATCGAGAGAACGCGCTCGAACGCGGGACCGTCCTTGACCTCGCGCCACGCCGCCCCCATGCAAAAGCGGGTCGATCCGGCGTCGCGGGCGCGCCTCGCGGCCGAGAGGACCTCGTCGACGTCGAGCATCTTCTCGGGGCCGACGTCCGTGGCGTAGTGACTCGACTGCGGGCAGTACGCGCAATCCTCGGGGCAGCCGCCCGTCTTGACGCTGAGCAGCGTGCAAAGCTGCACCTGCGTGTCGGGGTGATGCTCCCGGTGCACGCGACGGGCCTCGTCCACCAGCGCGAAGAGGGGCCGATCGTAGAGGGCGCGGACGTACTCGCTCGAAAACCGGCCGGATCGCGTCGCGGAGGCGTCGCCCGGGTCGCCGCAGCGCGGCAGGGGGTGGTGGGTCATGAACCTGCGACTCTAGCAGCGCGAGAAGGGTCTTTGCGATATGGTGGGCCGCGCGGGGGTGCTCGATGCCCCTCGTCCTCATCGTCGATGATTCGCCCCTCGCGCTGCGGGTGCTGGCGCGCCGCCTCGGGGACGAGGGGTTTCCGATCGCCGAGGCCTCGTCGTTCAAGGCCGCCCTTCGCGTCGACGTCGCGCGACTGGGCTGCGCGATCATCGATCTGGAGCTCGCCGACGGCGACGGGACGGACCTGGCCGACGCGCTCCTCGCGAGGCGCACAACGCTCCCGCTCGCGTTTTTCACGACCGGCAGCTCGCCCTCGCTCGTCCAATCGGCCCGCGCGCGCGGCCCCGTCTTCGTGAAGCCCGACCTCGCCCCGCTCCTGGCCTGGCTCCGGCGCCTCTTCCGAACGACGTAGTCCGCAAGCTCGAGCGACGCGAGAGTGCGGACTACCAACACCCAACCTCAAGCCGCAAGCTCGAGCGAAGTCAGCCTCCGCCGACGAAGTGGACGATCTCCACCTCGTCGCCCGCTCGGACGACGTGTTCGGCGTGTCCTGCGCGGGGCACCACCTCGCGGTTGATCTCGACCGCCACGGGTCCCTGCGTCAGACCGAGCCGGTCGACGAGCGCGCGAACGGTGATCCCGTCGGGGACCTCGGTGGACTCTCCGTTGACCAGGATCCTCATGACGCCCCCACGCTAGCACCGAGCCGTTGTAAAAAATGAACGCCCTGGAAACGCCTTCGCCGCGCTTGCCGGCGGCGCCCGCCTGCGCGAATCTCTTCCCCTCATGGACCAACCGGGTGCACGCCTGAGCCCGATTCCGCCGGCCTCCACCGAGGACGACGAAGACGTAGCCTGGGCCTTGTCGACGGCAGAGGCCATGTACGCGCGCGGAGAGCGCTCCGACGCCCTCAAGTGGCTGCGGCGCGCCGCGGAGGCGGCGTCCGAGGGCGAGGCCGACAACCGCGCCCTCGAGCTCGCGAAGGCGATGGCCGACCTGGCGACCGAGATTTCGCCGGTCCCCGGCGCCGTGGCGACCGCGCCTGCCGACCCCACCGCGGCGGCCCCGGTCGAGGCCCCGCCCCCCGCGCCCCCGGGCGCGCCCTCGACGACGCCTTCTTCCCCGCCGGCCGCCGTGTCCCCGCTCTTCTCGTCCCCGGCTCCCGTCCAGCCGGCGCCGCCGGCCGTCGAAGCCGCGGCACCGAATCCCCCCGCCGCGAGCGAGGCCCACCCCGAGCCGTACGCCGCGGCGGCGGCCGCGAACCATCTGCTCACTGCGGTGGCCGCGGCTGCCGCGCCCATGCACGTGGGCTCCCCGGTGATGTCCACCAACCCGCTTCTCGCGATCGACCGCAACGGGCCGGCGGCTCCCCTACCCCGCGAGCATGTCGACGGGCTCGCTCACGTTGG
>DATGJA010000147.1:0-2649 GCA_035295445.1 Polyangiaceae bacterium | reverse complement strand
GCTTCGACCAGCATCACGGGCACGGTCAACGTGAGCAGCAACGGCAAGGGGCCGACGTTCGTCAGCTGGCTCGGGCTGGTTGGCGCCCTCTCCAATGCGACCCCGCCACAGGTGACCATCAGCAGCCCTCGCCACGACGTCGACGCGATCGACCAGGGAGCGACCGACTGGATCGACGGCACCGACCCGTCCGACGGGACGCCCGAGCTGCTGCACTTCACGTTCGACACGCCGCTGGATGCGTCGAGCCTGGCCCAGTGCGGCCACGTCATCTACAGCGACTTCCATGTGGCCGAGAACGGCGCGACGCCGGCGGACGTCTTTCCTTCGGAGTGCTCGGCCGGCCCGATGACGCCGCAGGAGAAGATCCTCGAGTACATGATCTGGGACCTGCAGTCCTGCGTCGGCGCACCGCCTACTGGCTGCGCCCCTCGATCGTGCGCACAACAAGGGATCGGTTGCGGCCCTGCGGGCGATGGCTGTGGCGGACTGCTGCAGTGCGGCTCGTGCAAGGCGCCGCTGACGTGCGGCGGTGGGGGGAGCTTTGCCCAGTGCGGGGCCTCGGACGGCGGGCCGTGCGTCCCGCAGACGTGCGGTCAGCAGCAAGTATCGTGTGGACCGGCGGGAGACGGCTGCGGTCACCTGCTCGATTGCGGGCAGTGCACGCCGCCCCTGACGTGCGGCGGGGCCGGGATGCCCGGCAAATGCGGAATGGCGCCCGAGTAGCCCGGGTCAGCGCGGAGCCGACCACTTGATGCTGCAACCGACGCACGGCTTCTGATCCGCCGAGGGCGAACGGCCCGACGAGACGGCGTCGATCGCCGCAGCCAGATCGCGCCCCGTGACGGGCTTGCCGCTCGCGGGACGGCTGTCGTCGAATTGGCCGTGGTAGACGAGGAGGCGCGCCGCGTCGAAGAGGTACAGGTCCGGCGTACACTCAGCCCGAAAGGCGCGCGCGACCGCCTGCGACTCGTCGAAGAGGAACGGAAAGCGCCAGGCGTCGTCGCGAGCCATCCCCGCCATCGCCTCGGGTCCGTCCTGCGGGTACGACACGACATCGTTGGAGTTGATGGCCACCACGGCGAAGCCCCGCTCGACGGCGCTGTTCGCCGCTTGGGCGAGCGCCTTCCGAACGTGAACCACGTAAGGACAATGGTTGCACAGGAACATCACGAGAGTGCCGCGCTTTCCCGAAGAGAGCTCGCTCAGGTCGACGACGGCGCCGTCGACGACGTTCGGGAGGCGGACGGGCGGAAGGGACGCGCCGAGAGGCAGATCGGTCGAGGAGCTGGTCGCCACGGTGACGTCAACGTAGCGCGTCCGCAGGCTCGAGCGAAGCGAGAGTTCGGACGGCACACCCAAGCGCGTCCGCAGGCTCGAGCGAAGCGAGAGTTCCGACGACACACCCCACCCGTCAAACGGGCTTCGCGATCATCAATCCGAACAGCACAGTACCGAGGACGGCCGCCACGGTGTGGGCGGCGCGCAGACGCCGGTAGTGCGACTCGGCCTCCGGGGGCAGGACGTTCGCGTTGGCGTTGGCGGGATGAAAGGCCCACGCCGCCAGCTTCTTCGTGGCCGGAACGGCGAACGCCATGACGACCACCTGGATCGCGACGAAGAGCACGATCGAGCCGATGATCCACTTTTGGCTGAAGAGATGCGGGTCGATCGCGAAGACGAGCGCGATGCCCGACACCACCGCGACCGGTCCGCCGATCTGCGGGTAGCGCGCGAGGCGCCGGCTCAGCTCGAGGACACCCCGCAGCTCCGAAGGGGGCAGAGACGACCTGAGCAACGCCGGAAAGAAGTACGTCGGGCCAACGCCGATGACGGCGGCAAGGACATGGATGATCGCAAGGAGAGCCACCACGCCACGATACCAGCTCTTCTTTCTGCCAGGTCCCATCGCGTGCAGAACGACCCTGCCTACGCATCGGAGCTTGCGCAGCAGTCGCCCGCTCCGTGCTCGTGCTGCGACGCGTTGGACGACCCGGGGTCGCCGGCGAGCGGGAGGCGGCGCCGGGCCGCCTTGTCGGCGTGACCCCATCGACGAGCGGCGAGAGTGTGCGCCACGTAAGACATGTCCGGTGCCTCGTGGTCTTCCCTCGAGTTCGTGTGGTTTGGGCATCGACGACACGTCTCGGGATAGTCGCGCGTCGCGTATCGGCGTCGCGCCGTCTGAAACGCGGGCCCGTTCCACAGATTCCGCAGTGTGTCGTCGTGGATGTTGCCGGTGAGCACGCGCTGGGCCCCGCAAAAGCCCACGGAACCGTCGCAAAGCACGGCGAGAGCGCCGAAGGCGCACGACGGCTTGGGTACGAGCGGCTTGATCCCCTTGTAAATGAGCGCGATTCCTCGTCGAAGCGCGAGGCGGAGGGCCTCCTCGTGCACCTCTTCTACCTCACGGCCCAGGTCGAAGACGCTCTGACCCGCGAGCTCCGGTCGGTAGACGATCAGGTTGTTCACCGAGATCTCGCCCACTCCGCATCGATGGGCGAGATCGACGAGGAGCGGGAGCTCGCGGAAGTTCTGCTTCATGATGCAAAAGACGAAGCGGACGTAGGGGAACCGCTTGCCGGCGCGCCGCTTGACCTCCGCGAGACCTTCGAGGTTGGCGATGAGGGTGCGCAAGTCGCCGCCGCGGAT
>DATGJA010000146.1:0-14783 GCA_035295445.1 Polyangiaceae bacterium | reverse complement strand
GCAGGGTCGGGCATGGGTCGCACGCTCGCGGCGTCGCTCGCGGGGCGCGGATGCCACCTGGCCATCAGCGACGTGAACGAGATTGGCCTCGCGGAGACGGCGCGGTCGTGCGCGGAGCGCGGTGTGAAGGTGACGTCGAAGAAGGTCGACGTCGCTTCGAGGGACCAGGTCTACGCGTGGGCAGACGAGGTCGTTCGCGATCACGGGCGCTGCAACCTCATCTTCAACAACGCGGGCGTGGCGCACAGCGCGACGGTCGAGGGGGTGTCATACGAGGACTTCGACTGGATCTTCGGGATCAATTTTTGGGGCGTCGTCTACGGCACGAAGGCGTTTTTGCCCCACCTCAAGGCGGCGGGGGAGGGGCACGTCATCAACACCTCGAGCCTCTTCGGCCTCATCGGGGTGCCGACGCAGGCGACATACAACGCGACGAAGTTCGCCGTGCGGGGCTTCACCGAGGCGCTCCGCGAGGAGCTCGAGATGACGC
Organism: Polyangiaceae bacterium; assembly: GCA_035295445.1. Taxonomy (GTDB): domain Bacteria; phylum Myxococcota_A; class Polyangia; order Polyangiales; family Polyangiaceae; genus Palsa-1150. Next base: position 14,293 of record DATGJA010000146.1, on the reverse strand, counting down.
GGTCCCCGGTAAGCGCGACATGCGTGCACCCCGGCGGGATCAAGACGAACATCGCGCGCGCGGCGCGTGTGAGCGAGAGCGTCAAGTCCATCGGCGTCAAGGACGTCGAGAAGGGGCGCGAATCGTTCGAACGGATGTTCCGTGTCACGGCCGAGGACGCGGCCGAGACCATCCTCCGTGGCGTTCAACGCAACGCGCGTCGCGTTCTCATCGGCGCGGACGCGCGATTCCTCGACGTCATGCAGCGCCTCATCCCGGGCTCGTACCACGGGTTGGTCGCTGCCGCGACGCGGCGAGCGATGAGCCGGGTGTGAACGGCGGGCGATAGGCGCGGAGGAGCCCCGCGCCTTGCGCCGGCGCGTCGGCGGGTGAGCCGTGGCTCGTGCGCCCGGTCCGGCCGACCGACGCCGGTTGTGGACGCTTGGTATGCGCGACAGGGGTCCGCGATCGAGTCGCGCGGCCTGGTGCGCTCGTTTAGATCGATGCACTTCTCCCCACCGGGAAAGTCGATGCGTTCGTTGTCACGGAAAAGCACCCAGCAGAACGAGCTGTTGATAACGCGGCACCCCATGTATTCAGCTGCCGGGTAGCCCGCACCCGCCGCGACCCCTGCTCTTTCCCCTTCGCTTTTCCCGGGTATCCCGCACCCACGCCGTACGGGCCGTGGATCGTTTGTTACGCGGGCAATCGCGGGGCGATAGAGGAATGCTCGCCGCACCTCCTCGGTCCCAACGGCGAACCCAACAATCCGCGACCTGAACGAGCCGAGGTGCGCGCCCCCTCGTGGCCCCAAGGTCTACCCGCTCGCTAAGCACATCCCGGGCCGTCGCCCGTTTTGCGCGCCTTCGAGTGCTTCGTCATGCGCTACGACTGTCCCTACGGTGTCCCGCTCCTATCCGTGGCCATGTCCTCGACTGGCCTGGCAGGCCGCGCGGCGTCCCATCGTTCGGGTCGTCCGGGCGGCGGCTACGCGCGCAGCCCCTGCGCGTAGTCGTACGCCGTGTACGAGGCGATGACGTGGCAGATCCAGCCGAGCGTCCCACCCGACCCGATCCACAGCCCCGGCGTGACGAGGAGCCAGAAGATTCCGCGCAGGAATTTGCCGTTATAGAACTGGCCGACGCCCGGGACGAAGAACGACAGCACCGCGGCCAGGCCAGGTTCGGGGAGGCTTCGAGGTTCGGGCACGACCACAGCCTGAGTCCGGGGAAGGCCCTTGGCAATGGGGGGCCCGGGCGCTACCCCCGCGCCGCCCGCCTCGTCACCGGCGCGGTGCGCGCCAGGACCTCTCGCAGGTAGCGCGCCGTGTGCGACCGCTCCGCCTGGGACACCTGCTCGGGGGTGCCCACGGCGACAATCTCGCCGCCGCCCTCGCCGCCCTCGGGCCCGAGGTCGATCACCCAGTCCGCGCACGCGACCACGTCGAGGTTGTGCTCGATGACGACGACCGTGTTTCCCTCGTCGCGCAGGTTCATGAGCGCCGTCACGAGGACCTCGATATCGGCGAAGTGCAGGCCCGTCGTCGGCTCGTCGAGCACGTAGAGGGTGCGCCCGGTGGCCTTGCGCGACAGCTCGCGCGCGAGTTTCACCCGCTGGGCCTCGCCGCCCGACAAGGTCGTCGCAGGTTGGCCGAGCGAGACGTAGCCGAGGCCCACGCTGCGCAGGGCCTCGAGCTTGTCCGCGATGCGCGGAACCGCGCCGAAGAGCTCCGACGCCTGCTCGACGGTCACCTCGAGGGCGTCCGCGATCGATAGACCGCGGTACTTCACCTCAAGCGTCTCGCGGTTGTAGCGGCGCCCCCCGCAAGCGTCGCATGTGACAAAGACGTCCGGCAGAAAGTGCATCTCGATCCGCAGCACCCCGTCGCCCTGGCATGCCTCGCACCGGCCGCCCTTGACGTTGAACGAGAAGCGTCCCGCCTTGTAGCCCCGCGCCCGCGCGTCGGGCAGCCCCGCGTAAAGGTCCCGGAGCAGCGCGAAGATGCCCGTGTACGTGGCCGGGTTGGAGCGCGGCGTCCGGCCGATTGGCGCCTGGTCGATCGAAACGACCTTGTCCACGTTCTCGAGCCCTTCGACTCGGTCGCACTCTCCGACGGGCGCCGTCGCGTTGTAGAGCTTGCCGCGCGCGGCCGGGAGGAGCGTGTCGACGACGAGGCTGGACTTGCCGCTGCCGCTCACCCCTGTCACACACGTGAGGAGGCCGATGGGGACCTCGACCGTGACGTCGCGCAGGTTGTGGGCTCGCGCGCCGGCGACCCGGACGCACGCCTTGGTGCGCCCCTTTCGCTTGGCGGGGACGGGAAGCTGGCGCTTGCCGTTCAACCACGGCCCCGTGATCGACTTGGTGTTCGCCATGATTTCGTCGGGCGTACCCTGCGCGACGATCTCTCCGCCGTGCGTGCCGGCCCCGGGTCCCATGTCGATGACGTGGTCCGCGGAGAGGATCGCATCGCGATCGTGCTCGACGACGATGACGGTGTTGCCAAGATCCCGCAGGCGCGCCTGGGCCTCGATGAGACGAGCGTTGTCGCGCGCATGCAACCCCACGCTCGGCTCGTCGAGGACGTAGAGGACCCCGACGAGCGCGGCGCCGATCTGAGTCGCGAGGCGGATGCGTTGCCCTTCGCCCGAGGAGAGCGTCTGCGCGCTCCGGTCGAGCGTGAGGTAGTCGAGGCCCACGTCGATCAAGAACCCAAGGCGAGCGGCGACGGCCTTGAGAAGCGGCTCGGCGATCGCGCGCTCCCGGGGCCCGAAGGTCTGCGAGGTCGGCCCCGATGCGGGCTCCCCGTCGACCGTGGCGACGCCGAGGCTCTCGACGAACCGGCGCACGTGCCGAAGCGGCATCCCCCCGACTTGCGCCACATCGCGGCCGCCCAGCTTGACGGCTAGGGCTTCGGGCCGGAGGCGCTTCCCCTTGCATGCGTCGCACGTGCGCGTCACGAGGAACCGTCCGAGCTCGTCGTCGCCGATGCCCCCCTCGCCGTTGTCAGGGTCGTCGTCCTCGGCTCCCGGGTCCGGCCTCGCCTCGGCCAGCGCGGCGAGGCGCTGCTCGAGCCGCGGAACGATCCCCTCGTATGCCTTCCGCTTTCCGCCCTCGCGCTTGCGGCCCCCGCCCTCCGCCGCGCCGGGGCCGCGCAGGATGGCGCGGCGCTGGTCCTCGGGAAGCTTCGACCAGGGCACGTCGGGGCTTACTCCGAGCACCTCGACGGCGCGTGCCACCTCCGTCGCCAGCGCTACGCTGCCGCGCCGCCCCCACGCGACCACCACGCCTTCGCGCAGGGTGTGCCTCGGGTCCCCGACGCAGCGCTCGGGGTCGACGACGTCCCGCGAGCCGAGGCCATCGCACGCGGGGCACGCGCCATGGGGGCCATTGAACGAGAACATCCGCGGCTCGATCGGCGGAAGGGAAATCCCGCAGTCGACGCAGGCGAAGCGCTCGCTCATCCAGAAGGGCTCGTCGTCTCCCGGCTGGACGAGGAGGCGCCCTTCGCCGAGCTTTAGCGCGAGCTCGACGCTGTCGGTCAGCCGTCCCTTGAGGCCCTCCTTGAGCACCAAGCGATCCACGACGACGTCGAGGTCGTGGGTCTTGGTGCGGTCGAGCTCGATCTCGTCGCCGAGATCCACTACCGACCCGTCGATTCGCGCGCGGACGAAGCCCTCGCGCCGCAGGCGCTCGAGCTCGAGCTTGAGCTCCCCTTTGCGCGCCCGGGTGATGGGCGACAGAATGCTGAGCTTCGTGCCCTCGGCCATGGCGAGCACGTGGTCCACGATCTGCTGCACGGTTTGCGCTTCGATCCGCTTGCCGCAGCTCGGGCAGTGCGGGACGCCGACCCGCGCGTAGAGCAGGCGTAGGTAGTCCGCTATCTCCGTCACGGTGCCGACGGTCGACCGAGGCGACTTCGAGAGGGGCCGCTGCTCGATGGCGATGGCGGGACTGAGGCCCTCGATGCGCTCGACGTCGGGCTTGGCCAGCTGCTCGAGGAACTGTCGTGCGTAGGCGCTCAGCGATTCGACGTACCGCCGCTGCCCCTCCGCGTAGATCGTGTCGAAGGCGAGCGACGATTTCCCCGAACCGCTGGGTCCGGTGAAGACGACGATCTTGCCGCGGGGCAGACTGAGGCTGACGTTGCGAAGATTGTGCTGCCGCGCGCCGACGACGACGAGACGATCCACGGTCCGATCGGAACCGTTAGCACGGGACGCGGCCTTAAGCCCCCCGTGTTAGCTTTCTCGATATGCCCGACGACGCGAAGCGTGGCATGCATCCGGCGGCGCGTCCGGTCTCGAAGCCGGCGCCCTCGCGTCCACCCGCACCCAGGGGCCGGGCCCTACGCACCAAGCCCCTCGCGGACGATTCGGCCGGCGTGCGCGAGGCCGTGCAGCGCGAGCTTCACAAATCCGTTGCGCCCTCGCTCGTCGTCATTCTGGGCCCCGACGTCGGCCAGAGGGTCATCCTCGACCGGTCGGTGGACCTCGGGCGAGACCCCACGAGCGAGCTTCCGCTCCACGACGACAACGTCTCGTGGCGCCATGCGCGGGTCGAGGACCGCGGCGGCGGCGAGTTCGCCCTCGTCGACCACGGCAGCACCAACGGCACGCTACTCAACGGCCACCCGGCGCTAGGCACCGTGCTCAAGCCGGGCGATCGCATTTTTCTCGGCAAGACGGTAGTCGAGGTCCAAAAGGACGCCCTGCGGGACGCCCAGGCCGCGGAGGTCGAGCGGCTCATTTCGATCGACGACCTCAGCGGCCTCTGGGTGAAGCGGCGGTTCGACGCGCAGCTCGGGTCCACGGTGGCCGCCGTCCTCGCCGGCACGGTCCCGGCGGTGAGCGTCATCGTGATGGATATGGATGGCGTCAAGGCGATCAACGACACGCACGGCCACGCGATGGGGGCCTACGTCATCGGCGAAACGGGTCATCTCATCGGCGCTCGCCTCGGCGCGCGAGGGTTCGCCACGCGCTTCGGGGGCGACGAGTTCGCCGCGGCGGTCCCCGGCGCGAGCAAGGCCTCGGCGATCGCGATCGCCGAGGAGATTCGCGCCGACGTGTCGGCGCACTCGTACACGCGCGACGGGGTGCGCGTGCGACCGGGTTTGAGCTGCGGCGTGGCGACGCTCCCCGGCGATGCGGCCGACGCCGAGGCCCTCTTCCATGCCGCGGATCAGGCCATGTATCGCGCCAAACGCGCGGGCAAGAACCGCGTCGCGACGTGATAGCCTGATCCACGGGATGGTGAAGGTCGAGTGCGAGTCCTGTAAGGCGCCTTACCAGGTCGACGAACGGCGCATCCCACCCGCCGGTCTGAAGATGCGCTGCCCCAAGTGCGGGCACTCATTCCTCGTTCCCAGCCCCGGTGCGCCGGCGGCACCACCCTCCCCGACGAGCGGCGGAGCAGGCCCAGTGTCGGCGGCGCCCAGGCCAGGTCCCCCTCGGCCGGCGAAGGCTCCCCCCCCGGCCGCCGCGCCCGCGATGCCTCCCGCGCCGCCTCCGGTGCCTCGCGCCGTGCAGAGGACGATGATGGGCGTGGCTCCTCCCGCGGCGGCCGCGCCTCCTGTCGCGGCCAAGCCGGCTCCGCTGGCGACGGCGCCCGCGCCGACGTCGCGCGACTCGCTGCCGTCGGATTTCCCCATGGCCCTCGGGTCGCTCGACGAGGTGGACCTGCCGCTCGTGTCTGCGGACTTGCCCGCCCCCAAGAAGGCGCCGCCCGCTCCTCCGACCCCCAAGCCGGCGCCGCCGCGTGCTCCCCCCGCGGCGCCGAGCGTGCGGAAACCGGCGCCCGACGACGAGCTCGACCTCCCCGTCGCGGCGGGAGATTTGCCGACCGCCAAGCGCGCGGGCCGGGGAGCGGTCTTCGAGCTGGACCTGCCGACGCCGGCCGCCGATCTCCCCGCGCCGAAGCCCGCCGCGAAACCGGCGCCGCCGCGACGAGACAATCCCGCCGCGGCGCTCTCGGATCTGCCAATGCCTGCCGCCGTCGCGCAGGCGGCCTCCGTCGGCCTCCCGGTCGTCGCCGCAGGGCTCCCGTCACCCGTCGCGTCCCTCCCGGTCGTGGCGGCGCACCTGCCTTCGCCCGCTGCTTCGCTGCCGATGCCGGCCGCGTCGCTGCCCGTGCATCTCGATAGCCTGCCGTCGTCGGGCCACTCACGAGGGTTCGGCGAGATCGATCTGCCAACCGAGCGCCAGTCGGTGAGTTCGATGCCGCCGGCGGCGCCGCAGCTCGGGAGCTTCGGCGAAATCGACCTGCCGCGCGAGGTGCCGCCGAGCAGGCCCCCCGAGCGCATAGGCAGCAGCTTCCCCCCACCCGAAGCGGTCGACTTCGGCGACCTGCAGCTCGACGACAAGCCGCGCACGAGCGCGCCGGGCGCGCGGAGCGATCCCCCGCTCTCGAGGCCGGGCCCCGCGCCGGCCTCGCCCCCCGTCTCTCGCGGGGACGCGCCTCGCGCAGAGGGCGGCATGAGCTTCGGCGAGGTCGACCTAGGCGCCGGGCACGCAGGCCCGGGAGCTGAGGCGTCGATGGGGGTAGAGGGTGGCGCGCACGGAGTGGAGGCTTCGCTTCCTCCTCCCGCCATGGACGCGGCGACCGCCGCGCAGGCGCGCCACGCGGCGACGTCCGAGGAGGAGGCCGACGCGGGACTGCCGAAGAAGCGGTCGATGGTCAAGGTGGCGGCGATCGGCTTGCTCTTCGTCGCGCTCCTAGCAGGCGGTGCGCTCGAGGTTACCCCGTGCGGCGCCTTTGGCCGCGTGTTCATCCTCGACCTGGTCCACGCGGGCGACTACGCGCAAGCGACCTCCGCCGCGCTCGCGGAGACCGAGAAGGCCCTAGGCAGCGACATCTACCCCGCGGCGAAGGCCGCGACCGATTCCGTGGCTTCGGCGCACGGTCGGACCCCTCGCGCCAGGGCCCTGGGCGCCTACGCTGCGCTCGTGGAGTACGCGGTGACCGCACGGTTCGGGCCGGACGACAGCCGCCCCGCGCGTGCGCGCGCGTGGCTCGCTGAGCTGCCAGCGAATCCGCCCGTAGCCTACGCGGACGTGGCCTCCGCAGCCCGCGCCGCCGCGGAAGGGGACGTCGACGAGGCGCGCAAGAGTCTCGACGCGGCCGCCAGGCGCGACCCGAATGGCCCGATCCAGGTGGAGGTCGCGTTGCTTCGCGGCGGCGTGGAGCTTCGCGCGGGGGACGGGGCCGCCGCGGTGGCGGCGTTTCAGCGCGCCGTCCAGCTCGCGAACGACGCGCGCGGGCACTTCGGCCTCGCCCGCGCGTACGACTTGCTCGGCGACGAGGCGAACGTCAAGAAAGAGATCTACGCTACGCTGTCGGTCTCGCACGATCATCCGGGTGCGCTCACACTGCGAGCGCGACATCGGAGCGGCCCGGTCGATCCGACCAAGGCACTGGCGGATCTGGCGCTCGTGCTCGAGGGGCCGGCCCGGGCCAATGCGTCTCCGGACGAGCTGTCGAGCGCGTACGCCGCGAGGGGGTGGACCGACCTGCAGAACGGCAAGTCGAGCAACGCGCGCGATGCCTTCGCCCAGGCCTCGCAAGTCGGCCCGCACAACGCGGACGCGCTGCGCGGCGCGGGCCGCCTGCTCTTGAACGAGGGGCGTTACACGGAGGCGCTCGCGCGGTTCGATACGGCCCTCCAGAGCGAGCCGAACTCCCCCGAGGCGATTGCCGACGACGCCGAGGCCAAGATCGCCCTCGAGCGTCTCGCGGACGCCAAGCAGCAGCTCCTTCAGGCGCGCGAGAAGTTTCCGAAGAACGTCCTCGTCATGGTCCTTCTGGCGAGGGCCGAGCAGCACCTCGGGAACAACGACGCCGCGGAGTCCGATCTGCGAGCCGCCATCGCGATGGAGGATCCGTCGCGCCCGGAGGCGGTGATCCCATATGTCGCCCTCTCGGAGCTCCAGTCCTCGCGCGGCCGGCTGTCCGACGCTCGGGCGACGCTCGACGCCGCCAAAGGAAAGCTCCCCGGGTCGGCAGCCCTCGAACGCGCTCTGGGCGAGGTGAGCGAGACGCAGGGCGAGTACGACGCCGCCATCGGCCACTATCGTGCCGCGCTGCTGAAGGATCCGAAGGACGTGGCGGCGCACTTCCACCTGGGGAGCGCGCTCCGGAGGGTCCGTAGGTTCGACGAGGCGGCGACGGAGCTCGACAAGGTCGCGGCGGTCGACCGGGACTATCCGGGCCTCTCGCTCGAGCGCGGGCTCCTGTTCGAAGAGTCGGGCGACGTCGAGAAGGCGATCGAGCTCTTCAAGAGCGCTCTGGCCAAGGCGCCGGACGACCCCGACCTGCAGCTTCGCGTCGGAAGCGCCTATGTCGCGATCGGTCGCCCGGACGACGCGCTGCCGATGCTGCACAAGGTCCTCGACAAGCGGCCGACGAGCGCGGAGGCGCACCACTACATCGGCCGTGCGTTGATGCTCAAGGGAGGGTCGGCGCAGGGGGACGCCATCCACTATCTCAAGCGGGCGGTGGACCTCGACCCGAACCGCTCCGAGTTCCACGTTTACCTCGCGTGGGCGGCGGATGACGCCACGCCCGCTCAGCTCGAGCTCGCCCGCGACGAGATCGACAAGGCGCTGGCGCTCGACAAGCTCAACCCCGAGGCCTACTGGCAGCGCGGGGTCCTCGAGCGCATGGAGGGCGCCATCGACGACGCCGTCAAGGACGAGAAGCACGCGCTCGAGCTCCGGCCGTCGCGCTTCGAGGCCCACGCCACGCTGGCGGAGTGCTACGAGGACAAGAACGACGACAGCGCGGCGACGGGCGAATGGGCGAAGGCCATCGCGGGCGAGGGCCCCACGCCGGCCGCGGGCAGTCCGGTCCCCCACCCTTACTGGCGCTTCCGCTATGGCAAGCTCCTCTTCGAGCACGGCGGACACGCCGCCGCGCTACCCGCGCTCCTCGCGGCCGCGACGACCGCCGAAGGGTTCGACGTCCGTCCCGCGTGGCTGGCGCCGCTGGAGTTTCTCACCGCCGAAGCTTTACGGGCGGCCGGCAAGAAGGCGGAGGCGATCGAGCACTACCGCCGCTTCTTGGAGCTTGCGCCGGTGAACTCGCCCGACAAGGCCGACGCGCAACGGGCGCTGACGCAGCTCACCGGAAACCGCTAAAGCTAGCCGGGCTCGTCGAGCGCCTGGGCCATGCGCGCGAAGGCCTCGACGTCGAGCGTTTCGCCGCGGGCGTCCAGCGAGACGCCGGCCCGAGCAGCGGCCGCTTCGAGCGCGCGTCCGTCCGGGGCGAGCGCCGCCCACGCGTTTCGCAACGTCTTGCGTCGCGCCTCGAACGCGCCGCGGACGAGGGCGCGCAGGCGGGGCGTTTCGTCGGCTCGTCTGGGCCGGAGGGGGGAAAGGACCACGACGGCGCTTGTCACCTCGGGCTGGGGATGAAAGGCCGCCGGGGGAGCGCGGAGCAGCCGTCGCGCGTCGAAGGCCGCCCGGACGAACACGGTGAGGGCCCCCCACTCCTTGGTCGATGGTGTCGCCAAGAGCCGCGAAGCAACTTCGTCCTGCACCATGAAGACGACCCGATCGACGCTCGACGCCACGGCCACCGCGCTCCGCAGGAGCGGGCCGGTGAGCGAGTACGGAAGGTTTCCGCAGAGCACGCGCGGCGACCCCGGATCGGGTCCACCGAGGAGGCCGGCGAGGTCGCTCGATCGGGCGTCGGCCTCGACGACCCGCACGCGATCGGTCGACGCGATCTCTCGCTCGAGGAGCGGCACGAGGTCGCGGTCGCGCTCGATCGCGATGACCGTGCGCGCCCGGTCGGCCAGCCACCGGGTGAGCGATCCCGTGCCCGCGCCGATCTCGACCACGCGCGCGCACCCCACTTCGTCGTCCGGAACGCAAGCGGCGGCGATCGCGCGCGCGACATGGTCGGCGACCAGGAAGTTCTGGCCGAAACTCTTCTTGGCGCGCAGCCCCGCCCCTCGAAGCAGCGACCGCGGGTCGTCGGTCCTCATCCTGCGGCGTCCTTGGGCGGTTCGGCGGGCGGGCCCTGGTGTCGCCCCGCCCTCGAAGCCGTGGGCGTGACCAAGCGCACGCCGAGCTTCCGCAGGACGCGCTCGCCCCGTGCCTCGGAGGCGCGAGCACGGATCCGCACCGCCTCTTCGACGACGTCCGCGACGGGCCGCTTGGGGCGGGCCTCGGTCCCGACCCCCGCCTCGAACGGCGGCATCGTCCAACTCAACACGATTCGCTGGGCGCGCAGCGCCGCGACGGCTCCCGCGAGGACCTCGGCCCTGCCCGGCGGAGGCGCCCAGACGTGCACCGCGCTCGCGCGCGGTCGCTCGAGCGCGATGCGAGCGATGGACTGAGCCACCATGGTCTCCGCCTTCTCTCGTTCCCCCTCGGCGCGGGGTGGCCCCTCGATCCCGAAGGACGCCAAGTAGTGCCTCAGCATCTGCTCGCGTTGGGTGTGCGCGAACGGCAGGCGCGGAGCGAACGGCGCACGCGAGCGCAGGGCTTCGGCCCGCTGCGCGAGCGCATCGAGATCCGACGGCAGCACGTCGGCGAGCGCCTTCGGGTCGAGCGGCCGCGCATGCTCGGCCACGCGCCGGGCCACCTGCCCTTCGTCGAGCTCGGAGCGGTCCGCGTCGGCGGTGCTCGCCGTGCTCGCGAGGGCCGATGCGACGAGCGCGGCGTGCGCCGGGCCGTCCTTGGGCGCGATCCACGCGCGCAGGCGGGAGGCGGCAACGACCAGGCCGACCCGGTCCCCCCTCCTCAGGTGGCGCGCCGCGAGCGATCCCACCTCGTCGATCACGACGTCGAGCGGGGCGGTTCCGGGCGCGCCGGCCCATAGCTCGACCGACGCGTCAACGACGAGCCACAGGGTGTCGCGCTTCTCGCGCTCCATCTCACGCACGAGGAGCCGTCCGCGCCGCGCGCTCGCCTTCCAGGCGATCTTCTTGAAAGGGTCACCCGGGATGTGATCGCGGAGCTCGCGAAGCTCGTCTCCGTCGCCGCTCAGGTTGCTCGGGCGTCCTATCTCGGCGCCGCGTCGCGCACGCCCCCCGCGCGGCGTCGCGAGGAGGGCGCCCAAGCTCGTGGGGACGACTTCGAAGCCGAAGGGGTTGCCGAAGATCAGGGGCACCTCGAACAGGCCGTCGCCCCCGAGCGCCGCCCCGCGAACCTCGAGGCCTATGCCGTGCAACCCCCATCGACCGACGCGTCGGGCGGTGACGTGCGCCTCGATCCGAGCGACGCCACCGGGCGGCAGCTCAAGCACCGCGGGCTCGATAGACACGTCGAGCATGGACGAGGCAATGGGCCGAACGCCGACCGCGCGCATCGGATCGGGCCCGCGGTTGCGCACCTCGCCCTCGATCGTCACACGCGCCCCCCGGGCGATCCTCCGAACGCGCGCCGGCTCGTTCCAGACCATCTCGAAACCCGACGCGCGCATGCGCGTTACCGCGAGTGAGGCGAGCGAGCGCCCGAACGCCACCGCCAAGAGTATCGCTCCGCCGAACGCCACGACCGGCGCGAGGTGCGCGGCGGCGCCGAGCGCGGTGACCGCCGCGCCCGCGATGGCGACGTGGAACGTCGCGCGCGTGGGGTAGAGCTGCACGGCGGAGAGTGTAACGCGGCCGCGGCCCGGTCAGTCGGGTGTGTCGTCCGAACTCTCGCTTCGCCGGAGCTTGCGGACTTAGGCCGCGAGTGGCGACGGTCCCCGTTCGATCAAGGCCGGGAGCCGCGCGGGCGGGTGCTCGAGCGCTGCGTCGACGACCTGCCCCATGTTGGACGCGAAGACGACGTCGAGTTCGTGCCGCACGTCGGCCGGGACCTCCTCGAAGTCCGCGCGGTTGCGCTCGGGGACGATGATCCTCCGGTAGCCCGCCCGGTGTGCGGCGAGCGCTTTCTCCTTGAGGCCGCCGATGGGCAGGACGCGCCCGCGGAGCGTGATCTCGCCCGTCATGGCGACGTCGCCGCGGACCGGTACCCCCGAGAGGAGCGACACGAGGGCCGAGAGGATCGTGACCCCGGCGCTTGGTCCGTCCTTGGGCATGCCGCCCGCGGGGACGTGGACGTGGATGTCGCTCTTCGCGAAGAAGTCGTCCGCGATCCCCCATCGGCGCGGGTTGGCGCGCACGTAGCTCAGGGCCGCGAGCGCGCTCTCCTTCATGACGTCGCCGAGTTGCCCCGTCAGCGTCAGCTGCCCGCTGCCCGGCATCCGCGTAGCCTCGACGAAGAGGACCTGGCCGCCGACGGGCGTCCACGCGAGGCCCGTCGCGATGCCCGGCTCGAGCGTACGCTCGGCCCGCTCCTCGTCGTGGGGCGCGGGTCCGAGGAGCGCGCGGACGTCGTCGCCCGTGACCACGGCCGCCCGTTCCTGGCGCCCGTCCGCGACCTCTACCGCGACCCCCCGGACGATTGCGCCTATGCGGCGCTCGAGGGATCGTACGCCCGCCTCCCGCGTGTACCGATCGATGACGAAGCGGATCGCGTCGTCCGACAAGCTCAAGCGGTCGGCCCCTAGCCCGTGCTCCGAGAGCTGCTTGGGCACGAGATGCGACCGCGCGATGGCGAGCTTCTCGTCGCGCGTGTAGCTCGGTATTTCGATGACCTCCATCCGATCGCGCAGCGGCGCAGGGATGCCGTCCGCTACGTTGGCCGTCGCGATGAAGAGGACGTCCGACAGGTCGTAGGGGATCTCGAGGTAGTGATCGACGAACGTGCCGTTCTGCTCGGGGTCGAGCACCTCGAGGAGGGCAGCGGATGGGTCCCCGTGGAACGCGTCCTGACCGAGCTTGTCCACCTCGTCCAGGACGAAGACCGGGTTTCGCACCCCGACCTTCTTCAGCCCCTGGATGAAGGCTCCAGGCAGGGCGCCCACGTAGGTGCGCCTATGCCCCCGCACGGCCGCCTCGTCGTGCACCCCGCCGAGGGACACGCGGTGAAGCTTGCGGCCCATCGCCCGGGCGATGCTCTTGCCGAGCGACGTCTTGCCCACGCCCGGCGGGCCGATGAGGCAGAGGATGGGACCTTTCTTGTCGCCCTTGAGCTTGCGCACCGCCAGGTACTCGAGGATGCGCTTCTTCACCTTCTCCAGGCCGTGGTGATCGGCCTCGAGGGTCGCGCGCACAGCCGCGACGTCCCCCGCGTCGGGGGTGGCCGCCGTCCACGGCAGGTCGAGGATCCACTCGAGGTACGTCCTCACGCCGGCCGCCTCGGGCGACGCGCCCTGCATCGATCGCAGTCGCTTGAGCTGCCTGACTGCAACGTCGCGTGGCTCGTCCGGGAGGCCGGCCTCGTCGATTCGCTTCTGGAGGGCGTCGAGGTCGTCCTCCCCATCGCCGTCGGCTTCGCCGAGCTCTCGCTCGATGGCCTTCATCTGTTCGCGCAGCAGGTGCTCGCGCTGCTTGCGGCCCATCTCGCCCTTCACCTGAGCGTCGATGGTCTCTCGCATGCTGAGGACCTCGGCCCGACGGAGAACGCGCCCGAGCACCGCACGGACGCGAGCCTTGACGTCGAGGGTGCCGAGGAGCTCCGCCTTCTCGGAGACCGTGGCCTGGCTGCGGCTTGCGACGACGTCCGCGAGCAGGCCCGGGTCGGCGATTGCGTCGATCTGGGCCGCGGCCTCCCTGGGCAGCCCGAGGCTTGCCATGACGCGCGCGACCGCCTCGCGCAGACTCAGCACGAGCGCGGCCATCTCTTCGTCGCGCGATTCGAACTCGTCGGCCTTGGCGACCATCGCGGTGCGAAACGGCGCCTGCTGCGCCAACGCCTCGAGCGTGGCCCGCGCCACGCCTTGAAGGATGAGGACAGGCGTCCGGCCCTTCCTGCCGAGCGACGCGACGGCTGCGAGCGTCCCCGTCGGGTGCAGACCCTGCGCAGGCGTGTCCTGACGTGCGCCGCCGTCCCGCGACGCGAAGACGGCCAAGAGTGTCTTCGGCTCCGCCGCCAGGTGCTCGAAGAGCGAAGCTCCGTCGTCGCCGGTCAACTCGAGTTGGACGACCGTCCCGGGAAAGACGACGTCCGGCAAGACGAGCAGGGGCCGCTCTTCGGCCGCTCGATCGGAGGCGCGATTGTCGTGGTCGCGAGTGTCCATGAAAGACACGGTAAGCACGCCTCTTGCGTGCGCCAGTGTCCGGATTCCGACGACGACCTATCGCTAAGTCCGCAGGCTCGAGCGAAGCGAGAGAGCGGACTAGGGGCTGTCCCTGGTTTTCTCCAGCCAGAGGCGGGCGCAGGCAAGGTGGACGAGCGCGAGAAAGTTGCGCGCGGTCTTTTCGTAGCGGCTCGCGATGGCTCGGAAGCGCTTGAGGGAGTGGAAGAAGACCTCGACG
>DATGJA010000145.1:0-2678 GCA_035295445.1 Polyangiaceae bacterium | reverse complement strand
AACGGCGTGCACGAGGTGAGCTGGTGGCTCCCGAGGACCCCCTCGATCGCCGTGGCGCGGACGGCCTCGTGGCCCGTCTTCTCCGACGCATTCGCCATCCAGCCGAGGAGCTCGATGTCGCTACGGCCCGCGTAGAGCGGGGCGATGAGCGGCTGCTGGATCGACACGGTCCCCTCGACGGCACGCGCGTCGCCCCACGCCTCGAACTCGTGCGCCCGCGGGACGTGCCAGGTGCACTTGTCGCCAGTCTCGTCGACGAACAGGGACGCGTGCACGCTGAGGGGCACCTTCGCGAGCTTCTCGGCGAAGCCCAGGTCGGCAGGCGCGTCGTAGACGGGATTGCCGCCAAGGATGACGAGCGCCTCGACCTGCCCCGCCGCGATCGCGTCGGTCAGCGCCTTCAGATCGGCGGCCGCGTCGAGCTCATCCGCGTCGGCCACGGCCGTGTGCGCGACGATCGCACCGAACGCGCCAAGCGCGGCGTTGATCGCGTGCGCGACGGCGTGGACGACGGGCGGCTGCCGCGACCCGACGACCAGGACCGACCGCCCGCGGTTCGCCCCGAGATCCCGCGCGACGGCCGCGAGCCACTTCGGCGGGAAGCCGTCGGAGTTGCCGAGTTTCTGCACGCTCGGCTGGAGCTCGCCGAGGGCGACACCGTTCTTCACCAGCTCGGCGGCCAGCGCGTACACGTAGCGCTCGACGTCGCTCGCCGGGATGCGGAGCCTGTGGTCGGCGTTCGCACCCGTCGTCGTCAGCGCCGATTCGACGACGTAGAGGCGGCCCATCGAGTCGCGCGCCGAGCGAAGGCGGCGCCCGGCGGCGAAGAGCTTGGTCGCCCGCACGCTCGACGTCTCCGTCTGCAGGAAGTCGCTGTCGAGCGAGAGGATGACCCGCGCGCGGTCGAGTGAGTTGAGGGTGTTGACCGCTTGCCCGAACGCAAGCTTCGCCCCTTCGCGCGCGTTGCTGTCGCCGGCCGCCGACCAGGTGTGCACACGCGCCTTCGGAAAGCGCTGGGCGAGCGCGGCACGCATGCGCAGCACCGTCGGCGAGATCGTCGGCGGCATGAGCACCCGCAAGCGAGCCCCTTGGTCGCGGTCGAACCCGGCTAGCTTGCCGCCCACCTCGTTCTCGAAGTCCGCCCAGCTCGTCGGCTTGCCCCCCTTGAGGGGCGTCGTCGAGCGCTCGGGATCGTAGAGCTCGAGGACGGTCGCCTGCGTTACGAGGTCCGCGGCGCCGAGGCTCGACGGATGCGACTCGTTGCCTTCGATCTTCGTCGGTCGACCCTCGTGGCACTCGACCACGACGCCGGCCGCGTCACCGCGGCGCTGGAGGACGGTCGCGTAGTGCGAGGGCACGCCCGGGATTACGTCCTCGGGCATCTTCGTGTAGGGGACCACCTTCTCGAGGGGCCGGCGGCACCCCTCCGCCCCCACGAGCGCCAGCGTGGCCCCCATGGCGCCGAGCAGGCCTCGGCGGCTCAGCATCATCGCCTCGTCGCTCGCCGGCGTCTCGAAGTGACCTTTCGGGAACTCGGCCGCGTTGGCGGCCCGGTGTGCGGCGGCCCCCTCGGGGGTCGAAACCACGGAGCGCTCCTCGAGGCTGCGCCAGTACTGCGGGGAGCCGGGCCACGGCTCGCGGACCGGATACGGAGCTCGCTTGCTCATCGGTGACACCCCCAGCAGTTCTGGGGCGGATCGAGATGCCGCGGCGGATCGACGTGGGCGTCATGCACGTACGCCAGGTTCGTGATCTGGGCGACGGGGCCGATGTGCGAGCTGTCGCCTTGCTTCTCCTGGACGTCGCGGTGGCAATCGAGACACCACCCCATGCTCAGGGGCTTCACCATCCGTATCTGCTCCATTTGGTCGATGCGCCCGTGGCACTGCACGCAGCCAACCCCGGCGGTCACGTGGACGCTGTGATCGAAGTACACGTAATCCGGTAGCTTGTGGATGCGGTTCCACTCCATCGGCTGGCCCGACTTCCACGACTCGCGGATGGGCTCGAGCATCGCCGAATCGGTCTTCACGAGCTGGTGGCAGTTCATGCAGGTTTCCGTCGGCGGCACCATCGCGAGGGGCGCCCGCTCGACGTTCACGTGGCAGTACCGGCAGTCGAGGCCGAGCTGCCCGGCGTGGAGGCGGTGAGAGTACGGGACGGGCTGCCTCGGCGAGTAGCCAACCTGCGTAAACCAAGGCGAAAAGTAGTACCAAATCCCGAAGGTGACCGCGAAGAGGCCTAGCGTGGCGCCCACGCCCGCGATGACCGGCAGCTTGTTCAGGGCTCGAGGGAAGATTTGCATGGGGGTCAGGGCCCGCGGGAGTAAGCCCGCGATGTGCGGACAACCCCTGACGCGGGTGGGCTCGGGTGCCCGCCGGAGGAAGGGGCCCGAAGCCGCGCGCGCTTATACGAAATCGTGCCGAACGAGACAACCGGATGTTTCGCGAAAGTTCTGCGCGCTTTTCCCCACCGCTCGGGCGCTCTCTTTGAGAGCTTGGCCGCCCGATCCTTCTTCTCGCCCGCCCCGTCGGGACTTATGCTCGAACGTTCGGGCGGGCGGCGGCCGCAGAATCATGATCGTCAGGCTGCGGGGCTTCGCCCCGACGCGGCGATCCGGTCGCACCCGAGGTAGGGCGCGGGCCGCGGCCCGGCAAGGTCGCGTGGGTATGCGCGGC
>DATGJA010000144.1:0-3654 GCA_035295445.1 Polyangiaceae bacterium | reverse complement strand
TCCTCGACCTGTCGCGCGTCTGCACGTCCTGTCACAAGGACCGTCACGACGGCCGGTTCGGCACTGGGTGCCAGGGGTGTCACGACGAGACCGCGTGGAGCAGCCTGCACCTGCAGAGCTTCGACCACGACCAGGCCCGATACGCGCTGCGCGGCGCCCACGCGACCGTTCCTTGCGCGAAGTGCCACTTCGATCCACCGAAGTACACGGGCCTGAAGTTCGCCCTCTGCGGAGACTGTCACCGAGATCCCCACGCGGGCAGGCTGGGCACCTCGTGCACCGACTGCCACGGGGACTTGCGCTGGAAGCCGGTGTCGTTCGCGCACACGGGCGCCAAGCACCCTGGCGTAAGCCTCGGAGGAGGCCACGCGTCGCTGCCATGTCAGGCGTGCCACGACCGGGGAAACCTCTCTTCGCCGTCCAAGGGCACCGAGTGCGTCTCATGCCACAAGCCGGTGCACGAGGCGCCCCTGGGGCGCGCGTGCGCGAGTTGCCACGGAGCGATCCAGTGGCTCGGCCTCGCGCGGAGCGTCGGCCTCGCCGTGCACCCGCGGACGGTGTACCCGTTGACGGGCCGACACCTGGACGTCGCCTGCGCCGGCTGCCACCGGCCGGAGCTTGCGCCGGATCGACGCTATCGCAGGCTCGCCTTCGATCGCTGCGCCGACTGCCACCAGGACCGACACGGCGGCGAGTTTCAGTCGGCGGACCACGGGGAATGCAAGCTTTGCCACGCGACCGCCGGCTTTCGGCCCACCCTCTTCGGGGTCGACCTCCACGCGGCCACCGCGTTTCCTCTGGTCGGCAAGCACTTGGCGGCGCCGTGCTCGGCCTGCCACAAGGCCTCCCGCCCGCGCCTGAATCTGCACGTCCCCAAGCAAGCCTGTTCGGACTGTCACGCCAACCCTCACGGCGATCAGTTCGCGAAGGAGATGGCCCAGGGCGGGTGCGCGCATTGTCATGACCCGCGAGGATGGGACTTGCCGAAGTTCGACCACAGCACGTGGCCCTTGACCGGCGCCCACGCCACGGCCCAGTGCGACAGCTGTCATCATCCCACCCCCGAGGATCGCAAGGCAGGTCACGGGGCGAGCTATCGCGGGGTGGCGCGCAATTGCAGCGGGTGTCACGACGACGTTCACCTGGGTCAGTTCCGGCTGACGCGGCCGGCCCTCGAGTGCAACCGGTGCCACGCGACCACTCAATTCAAGATTCCGGATTTCGACCATAAGGCGGTGACCGGTTGGGAGCTCACGGGCGCGCACGAGAAGACACCCTGCGCCAAGTGTCACCCGGCGACGACCATGGCCGGCGAGCGCCAGGTCGTGCGGTGGCGCGGACCCTCCACGGAGTGTGCGTTTTGTCACGCCAACCCCCACGAGCGGCGGACGGCGGTTGCCGCCCAGAGCGTCGGCGCGACGGCGCGCCAGCCGGGGGCGTCGGTGGGAGGCCACGGCTTCAGCGATGCCGTCCCGTGCAGCGCATGCCACTCCACCCGCGCGTGGCGGTCGACCGAGGCGGCCGGCAGTACGTCGACGTTCGATCATTCGACGACCGGCTTTCCGTTGACAGGCGCGCACACCCACGCCCCGTGCGTCGCGTGCCACAACAGCACCCGGCCGATCAAGCGCGATTGCGCGAGCTGCCACGAGGACTTCCACCGCGGCCGTTTGTCGCAATCTTGCGACCAGTGTCATTCTTCGGCTGGGTGGCGAGTCACCCAGCCGCTCGAAGTCCACCGGCGCACGCGTTTCCCGCTCACCGGGATGCACGTGCTCGCCGATTGCAGTCAGTGTCACCTCCGCGCGAGTGAGCAGAAGTTCACGGACGCGCCGGTCGACTGCTACGGCTGCCACGAGCAAGACTATCGTCGGTCGGGCATCTTTCCGGTGCACGTCGGGACCGCCGGCTCGCCGCCCCTGCCGCGCGACTGCAGCTTGTGTCACCGGGCGCTCGCCTGGGTTCCGGCGAACACGTCGCGATCGCTGGTCGCCACGACGATGAGCGCGCTCCGGACGCAGATCGCGCCGCCGAATCATGACGCGCGCTTTCCGATCGGCTTCGGGTCGCACCGCACGGCAACTTGCAGCGATTGTCATGCCTCCCCCGCCGTCCCGCGCGACGTGCGATGCATCGGTTGCCACGCGCACGACCCGGTGCTCTTGGCGCAGCAGCACGGAGGAACGGTCGCCACGAGCGGGGGAGCGTGCTTGGGCTGCCACCCGGCAGGGGTGCGACGATGATGCGTCACCGCCGCTCGCTAATTCACGCGACGACTCCGGCGTTGCTCGCGCTCGCGCTCGTCCTGGGCTCGCAGGTCGCCGACGGCGCGCGTCCGCACGGCAAGCCACGCCCGGCGCAAAACCCCTCGTCCGCAACACCCGCGCCGCCGGACCCTGCGCCCGCGCAAGCCATACCGGGCGGCACGGTGCCCGTGACGATCGTCGAGGTGGCGGGCAGCCGGGCCTATCTCCAGCCGGGAGCCGCCGCCGGCGTTCGCCGCGGCTCGACCGTCGTGCTCTCCGGCAAGGACTACCCGGTCGTCGATGCGAACGATTCGTACGCGGTGCTCGAGGCTGGAGGCGAGTCGCTGCACGAGCAGGACAAGGGACGAGCGACGGTTCTCGCGCAGCAGGAGCAAAAGGCCGCGGAGCTGCCGAAGCCGCGCCCCCTCGAAACGTGGGAGCACGCATGGCAACCGGAGGTAGCGCCGGCTGTCTCGCAGCAGCCGCGCTTCGTGCCCCTCGGCGACGTCGAGCGCAGTCGCCGCTTCGACGTGCGCTTCGGATTCGCCGCGGGGGGTCTCATTCCCATCGGCGGGCAACTTGGGAGCGCCCTGGCCCTGGGCGAGCTCGACACGCGCCTGCACGCCGAACCGCTGGACGCTCCGCTCACGATCGATCTCGACGCGTCGCTGCAGGGATGGGCTGCGGCCGATCTGGCCAAGCGGGTCGGGGGGAGCACTCGCCCCATCCTCTACGTACGCGAGCTTCTCGCCGGGGTCACGCTGGGGGGCCTGCACGCGGGCGTCGGACGGATGCGGTACGCCGCGAGTACGCTCGGAACGCTCGACGGCGTGCGGGTGGAGGATCGCCTGGGTGAGGGGTTCTCGATCGGCGCGTTCGGGGGGCTGCTGCCCGACCCCCTGAGCGGCGCGGCGTCGCTCGACGCGCAACGGTTTGGAGTCGAGGGACGCTACAGCCGCCCGGACCTCGATCTCCGCCCGGAAGGCGCGGTCGTATTGCACGGATCGACGTTCCAGGGGGCCGTCGACGAACGGAGGCTCTCGGGAGTCTTCGGCCTCTACCCGGGACTCTCGCGCTTCGGCGGACACTTCGAGATTTCGAACTTCGACGCGAACAATCCGTGGGGAGCCTCGCGGATCGAGCTGACGGCAGCGGGGATCGACCAGTCGGTCCGCCTCGGCCACTTCGAGATCGGCGGCCGCTTCGATCTGCGCCAGCCCGAGCGATCACGGTGGCTCTCGACGTTCTTGCCCGTGTCCTGGTTCTGCACGACCGCGCCGGCCCCGCCGACCAGCCCGGCGGCGCCGGATCGGTGCAACGGCAGCTCCGACACGCGGGCGTTCGGTGAAATCGACGGCAGCCTCACCGTCGACAACGCGTCGTTCGTCGCCGGCGCTCTGACCGAGAG
>DATGJA010000143.1:0-24203 GCA_035295445.1 Polyangiaceae bacterium | reverse complement strand
ACTCACCTGCTCATCCAGCCCGGATTCCGGTGGCGCGTGGTGGACGTCCTGCTCACCAATTTTCACCTTCCGCGCTCCACGCTTCTGGCGCTCGTCTGCTCCTTCGGCGGGTCGGAGGCGGTCCTCGAGGCCTACCGGGTCGCCGTGCAGGAGCGCTACCGCTTCTTCTCGTACGGCGACGCGATGATGGCGTGGAGGGCACCGTGACCCCCCCCACCAGGGGGTTCGATTTTCGAGTCACCGCGCGAGACGGCCTCGCGAGGCGCGCCGTCCTCGAGACCCCCCACGGCTCGATCGACACGCCCGCGTTCATGCCCGTGGGCACGCAGGGCAGCGTGAAGACACTCACGCCGGACGAGGTAGCGTCCACCGGCGCGCGGGTGATCCTGGGCAACACGTACCACCTCATGCTTCGCCCAGGAGCGGACGTTGTCGCCCGGCTGGGCGGGCTTCACGTCTTCACCCGCTGGCGCCACGCGACCCTCACGGACTCGGGTGGCTTCCAGGCCTATTCGCTCGCGTCCGGCAGAGGCGGGACGGCGCTCGTCGAGGCGGCCGAAGAGGGGTTCGCGTTCAAATCCCACATCGACGGATCGCTCCAGACGCTGACGCCCGAGAGCGCGGTTCGCGTGCAGGGTCAGCTCGGCGCCGACATCCAGATGCAGCTCGATGTATGCCCTCCGGGAGAGGCGCAGCGCATTGTCGTCGAAGAGGCCGTGGCCCGCACGACACGGTGGGCCCGCCGTGCGCTCGCCGCGCGCCGCCCCGAGGGCCAGGCGCTCTTTGGCATCGTTCAGGGTGGGTGCTTCTCCGATCTACGACGCGCGCACGCCGACGAACTCGGCGCGCTGCCGTTCGACGGCCTCGCGCTCGGTGGATTCTCGGTGGGAGAGCCCATCGACCGCACCTACGAGGTCCTCGCGCAGGTCGCGCCCGCGCTCGACCCCGAACGTCCGCGCTACCTCATGGGGGTCGGCACACCACGCGACCTGATCGTGGCCATGGGTCTCGGCGTGGACATGTTCGACTGCGTCCTGCCGACCCGCAACGCACGCAACGGCCAGGCACTGACGCGCAATGGCAAGCTCACGATCAAGAATGCGCGGTGGCGCGACGATCCCCGCCCCGTCGACGAGCGCTGTGCCTGCGCGTGTTGCCGGGGGGGCTTCTCGCGCGCGTACCTGCGACATCTCTACCTCGCCGGCGAGATGTTGTGCTTACGGCTCCTGTCGCTCCACAACCTGCACTTTTATGGCGAGATCGTCGCAGGCGCGCGGGCCGCCATCGAGCGGCGGGACTACCAGGCCTGGGCGAACGCGACGCTCGTCGCCTTGGTCGAGGGAGGGGGCGAGTAACCATCCGGGCTCGCCCGTTGTGCGCGATCGTGCCGCCGCGTACTCTGGATCCGAACGACTACCATGTCCGGCGACGACAAGAGGCCTCTCGGCAAGATCTTGCTTCAACGCAAGCTCGTCTCGCAGAAGGACCTCGACGCGGCGCTTCGGGCGCAAAAGGCGGCGCCCGACGGCGAGCCGCTCGCGTCGCACCTCGTCGAGGAGGGAAAGGTCGACGAGGTCGACGCCCTCCGGGCCCTCTCCGAGCAATACGGCGTGCCCGGGATCGACCTCACGCAAGTCGTGATCGCGGTCGAGCACCTCGACGTCCTGACGCGCGAGCTGGCCGAGAAGCACTCGATCCTGCCGGTCCTCATCAAGGGAGACCGCATCTTCCTCGCCATGGGAGATCCGCAGGAGAAGCGCGTGGTCGACGAGCTCGAGTTCGTCACGGGCAACAAGGTCTACCCCTATATCGCCGTCCACTCGACGCTCGTTCGGACCATCCACGCCGCGTACGAAGCGAAAGCGCGCGGCGAGCAGCACTACTTCGGCGCCCGCGTTCCCCCCGAGACCCTGCGCCAGCTCGGCCTCGCGCCGCAGCCCCCTCCACCGCCCGCGAAGAAGCCCCCGCGAAAGCCGCCGCCGCTGCCGCAGAAGGCCGAGCCGCCGGACCCGCCCGCTCGAGCCATCGTGCACGACGCCGCCTTCGAGGAGACCGCCGCCTCCGCGGAGATCTCGACGGGCGAGTTCGGCACGATCGGAAGGGAGATCTCCAGCGTCAGCAGCCTTCCGGAGGAGCTGCGGGTGCGCGCGTCGCAGGCGGCCGACGCCGTCGCGACCGGCGGGGGCAAGCTGATTCTCATCGTCGACGACGAGGAGGAAATCCGCGTGCTCCTGACGCGGCTGCTTCTACAGAAGGGCCATCGCGTCATCGAGGCGGACCGCGGCGTGCTCGCGCTGCGCCTCGTCAAAGAGCACGTGCCCGACCTCATCGTGCTCGACGCGATGCTGCCGGAGCTTCACGGATTCGACATCGCCCGGCGAATCAAGGGGAGCGCAAAGTACGGCGCCATTCCGATCATCATGGTGAGCGCGGTGTATCGCGGTCCCACGATGGCCGAAGACCTCAAGTCCAAGTACGGGATCGACGCGTACCTCGAGAAACCGTTTCGCATCGCCGACGTCCTCGAGGCCGTCCAGAGGCTCCTCGCGCCGGTGGAGGTCGCCGCAGCAGCTCCCCCGGAGCCGGCCCGTGACCCGGAGGCCTTGTCGTCGGACGCCGAGAGGGCGCTCAGCGAAGGTGTCGCCGCCTACCGATCAGGTCAGATCGACCTGGCGATCCAACACTTGAAGCGCGGCGTCGGGATCGACCCGCTCGCCTACCGGCTCCATTTTCACCTGGCCTTGCTCTACGGCAAAAAGGGGCAGGTATTCGAAGGCATCCAAGAGCTCGAGCGAGCCATCGACTTGAACCCCAGGCACTTCGCGGCGCTGAAAAACCTTGCCGTTCTCTACGAGAAGGCGGGCTTCAAGAGCAAGGCAGTGGCGATGTGGGAGCGGTGCGCCTCGGGAGCGCCAGACGAAGCGGCGCGCGCTTCCATCCGCGAACATCTACGCAAGCTCATGTGAGGCTCGCGCTGGCGCGCCCTTCCTTGCTACCTTGAGCCGTCGACGAATCGTTCCGACGCGTTGCAGACGCGATCGAGGTCGGGTGCCCGCGTGAAGTTTCTGTGTGACCAGTGCAAAGCCAAGTACCAGATTGCCGACGAGAAGGTCGCCGGCAAGACCGTGCGCATGAAGTGCCGCAAGTGCGGGCACCTCATCGAGGTGCGCGCGGCGGTGACCGAGTCGAGCGCAGCCACCGCGGCGCCCCCCGCGGTCGCACCGGCCCCGCCGGCGGCGACGCGGTCGAGCAAGCCGCCCCCCCCGCCCCGCCCTCCGCCCAAGCCCGCACCGGCGCGCCAGACACAGGTCGCGGCGAGCCTCACCGCCGCCAAGCCGCCCCCTCCAAAGCCGGATCGCGCGCCCCCCCCGGGCGCGCTGGCCGGAGCCTTCAAGAGCACCGTCCAGCACGACGAGGACAGCTCCGCCCCGCTCGACATGTCGGAGCTTTCGGTGAGCGACGATTGGTACGTCGCCGTCAACGGCGTACCCGTCGGTCCGGTGCGGATCGGCGAGATCCGCCGCAAGGCGGCGCTCGGCGCGGTCACCGAAGACTCTTTGGCGTGGCAAGAAGGCCTCGACGAGTGGCGACCGGTGCGCTCGTTCCCGGAGCTCGCGGCCATCGTGCGTGAGGCGGCGTCGACCGCCCGCATGTCCGGCCCGCCGCCCCCTCCGCGATCGAGCATCCCTCCCCCCCGCCCGCTCAGGCCGAGCAGCCCCGGCATGCCGCCTCGAGTGCCGTCGGGAAGACCGTCGGCCGCGTCGATCACCCCGCCCGCGCCGGCGGCGCGCAGCAACGTCGTCCCGATCATGTCGCGCTTGGCCACGGCCGAGAAGCTCGACCACGCATCGCCGGACCTGCTGGCCGCCGCAGCGACCGCCCAACCCGCGCCGGAAGCGCGCCCGATCGGATCGGTCGCGCCCGACCCCTTCGCGCCGCTCGCCGCACCGGCCGCCGCCATCGCGCCGCCCGGAGGCGCCGCGCCCATCGTCGCATCGCCATCGCTTCCCGCGCCGCTTCTGGGTTCGGGGAGAAAGCAGCCCAATTGGATCGTCATCGCGATGCTCGTCATGGCGGCGAGCTTCGGCCTCATGGCCGGTTACGTGTACTTCTTTCCCCCGACTGCGGCGAAGACCGGGACTCCGTCGGCCACGGCGGCCACCGGCTCCGCCCCGACCATGGCGCCTTCTCCCACGGCGGCGGCGGCGACGGCGCCCGGAGCCGCGGACACGTCGGAGAATGTCACGGTCACCGTACCCGCCGTCGTGGCGGCCCGGCCCTCGACCTCCGCGGCGGCCAAGAGCGCTTCCGCCGCGGCGGCCTCCGCGCTGGCTGCCGGCGGCGCCCCGGGTCGTTCGCTCGACCTTCACTCGCTCACGCAGGGGACGAACGTGGCTCCCACGGACGATCCAGGCGGCGGGTCCGAGGGCCCCAAGGCTGCGGGCCAGTGCTTTTCCGAAGCGCAGGTGCAGCAGGTCATCCAGATGCACCAGCTGGCCATTCGCCGCGCGTGCTGGGAGCGCAGCTCGACCGCGAAGCTTACCGCCAACGTGAGCGTCCAGATGACCATCTCGCCGGACGGGAGCGCGCAGAACGTGGCGGCAAATGGGGACGACCCGGCGGTCGCCAAATGCATCGAGAACGACGTGCGCGGCTGGCACTTCCCCGCGCTGGGCTGCTCGCAGAAGACGGGGTTCTCGTTCAAGTTCGTGCGCCAATAGACCGAAGAACCGGTCTATCGTTTGCCCCGAAGCATCGTCTGACACGACGTGCCCCCCGACGGGGCTTGGAGGAGGCTCTTTCCCATGAACGAGAATCGAATGGTCCGCACGCTCGAGCGGAGCGTGAGTTCGGACGACGCACCGGACTCGGTCGACGGCACGTCCCCGCTTCCCAGTGACGCAAGCGCGCGCCGGTCGCTCGGTGCGTCTTGCCTCGTAGCCGTCGCGGTGGTCGTTGCGGTCCTCGGGTGCGGAGGCAGTACGCCTCCCGCGAACACCGCGCCGACAGCCACCGCCAACGTCGCGATGGGCCAACCCCCTCCGGGCTATCCCCCGCAGCCAGGCTACGCCCCGCAGGGGCAGCCCCAGGGCTATCCACCCCCACAGCAGCAGCAAGCGCCGTACGGCCAGCAGCCGTACGCGGGGCCCGCGCAGCCGCAGCCAGGGACGCAGCCGCCTCCGGCCGCCAGTCAGCAGCCCCCCGGCCCCCTCGCGCCGACCGATCCGAACAGCCTGCAGGGCATCTTGCAGGGCCTGCAGGGCGCCCTTCAGGGGACGCTCGTTTCACCGGGCTCGCTGCCGGGTGACGTCGCCGAGGCCGGGTTGAAGGCCCAGGCCATGCGCGTCGCACCGGGGATGCAGCCCGAGGGGGACGAGCTCAAGCAAACTCTGTCCGAGGGCCAGCACGCCGTGATGATGATGACCCTCCAAGCCGGCAAGTGTTACGCGATCGTCGGGTTCTCCCCGCCGGGCGCGGTGAAGGATCTCGATCTCAACCTGCTCGCGCCGCCGTTTTACATGACGCTCGCCGGGCAGGACCTGACGCACAACAACATGCCGGCCATCGGCGCGTCGCCGAGCCCGATGTGCCCCGTCCTCGCTTTCCCGCTGCAATACAAGCTCGACGTGCTGGCCAAGTCGGGCACCGGACCCATCGCCGTTCAGCTTTACTCGAAGAACAAATGAGAGCCCTGGCGATTGCCATCCCCGTAGCCGCGCTGCTTGGGTGCGGCGGCGAGAGTCCTCCAGCCCAGGCCCCTCCCCCTCCCTCGTCCGCCGCGCCGGCCCCGTCGGCCGCGCCGAGCGCCAGTGCATCGGATACTCCCGTCGCGGCTGCCGCGCCATCCGCCTCCGCAGCGCCGAGCGCGCCGCCGCCCCTCGCGGCGGTGCTCATGACCGATCCGGCGGCAATCCAGAAGCTCTTCGACACGGCCAGCACGGCGCCCGCGGCCGCGCTCAAGCAAAACGGCGCGTCCGGGGCGGATGCGCTCGCCCGCGGACTTCGCGATGTCGCCAAGACCGCGGCCCCCGGCATGCAGCCTGACGGCCCGCTCGCAACGGGGAGCCTCAAAGAAAAGCAGCACTTGCAGACGCAGGTCACGCTGCAGCCGGGCAAGTGTTACGCGATCGTCGGCTTCTCGTCGAAAGTGAAGGATCTCGACCTGCATCTGTTGCTCGCGCCCGGGATCTTGTCGGGGGAAGACACGACCGACGACAACAAGCCGGTCATCGGCCGCGCCCCGGACGCCATGTGCCCGAGCGCCTCGACGCCCGTCACCTACCGCCTCGACATCCTGGCGGACGCCGGCGACGGCGACGCGGCGGTCCAGCTCTACTCGAAGGCCAAGTAGCGGGACAGGCAACGCCGACGGGGGAAGGCCGACAGGGAGTCGTGCCGGCCCCCGTCCCTTTGACGCCCCTCGACCGCGCCTACCCGTCGCGCCTCCGCTGCCTCGATGACCCACCGGCGTCGCTCACGACGCGCGGTGGGCCTCTCGAGGCGCGCCACGCCGTCGCCGTCGTCGGGTCCCGCGACGCGGACGGCCGTGCGCTCCGCTTCGCCTTCGACCTCGCGCGCGCGCTCGCCCGGGCCGAGGTGGTCGTCGTCTCGGGAGGCGCCAAGGGAATCGACGCGGCCGCGCATCGAGGCGCGCTCGACGCTCGTGGCCGCACCTGGTCGGTTGCCGCCACGGGGCACGAGCACTGCTACCCCAAGACGCACGCCAAGCTCTTCGAGACCATTGGACGGGGGCCCGGGGCGATGTTGTGGCCGTTCGCGCCCGAATACCGCCACCGCACCGCGTTCCTTTCGCGCAACGGGGTTCTCGTGGCGATGGCCGACGCCGTCGTCGTCGTCCAGGCGGGGCCTGACTCCGGTGCGTTGCACGCTGCCTCTTGCGCCCGACGCTTGCGGCGTCCTCTCTGGGTCGTGCCCGTCGCCCCCTGGTCGCAGGAAAAGGACGCGTTCGCCGGCTCCCTCCAACTGCTGGGGGAGGGGGCCCGGGCCCTCACCTCCGCCGACGTGCTCCTCGCTTCCCTGGGGATCCCGGTCGAGAGCGCGACCGAACCCGCCGAGGCGCGCTTGGCGGCGCCCGCTTTTCGCGTTGAATCAAAGCTATTAAGCGTCATTTCGAACGTGCCGCAGCACGTCGATGCGCTGTCAGCTCAAGCGGGTCAAACGGTCCAGGCCGTCACCGCCGAGGTCTTGACGCTCGCTTTGGAGAACGTAGTAGTAGAAGGCCCGCCGGGTTTCTTCCGCCGACGCGAAAGCGTGTAGTCGCTCAAAATCACACGACAAAGCGAAAAAGAGAAAGCCGCTGATGGGAAAAACCCTCGTCGTTGTCGAGTCGCCCGCGAAGGCCAAGACGATCAAGAAGTACCTGGGCTCCAAGTTCGAGGTCGTGGCCTCGAAGGGGCACATCAAGGATCTGCCCAAGAAGCTCGGCGTCGACATCGAAAAGGGGTTCCAGGAGACCTATGAGGTCGTGCCGGGCAAAGAGAAGGTGCTGCTCGAGCTCAAGCAGGCCGCGCGCGACGTCGACGAGGTCCTGCTCGCAACGGACCCCGACCGCGAGGGAGAGGCCATCGCCTGGCACATCGCCGAGGAGCTCAAGTCCCCGAAGCGAACCACCAAGCGGGTAGAATTCCACGAAATCACCAAGAAAGGTGTGGAGTACGGCGTCTCCCACCCGCGGGCGCTCGACAAACATCTCTACGACGCGCAGCGGGCACGCCGCGTGCTCGACCGCATCGTGGGCTACGACGTATCAGCCCTCGTCTGGAGCAAGCTCGCGTTCGGCCTGAGCGCCGGGCGCGTCCAAAGCGTCGCCCTGCGCTTGATCGTGGACCGCGAACGCGAGATCGAGGCCTTCGTCCCGGAGGAGTACTGGAACTGCGGCGCCGCACTCGCTCCGGCCGCCAACGGCGGCGCCGGCGTGGCGCCCTTCCTCGGGCGCCTGGTGTCGCAGGCGGGACAAAAGCTGGCCGTGACCCACGGCGACGAAGCCGCCCGCGTCCGCGGCGACCTCGAGCGCGCGCGCTTCAGGGTCGCCAAGGTGACCAAGAGCGAGCGGAAACGCAATCCGCCGGCGCCCTACACGACGAGCAAGCTGCAGCAGGACGCCGTGAATCGCCTGGGCTTCGGGGCGAAGCGAGCGATGCAGATCGCCCAGGGCCTCTACGAGGGGGTCGACTTGGGAAAGGACGGCGGCCCCGTCGGTCTCATCACCTACATGCGCACGGACTCCACGCGTCTCTCCCCGGACGCGGTCAACGCCGCGCGGGACTACCTCGCCACCCGTTACGGCAAGGAGTGGATCCCGGCCCAGCCCAACGTCTTCAAATCCAAGAAGAACGCGCAAGACGCTCACGAGGCCATCCGGCCGACGTCGATAGAGCTCCCGCCCGAGGCGGTCGCCCGGCACCTCAAGGACGACCAGCTCAAGCTCTACCGACTGATCTGGGAGCGGTTCCTCGCCTCGCAGATGACGCCGGCCCTCTACGACCAGACGAGCATCGACATCGAGGCCGAAGCACCGGGCGCGCCGACGTATGGCCTACGCGCGAGCGGCCGCGTCCTCAAGTTTACCGGTTGGCTCGAGGCGTACGGCAAGGGTGAACCGGCCAAGGCCTCGCCGCTCGCCGGCGAGGGTGAAGGCGAGGACGACAAAGGCTCCGCGGCAGAGGCGAACGGCGCGCGAAAGGACGCGGCGAAGGACCTGCTCGCCGAGGATGCAGAGGCCGCCCTCCCCGACTTGACGGAGGGCGAAACGCTTCGCCTGGTGACTCCGCCCGGCGTCATCACGGAGCAGAAGTTCACCCAGCCGCCGCCGCGGTACACGGAGGCTTCGCTCGTGCGCGAGCTCGAGGAGCGCGGCATCGGCCGCCCGAGCACTTACGCCGAGATCATCAGCAAGGTGCAGGCTCGCGACTATGTCGAGAAGATGGACGGGACGCGCTTCCGCCCGACGACGCTCGGCAAGTTCGTGGTCGACGGCCTGGTCGGCAGCAAGCTCGATTTCATGGATCCGACCTTCACGTCGAAGATGGAAGAGGAGCTTGACGAGGTGGAGTCCGGAAAGGAAGAGCGCGTGGATTTGCTGAAGCGCTTCTACAAGCGCTTCCGCAGTCAGCTCGACCTGAGCAAGAAGGGGAAGCGCTGGAACCCCGAGCCGGAGCCGACCGACGAAAAGTGCGAACTTTGCGGCGGAATCATGCTCAAGCGATGGTCCCGAAACGGGTGGTTTCTCGGATGCTCGAACTACCCGGAGTGCAAGAGCACGCGCGACCTCGGCGCCGACGGAACCCCGACGCAGCCTCGCGAGACGGGCATTCACTGCGACAAGTGCGGTAAGCCGATGGTGATCCGGAGCGGACGCTTCGGCGAGTTTCTATCCTGCACGGGCTACCCCGAGTGCAAGAACGCCAAGCCGGTGCCGCTCGGCGTCAAGTGCCCCAAGTGCGGCGGGGATCTCATCGAGATCCGTCCGAAGAAGCGCGGCGGTCGCACGTTCTACGGGTGCTCCAACTATGCCAGCGAGTCCATCAAGTGCGACTTCAAGCTGTGGCAGAAGCCGATCGCCGAGCCGTGCCCCAGCTGCGGGGCTGCGTTCGTGGTCGTCGGCGGTACGCGGGTCAAGCCGCTCATCGCCTGCGCCAACAAGGAGTGCGGCTACAAGCGCCCCTTGGGCGAGCCGGCGCCCACCGAGACGCCGCTCGGCGCGTCCGCCGACGAAGGGCCCCGCGCCGCGCTCTGAGCAACCGTGCTACGGAGAAGAAGAGGCACTGGCAACCTTTGGTCGTCAGATCTTGGTTGCCAGCCCGACCCCGTCCCCGAGCGGCAGAACGACCCCGCAGAGTTCCGTCCCCGAGACGAGGGCCTGGTTGAACTCTCGTAGGCACGCGGCGCGCTTCTTCTCGGACTCGAGCGGTTCGTCGAGCGCGACCTGACCGCGCCAGAGCACGTTGTCCGCCACGATGATGCCGCGCGCGGCGAGCTTCGGCTTCGCGATCGCCAAGTAGGCGGGGTACTCCTCTTTGACGCAATCGACGTAGAGAAGATCGATGGGATCTTCGATCTTCTCGAGCTCCGCGATGGCCTCCCCGTGGCGGACGTCGATGCGGTGGCCCAGGCCGGCCTGTTCGATGAAGCCGCGCGCCTGTCCGACCAGCTCACTGCGAGCCTCGATCGTGATGACCCGTGCTCCCGGGCCCGCTGCGCGCGCGAGCACGATGGCCCCGTAGCCGATGTTGGTGCCGAGCTCGACGATCACCTTGGGTTGTGCGGCCCTTGCCAGGATCGAAAGAAGGAGGGCGACCTCCGGGTCGCTGATGGGATACCCGCGGTCGGCCGCGTGGGCTTCCATCCGGGTGAGGAGCACGTCCCGTGCTCCGACGGGCCCGCCCGCGGGCGACGTGCTGCCGAGGACCGCAAGCGCCGCCATTCCTGTCGTGTGGAGGTCGTCGAGATACGCGGCCTGCTCGGTTCTCAAGATGGCGTCCGCAGCGCTCTTCATGTCAGTATCTCCGGTCGGCTGAGGCGCGAGGAGGTGGGACCAAAGTGGGCGGGTGCACGCTACACCTCGGAGGAGAGCTCGTCCTCACCGCCGTGGGCGGAACCCCGGACGTCGAATACTGCATGTTCGATCCGGGCGAGATCGAGCTCCAAGCGAGCGGCCCCGGGGCGATCCGCGAGGTGGGCTACCGAACGAGCGTGGGGGACGCACGTGCCCGCCTCGCCGAGCTGGACCTCGTTCCTGCGCGCGCCGAGGAGGCCGCGGCCGCCGCGCGGCCGGCCGTCGCGAGGGCCTACTCGCGAGGACCCACGGTCCGTGCTCTCGTCGAGCACTTCGGCGCACCCGAGCTCTTCGAGGGGGGCACCTTCGAGGCAACGGGAACATCCGCCGGGCGCTACGTCGGCTCGTGGCTCGACCTCGGGGCGCTTGCCCGAGACTTGAGAGTCCCTGGCGCGGGCGCCGTGATCCAGGGCCTGCACCTCGCGGCGTGGCTCGCCGAGCGACGGGACGACGATCCGGTCGTCCTCGCCACGGCGGAGATCACGGCGCAGAGGCGACCCGGCGAACGCACCCACAAGCGAGTCGCGCTCGAGAGCCCCACCAAGGTCGTCCACGCCTTGAAGGCCCTGCGGTTGTCGTCGGGCCAGGGCATCGGCGACGATCCCCCCTCGACGCCCGGACGAGCGCAGGCCTCGTTGCCGCTGGCGGCGGTCCTCGAACGGCTGCGGGCGGGCGCACAGCGCGGCGGCCCGGCGAGCGAGAGGTTCCGCGAGGCCGAGGCACGGCTCGCGCTCCGCTGCATGCCGACCCGCGGTCCGCTGGCGGATCTCGAGCTCTGGGCGATCGAGAGCGTTCTCGCCGAGGGGGACATCCCGCGCGCGCTCGGGCAGCTGGACGCAGTGGAGCGCCGCCGGGGCCGCCTCCCCGGCACCGCCTACCTCCGCGAGCGAGCTGCGTTCCTCTCCTCGTCGGACGACCCACGCGACCTTGCCGAGCGCGTCGCCGCCCTCTCGACGTCCCTGCCCGACTTCCACGAGCTCGAGCTCCTCGCCGCGCAGGCGTGCTCCGCGGCCGACGACCTGCGACGCGCCCGCGCCTTCGCGCGCGACTTGGCGGAGAACTCGACGGCCCCCGACTCATTGCGCGTCCGTGCCATGGACGTCCTGGGCGAAGCGGGAGGCGCGGACTCGCGCGGCAGCCTTCCCGTCGCCGAGGTGGCCCGGCCGGTCGAGGCATCGCTTGGCCGACAACCTTCGGTCGAAGAACGGCCCGCCGGCCCGCCGCAGGCCGGGCCCGTCCCCGCCGAGCGCTCGAGCTCGACGACGCTCCCGGCGTCCCCCCCCCGAAGCCCGGCCATTCGCCCGTCGAGCTCCTCGATGGCGGAGTCCCACCCCTCGCCGCCGTCGGCCCCGGCCGGCGCCTCCCTTCCCCCGTTTCAGACCGACTCCGGCGACGACGGGCCGCCGCCCGAGACCGCGCGCTCGCCCGACGTCGAGCGCGTAGAGGAGCTCACACCCCCCGCGGACACTCCGGGCGAGCCGCCGCCCCGGCCTGACGAGGCGCCGAAGACACCCGCCGCGGCGCGCATGGCGTTCACCGTGCTGGCGCGCGAGCTCGCGCGCGACCTCCGGGTCCAACATGGCCTGGAGCTCAAGCTCGACCTCGAGGGACTCGAGAGATCCCAGCGCTACCTGCGAGAGGCGCTCGCCGACGGACGGGTTCGGACCCCCGAGGAACGTCGCGAGGTCATGCGTCACGGCGCCTTCTTGAGCGAGCTGCTGGCCCGTCGCCTGGGAGCTAAGTGGGTCGACGTCGCCTCCCCCGACCCCGGACGGTGGGCGATGCTCGTGCCCCAGGCGTCGCAGGCCGGAGGGACTCTGCGGATTTGGCCGCTCGGACGCGTCCTTCGCTTCGTGGTCATGGGGCACAAGGAGCGCGACCTCGTGAGCTACTATCTCGAGCTGGAGTCACGCACCCGATGAGGCCTCTGCAAGTTCACCCGGATCACGTCTTGCCCGTCGCGTCGGATCGCTTCGGCGCCTTGGCGGAGACGAGCGACGAGCGTTTCGACCGCGCGAGCTTCGCGCGACAGGCGGTGGACTTGGTACGACCGGCGCGCATGACCGTGGCGATCTGCGAGGGTTCGTCGCGCATGCGCGTCGAATCCGGCCCGATCTGGGGCCGGCGGGGCGAGACATGGGCGTTGGTCGCCGTGTCCGACAGAGCCTCGCGGCGGGCCATCGCCCTCGCCGTCGCCACGCTGGCGCGCGTCCCTCGCGCCTACGCGCTCGACGCGCTCCTCGACTCCGCTTCCGAGCCGGCGCCGTGAGCGAGGGACACCCCAACTACATCACGCCCGAGGGCGCCCGGCGACTGCAAGGGGAGCTCTCCGACCTGCGCTCGAAGCAGCGGCCCAAAGTGGTCCAGGACGTGGCCGACGCGGCCGCCCAAGGCGATCGCAGCGAGAACGCCGAGTACATCTACGGCAAGCGGAAGCTTCGCGAGATAGACCGGCGCATCCACTACCTCACCAAGCGGCTCGAGGCCGCGACGGTGGTCGCGCCCAGGACGGACGGCGAGGTCGCGGTCTATTTCGGCGCGTTCGTGGAAGTGGAAGACGACGAGGGGGTGCGCACCGAATATCGAATCGTCGGTGAAGACGAGATCGACCTCGGGCGACGTCACGTCTCGTGGCGTTCCCCGCTCGGACGCGCGCTCCTGCGCCGGCGCGCGGGGGACTCGATCGTCCTGAAGAAGCCGAACGGCGAGGCGGAGCTCACGGTCGTGGCGGTTCGATATTGAGCGTGACGGCGGTCGCCGCCCGGCACACACTCGCGTTCATGGACGTCGTCACGCCGGAAGAGGTGGGGCTCTCGAGTCCGGGCTTGCAACGCCTGGAGGACCTGCTGGTCAAGCGATACATCGAGCCCGGTAAGATCGCAGGCGCGCTCGTCCTCGTCGCCCGGCGCGGCCGCGTCGCGTGGCTCAGGCCCTGGGGACGCATGGATGTCGAGCGCGACAAACCGATGCGGAGGGACACCATCTTCCGCGTCTATTCGATGACGAAGCCGATCGCGTCCGTCGCGCTCATGATGCTGCACGAGCGGGCGGCGTTCGCGCTGTCCGACCCGGTCCACAAGTGGATCCCCGAGTTCGAGCACCTGCGCGTCTACCGGTACGGCCGCTATCCGAACTTCACGACGGCCCCCTCCGAGCGGCCCATGACCGTGCGCGACCTCCTCACGCACATGTCGGGGCTCTCGTACGGGATCCTCGAACGAACCGGCCTGGATCACGCGTATCGGAAGCTCGGCATCGGCGACGGCACCGGGACGCTGAAGGACCTGATGAAGGCGCTCGCGGAGCTGCCGCTCGAGTTCTCGCCCGGTTCCCGGTGGGGGTACTCGGTCGCGACGGACGTCGTCGCCTACCTCGTCGAAGTCCTGAGCGGCAAGCGGTTCGACGCGTACCTGCGCGACGAGATCTTCGAGCCGTTGGGGATGGTCGACACGGGCTTCACGGTCCCAAAGGACAAGATCGATCGCTTCGCCGCAAACTACACGCGCTCGCCCGACAAGCGGCTCGTGCTCTTCGACGACCCGGGGGACAGCCCGTACATCCGACCCAAGACGCTCTTCTCCGGAAGCTCGGGACTCGTGTCGACCGCCGCGGACTATTTTCGGTTCGCGGAGATGCTGCGCCGGGGCGGCGCGCTCGACGGCGCGCGGGTGCTGGGGCCGCGCACGGTCAAGTACATGACGCAGAACCACCTGCCGGGCGGGGTCGACCTGGCCGCCCTCGCCCTCGGCTCTTTTAGCGAGACCCGCTTCGAAGGCACGGGGTTCGGCCTCGGCTTTCACGTCACGATCGACCCCGTGCGTGCGCAGGTCCCGACCAGCGTGGGCGAGTTCGGGTGGGGCGGCATGGCGAGCACCGCCTTCTGGGTCGACCCAGTCGAAGATCTCGTCGTGATCTTCCTGACGCAGCTCCTGCCGTCGTCGACGTTCAACTTTCGCGGCCAGATCAAGTCGATCGTCTACGGCGCGATCGTCGAGTAGCTACGGACCCCTCCCGCCCGGCCGCGACGGTCGAGGCTTGGTCCGCGGCACGGATTGCGGTACTTGTCGCGATCCCGATGGCCCAAGCGCGCATCCCGGCGATTCTCGTGGCCAGCGCGGCGGCGGGGTCGGTCGCCCTCTTCGCCCGCGCCGAGGACGCGCCGGCCGCCATCGTCGAAGTCGGCGGCGGAGGAGGAGCCCCCACCACGCAAGAAAGCCAGGATGCACCTCCGTCCGCCTGCCCGGACGGGATGGTCCTCGTCGAGGGCGAGTGGTGCCCGCGCGTCGAGCAGCGGTGCCTGCGGTGGATGGATCCGCCGGGCCGGTTCCACGAATACCGCTGCGCCGAGTACGCCCGGCCGGCGCGCTGCCTCGCGCCGCGCGCGCACAAAAGGTTCTGCATCGATCGCAGCGAACGAGCGGACGCCGGGACCGGGCTGCCGTACAGCCGCCAATCCTGGAACGACACGAAGCAAACGTGCGAGGCGGCCGGCGCCCGCGTCTGCGAGGACAGCGAGTGGACGTTCGCGTGCGAGGGGGAGGAGCTGCGCCCGTATCCCTATGGCTGGGCGCGCGCCGCCGACAAGTGCAACGCCGACCACCTCGATCTCCTCGTGCCGGGCGACCGGCGGCGCCTGCTCGACCTGCGCGCCAAGGCCGGGTCGCACCCCGACTGCGTCAGCCCGTTCGGCCTGCTCGACATGGCCGGCAACGTCGCCGAGTGGGTCAGCGTCGATGGCTATCCGGCCGGCACGTACGTCGTGCAGAAAGGCAACTGGTGGCAACCGGGCAAACACGCGTGCCGCGACGAGCAGGCGGGGCACGACCGCGTGTACAGGGGCCTGGAGACGGGCTTCCGCTGCTGCGCGGACGCGCGCTAGCGCGTCTGGTGTTCCAGTCCGTTCTCTCGCTTCGCTCGCGGTTTTCAGGACCCGAATCGGGCGACGAGCGCCCGGGCGCGCTCGGCGAACCTCTCGCGGTGAAAGCGATCGAAGTCCGCCCAGGTGCACAGAGATCGCGTGTCGACCACGCGATCCACGAAGAGCGTGCCGTCAAGGTGGTCGGCCTCGTGCTGGAAGGTGCCCGCGGTCAGCCCCTGGAGCGCCATCCGGACGGGCTCGCCGTGGCGGTCCCACGCTTGCACCCGGACGCCGGCGGAGCGCGGCACCTCTCCGCGGAGGTTCGGGACGCTCAGACAGCCCTCGTAGTTGAGGAACGTCTCCACGGTGGTGGGCTCCACGATCGGGTTGACGAGCACCGTGAGCGGGAAGTTGGGCTTGTACGGGTAGCGCGGGTTGTCTTTGACCTCGATGACACAGATCCGCACGCTCTCGTGAACCTGCGGCGCCGCGATTCCCGCGCCCTGCGCGTCGCGCATCGTCTCGATCATGTCGTCGACCAGCGCCTGGACGCTCGCGCCGAGGAGCTCCTCCCGAGACACTTCGCGCGCGCGGTCCCGCAGCACGGGGTGGCCGATCGTGGCGATCTTCCGGAGGGCCACGACGCCCCTCAGCGCTTCTCGGCGAGGATGATCGTGCGCGGCGATTCATTGCCGAAGAAGACGCCGGGCGTCGCGATCCGACCCGTCACCTCGCAAACTTTGAAGCCGTGCTCGTGCAGGATTCTCCCGAGCTCGTGGAGGCTGTAGACGCGCATCGAATACTCGACCTCACGGGTCCGTCCGTCGTCGAGCATCATCGTCCGCTTGACCCGCATCCGGCTGCTGATGAAGTCGATCGCCATCTCGTCCATGCATACGCAGCCGTCCCCTTCGAACCATGCGAGCGACGGCGATTGCCGCACCAGAAAGTCACGATTGACCACATCGAGGAGAAAGAGGCCGCCGCTCTTGAGCGCGCGGTGAACGCGGTCCACGACCTGCGCGTTCTTGTCCTCCTCGAAGTAGCCGAAGCTCGTGTTCCAGCTGTAGACGCCGTCGAACTGCTCCTCGAACGCCATCTCGCGCATGTCGCCCTGGACGAAGTTGATCTTGGTGCCTCGGTCCTGCGCCTCCTCCCCGGCGCGCGCGAGCATGGCCAGCGAGAGATCGAACCCCACGACCTCGTAGCCACGCCGCGCCAGCTCGATCGCGTGGCGACCCGTCCCGCAGGCGAGATCGAGCAAGGCCCCGCCGCGCTCGATGCCCAATGCGTCCTCCATGAACCCCACCTCGCGGAGGATCTGCTCGTCGGTCGTCTTCTCCGTGGTCCGAAGAAAATCGTCGTTGAAGAAGTCCTCCCACCACAGGCGCCCCTTGCGACGCACCCCGATGCTCTCGGGGGCAGGCGCGAACGTTCCGACGTGTGGAGGGATGATCACCAGCGGCGGCCGGCCGGGCGGCACGCTCGGCTTGTTCGGACGGGGAAGCGGCGGGTGCGAGGGATGGGACGGAGCGTGCGAGCGAGCCGGCGGCAGGTCCGCTCGGAGGATCGCCGGCGCCGCTTCCACGGCGACCAAGTCTTCGGCGGAGATCTCCGGCGCGTCCCCGGGGTCCGATCGGCGCTCCCCGTCCGCCGCGACGGCCGGCAGCAAGGGAGTCGGCACCTCGTCGTCGAAGCGAACGTCGGACTCCTCGGGCTCGGCCACCTGCCGCGGCGTCGAGGGCGCCGCCGGCAAATGCGGGATTGTGGGCTCGTCCCGCTCCTCGTCGTCCTCGGTATCGACCGACACCGGCGCGTCCCACCCGTCGACCTCGGGCACGCTCGCGGGCGGGGGCACCGCGGGAGGCAGCGGCGCCTCGGCGACCGGAGGCGGGTTGATCGTGATGATGCGCATCGGCTTGACGACCTCGCCCGCGGGCTCCGGGGACGTCGGCCGGGGAACCGCGGGGCGCGCCGCGATCTCCGCGACGGGAGGTTGCGGACGCGTGATCTCGTCGTCCGGAATGCGCAGACCGACCCGCGCACGTCGTCGCGCGGCGGGCGACGAGCTCGGGCGCAGCGGCCTCGATTCGTCCTCGGGCTCTCTCGGAAGCACCGACGCGCCGTCTCGCCGGTCTTCGCTCATTGCCCCGCTCCCGAGTGACCGTCCTGCGCGGGTCGAGTGGCCGCGTCGTGGGTCCGGACGGGATCAGCCGCCCGCATGAGCGCTTCGCCGTACCGCACGGGCCCCTCTGCCACGAGCCACCGCCCGCCGTCGGGTCGTCTCTCGGTGAGGACGACGGCGGTCGATCCGAGGTGGAAGACGCCGATCTCGTCGCCCTTCGCCACGCGCGCGGGCGGGTCCAGCGTGTGGTCGCCCAGCGGAACGTCGCGCGCGTCGATTCCGATCGCCGTGATGCGCCCCACGATGATCGCCACGACCATGACCACGGTCACGCGACCGAGACCGCCGTCGGCGTCGATCTCGATGGCGACGCGCCGGTTCCTGCAGAAGAGGTTCGGGATGTGGCGTAGGCCGATCGCGTTCACCGGAAAGTAGTCCCCCGGCATGGAGCGGATGCGGCGGACGACGCCGCTCGCAGGCGCGTGCACACGGTGGTAGTCGCGGGGCGACAGGTACACGACGAAGCCCGCCCCGCCCCGGAAGCGATTCGCTTCCACGGCGTCTCCGACCAGCTCCTCCACGGAGTACGGGCGGCCCTTGACGACGAAGGTCCCCCCCCCGTCGATCGCCCCCATGGACTCGATTCGACCGTCGGCCGGGCTGACGATCGCACGAGCGTCGCCGTCCACGGGCCGGACCCCGTGCGCGAGCTCCCGCGTGAAGAACGCGTCGAAGGTCGGCCAAGGCCCCTTTCGGCGACACTCGTCGAGCGACACGCCGTAAGCCTTCGAGTACACGGCGACGACGGCGCGGCCCACGGGGTCGGGCCAGCGGACCTCGGCCAGTCTTCCGGCCGCTCGTCCGAGGCGCGCGCGAGGCATGATCCTCAGCATCTGGGCTGTGGCGAAGGTGAGAGCGCTCATGGGAGGGGGCGCTCGGTCGCACACCAGGGAGCGACGGCCGCCCGAACGATGGGGTTTCCTCGTGCGTCTTCGGCTCGGCAAATAGTGGATCGCCCTTTAGCCATGCTACCTGCCGGCGGTCCAGCGGGTCAAACACGCGGTATTTTCGACGCGGCGTCTCGCCCGACTCCTTCCTTCGCTCGAATCCCCCTACTTGTCCGCATCGCCGGCGTTGCCGTGCACGTCCTCGGGCTCGACCCACGCGCGGGCCGCGTCGCAAAGGGGCCTCTCCACCGGATCGGCCGGCGTCTCGAGGACGGCCACGGTCTCGCAGGCCCCTTCGGGGTCGAAGGGGTCGGCGGCGAGGGCCTCCGCGAAGGACCGAGCCGCGGTCGGCTCGTCGGCCCGCAGACGCGCCCAGCGCCCGCGCATCGCCCACCAGGGGCCGAAAGACCCGGTCACCTGCAACGGATCTGCGACGAGAGCCTCCCCTTCCGCCCGCTTGCCGACCTCCTCCAGCGCACGACCGCGCAGCCAACGGACCGCCGGATCGGTCGAGGAGGTCTCGTCCTGGGGGGCGCCCTGGCGCGGCCCGAGCTCCACGAGCGCCTCGCCGGCATGACGACGGGCGAGGAGCAGCTCGGCGAGGCGCGTTCGATCGCGGAGGTCACGCAGGGTCGCGAGCGATGCCGGGGCATGCGGCCCGAGGTCCGACATCGGCGACAGCGTCACCCTGGGGCGCGACGCGAGGTAGGCCTTCCACCGCACGTCCCACGCCTTGAGGTCGGCGCCGCTCGCGGCGACCAGTGCCGCGTCCGGGTTCTTGCCCTCCCGCAAGCCGGCGAGAAGGTCCCGGAGCGCCGAGGTCCCGGTCCCCGAGCTCATGTAGAAGCGTACGAAGCTTGTCACCTCGGCAAACGCGACGGCCGCCGCGTCCGCGCTCGGCAGCATCGCCACGCTCGGCCCGAGGCGGTCGAGCGGCAGCGTCAAGCCGAGCTCCGCGCCGCGCTGGGTGACGGACTCGGGCGACGGGCGGTCGTCGAACGGGCCGGGATCCCGCCAGCGCACCTCTTCGTTCTTCGCCACGCCCTCCTGGAGCCACAGCGGCGCGCGGTCCGCCGTCGCCCGCGTGACGGCGAGGTGCGTGAGCTCATGCGCGACGGTATCGCGCCACGCGAATCCGTGAAGACTCGCCCGCGGACTGAGCAGATTCACCCGCCCCCATTTGGCGACTGCGACCGTCCCCGTCGTCTGCGCGCTGCGATACGGCAAGCCCGTCATGGCCGACAGCGAGAGAAGGTCGCGCACGACCACCACGCGCGTCGGGCGCGGCCAGTCGACGCCGAGATCCCGCGACAGGGCGTCTCGGGCCCTCGCGATGGTATCCATGAGCAGCGGGCCGAGCGCCCGATCGTGTTCGTCCTGCCAGAGGACCTCGATGGCGCGCGCGTCGTCCGCGTCCCGTACCAAGGCGGCGGTGACGCGCTGGCAACCGCGTGCGATGTCCGCCAGCACGTCGCCGTCCTCGGTCTTCTGGACCTCGGCGCGCGCGAGAATCGCGGCCGCGCCGTCGCAATCGAGCTCGTCGACGGCGAGCCTCGCCTTCTCCAGCGCCACGCGCGGATCGCTCCCGTCGGCCCCCTCGAGCTCCCGACGCGCGTCGTCGTAGTCGAGCGCGGCGATGAGAGCCCTCGCGCGCACCGCGGCTTCGGGGAGACTCGTGGGGTTCGTCGAGGAGGGGGAGCCGCCGCCGGCGCTCGCCGCGTGGGTGGGCAGTACGGCCGCGGCGACCAGGAGGCCGCCGAACAGCCCGGCGCGCAGTGACGTCGCGCGTCGCGGGTTCATCGGAGGAGCCCCTCGGCGTAGCGGCGCACCGCGTCCTTGAGCGACCCTTTGGTCGGCTGGGCGAGACCACGCATCACGCGCCTGCGAAAGTCCTCGGGGCCCTTGTGCTCGTTCTTGCTCCATTCGAACCGCCCGCGCTCGTTCGACGATCGTGAGTCGCCGTCGTCGCTCGCGCCCGAACCTCCGTCGTCGTCATTGGCGTCGAGCTGCTCGCGCGCGGCTTCGAGCGCCCGTTGCGCCTCGCGCTGCTGCTGGAGTCCTCGCTCGGCGTCCCCTTGCTTGAGCGCTTGCGCGGCCTGACGTGCGGCGCGCTCCGCGTCGCCGAGCGACTCGACGGCCTGCTCCGGGAACGAACCACTCTGGCGGCTCTTGTGGGCGAGATCGAGCGCGCGGTCCGCCAGCTTGTCCTCTTCCCGACCCCCTTCCTCAAGCTGACCGCGCGCACGCTCCGCCGCGCGGCGTCTCATCTGGCGAAGCTGTTCCTCCGCCCAGCGCTGCTCGGCGGCGAGCCTTCCGCGCGCGTCGTCGACGCGGGCCCCGTCGTGCTGGCCGACGTCCTGCGGCGAACCTTTGCGCAGCATGTCACGGGCGCCGTCGAGGGAGCCGAGCGCGCTGCGCCCGCTCTCGACGGCCTCCTCGGAGCGACCCTGCTCGAGCGAGCGGGCCATCTGCTCGGCGAACTCGCGCCCCGCCGCGCCCTTGCTCGTCCACGATTGACTTCCGGTCCCGATGCTGGGGAGCGCGCGCACCGCCTCGCGCACCGCTTCGGCATGACGCTTCGCCTCTTCCCGCATGCGACCGAGCTCGTCGTCGCTCGTTCCGCCGGCGAGGGCCTCCTCGGTCTTGCCGACTTGTCCGCCGTGGTCCTGCGTCAGGCGCTCGAGCTCTTGGGCAGCCTCGCGAAACGCCTGCTCCACTTCGTCCGATTCGCCCTCCTGCCCCGAGGCTCCCGCGCCCCCGCCTTCGCTCCCGCCGAGTCCCATCCTTCCACCGCGCGCGCCGAACGACGGGTCCGGCTGGCGCAGCCGGGCCGCCAGATCTCGCGCGGCCAGCTCCGCGTGGATCAGGTCCTCGCCCCGGCGTCCCCTGTCGACGCGCGCGAGGTCCGCCTCGACGATCTCGCCCAGGTCCCAGCCCAGCGTCCCGAGGCGCCGGATGGCCGTCCCCCCCGCCGCGAGGACGAGTCGCGCGGCGTCCGCGCGCGCAGCGCCCCGGGTCCGCGTATCCGCGTCGTCGCTCTGCATCTGGAGGTTCCCGACGGCGAGATCGTCCGCCACGTCGGCGAGCTGGCGCGCGGACTCGCGCGCGTCGCGAAGCCCCAATCCTCGAATCACCGCGTCGATGACGAGCACAAAGCGCTCCGTCGCCTTGACCACCGCGGCGTGATTCGCGGGCGTGGGCGACTGGACCTGCGCACCGATGGCCTTGCGCATCG
This sequence comes from Polyangiaceae bacterium, assembly GCA_035295445.1. Lineage (GTDB taxonomy): Bacteria > Myxococcota_A > Polyangia > Polyangiales > Polyangiaceae > Palsa-1150. Next base: position 2,462 of record DATGJA010000143.1, on the reverse strand, counting down.
ACTGCTGCTGGGCCACGAGCATCGCGCGGACGCCCGACGGCACGCGAATGCCCCCGTGCACGGCACGGAGCGCGCGATCGAGGAGCGCGTCGTCCGCGCGCACCTTCGCGCCGTCGTCTGCGGCGAGCGTCTTGCGTTGTGCGGCGCCCGCCGGAAAGTCGCCCCGGAGCCTCTCGGCGAGGCGGTCGACCAGCGCGTCGCGCACCTTCTTGAACTCTTCGAGACGTTCCGCCTCGGGCTCGCCGATGTCCGGCGGGACGAGCGTGATCGCCGGGCTGGCCCCCCACTTCGGCCCCGTCAGCGGGTCGTTGTCCTTCGCCTCCACGGTCACCTCGATGGGGGCGTGGCATTTCTTGACGAACGGGTCGCGCAGGCGCAGCGTCTGCCCGCCCTGATCGCTCGTCGCCTCGCCGTCGAGGTGCGAGAGCACGCGCCGGTCCTCGGAGGCGCCACATCGAAGCACGAGTTGGACCTCCCGCAGGCCGTGGTCGTCGGTGGCCTCATACTTGATCGGGACGTCGTCGACTTGCTCGGCCAGCGCGAGCCGGCGCGGCGCCCCCTCGAGCTTGACGACGGGCGCCGCGTCGAGGACCACCGCGACTTCGAGCGCGTCCGGCTCCGGGACGGTCACGTCGCCGAAGCGCGCCACGACGCGCAGCTTCACGTCGACCGCTGCCCGGCGTGGTCCGGACGACGGCTCCGAGCGACCCGGGTCGAGGGGCCACCGCGCCACGAGCTCGGACGCCCCGTCTTCGACGAAGGGCACCTCGACCGAACCGTCGCTCAGGAGCAGACGTCGGCCCGCGTGCAACGGGCGGCCCTTGACCGTCAGGAGCGTGCCGTTGGGCAGCACGAGCGGACCCGCGGCCATTTCGCGGATCTCGGGCTCACGGAGATAGTCCGGAGGGCGAGCCGTGAGGTCCACCTCGTCCAACCACCGCATCGTGGCGGGGGCAATCCCTCCGCGTGCCAAGAGGACGTCCGCCCCCTCGAGAACAGACCACGCGTTGGCGAGTCCGAGACCGATCACGCACACGGCCGCCGCGAGCGCAGCGGCCGTCGTCCGCGCTGCGACCTGCGACCAGCGCTCCGCGATGCGCCCCGCCGGTAGGTCCGCCAGCACGCGGGCCACGTGCGCCCGAGCGAGATCCACGGAGGTCGCCGCGTCCCGACCCTCGCCGTCGGGGCCGAGCAGCGTGAGCGCCCGGAGCGCCCGATCCGCGCGCCCCGCGTCGACCGACCGCGCCGGACCTCGCAGGACCGCCTCGGGCCGGCGGGCGCGGCGCCGCTCGACGACGGCCCACGTCAACGCGAGGAGAGCCCCGCCGACGACGGCCACGGCCGCGCCGACCCGCGCGCCGAACGTGCCCCGCCGCGCAACGAGCAGCGCAAGGACGGTCACGAACGAGACCGCGGATACGGCCAGCCGCCGAACGGAGCGGCCCTTGACGAGGCGCCATCCCTGCGCCAGCTCGCCGAGCTCGCGGAGAGGCTCGATCCCGCCGGCGGCAGCCACGCCTAGTCCCCTCCCGAGGAGCCGCGCGTCGAAGGCGGGACCGGGACCTGGAAGGGAGGCGGCCACGGCGGAAGAATGCTGGGGAGCGCGCTTGGCAGCGACGTGGGGAAGCCGGCGGGCAACGGGAAGCCGCTCGGGAACGGTGGAAAGACCGTGGGCAGCGACGACGGGAAGACGAACGGCAGGATGCCGCCCGCGTCCGCCTCGGGAGCCGGCCCGGGGGGCCGGTTGGACGGGACGGGTCGGGGCGTGATCGGCGTCGGCTTCGTCGGCGAGAGCGTTGGAACGGCCGGGGGGGAGGCGCTCGGCGCCACCGGCGCGGGGGACGCCGAGACCGTGTTCGTGGGAGGCGCGGGCGACGGGGCCGTGGGCTCCGGGTCGGGCGTCGTGCCGGACGCCCAGGTTCCCGTCACGACGAGGGCGACGACCACGCCGGCCCCGAGGAGCAACGGAAGCGCCACGAGAACGACGAGCGGTCCGCGACGGCTCCGCCGCGGGGAAGCGATTGCGTTGGCGGGGACGCCGAGGACGACGCCCATGCCCGGGACGGGCTGCGCCAGCGCGGTCGCGATGGGCGGGGCGCGGAGCGTGTCCACGGGGCCTTCGGCGGAGGTGCCCTCCACGGCGGGCGGCCGGAACGGGGCGGGCGCGGCGAGCTCGATCGTGCCTGCGGGCGCAGGCGGCGCCGCAGCCGCCGGCATTCCCGCGGTGGCCGCGCGCTTGCCTGCCGTGGCGGCTTGGAGCGCCAGGCGCGTCTCGGTCGCCGTCGCGAAGCGCATCTCCGGGCGCGGCGCCATGGCCCGATGGACGAACCCGGCGATCTCCCGCGGAACCTCGCGCGCCACCTGGACGAGCGGGACCACCTCACCCCGCTCCACCTTGAGCGCGATGATGCGTGCGTCGTCGCCGTCGACCGGCCTTACCCCCGCGATCATCTCGTAGAGCA
>DATGJA010000142.1:0-26166 GCA_035295445.1 Polyangiaceae bacterium | reverse complement strand
AGGCCCAGCGCGCCTTCGAGGGCTGATCGATCGACCGGCCGGCTCGTTGCGACGACCGCGTCCACTGGCTCGGGCGCATCGCCGCAGGGAGGGCCCGCGAGGGGCTCGTACGGGAAGTCCCAGTCGTGCCGCGAGCCCGTCACGCGAGGACCTCGTGAGCCCAGGCCGAGAGGGCATGGGCGCGCACGGCGTACCCGGGACTTCGCAGCTCCGCTGCGACCAGGTTCGCCATCCGAGCCTCGAACCCCCCGGACCACGCGGCGAGCCGGTGGGCGCCGAGGATCGTCGCGCGCCTCCGCGCCGCCCGCATGTGAGCCTGGGCGCGGGCGAGCATGGCTCCCAAGATACCGGACCTCAACACATGTTCCTTGACGCGGCCCGTGCTGATCCGCCATTCCCCGGAGGGTGGCGGAGGATCCAGGCCTTTCATGAGGCAGACCGCCCATGCGCCCCCGCAGGCGAGGTCTTCCTCCCAGTCGACGACGTCATCGGCCATCTGGAGGCCAAGCCAAACGTTCTGGAGAGTGGCCCGAACCGCTGCGCACCGCCGATCGGGCCAGCCCGCAGCGCGCGCGAGGGCGACGCTCGCGACGATTCCGGCACATTGCTTGTCGAGGGAAGCCCTCTCGTAGATGCGCATGTCGACCGGGCGTCCCGACTCGAGGAGCGAACGCTCTCTGCGAATGGCGTGCACGGATATCGCGTCCGCGGCCGAGAAGAGACAATCCGGCGGCGGGGTGTGCCCGAAGACACGCGCCACCGCCCTGTCTCGTTCCCGTCGCGCCTGACCCAATACGGCGAGCACCGCCGGCGACGGCGCGATCTGGTCGTCCTCGATGCGGTCCGTCCCGAACGCGTCGATGACAGCCAACGCATGCGCGAGCACGGCCTCGCGAACGACCGGGCTTGGAACCGTCGGCATTGCCTCAGCGAACAGCGCGGGAGCACCGAGCGTGACCTCGTGCGAAAAGACGCGGCTCCAAGGGACGGCGCAGGGCGCGAGATCCAGCGCGCGCGGCAAATCTCGCGCCGAGGTCGACCACGGTTCACCGATGCGATCCGCGAAGGCCCCGTAAAGCTCGTCGACAAGCTGGGGGATGTTCATCGACGCTCCGGAGCCCCCGTTAGTACAGGTTGGACTCCTTCCACGGGGACAACGAAACGTTGAACCGCTCCTCGACGATGATGGCTCGCCATTGGAACGTCTGCATCGTGCTCAGCCCGCAAAAGTTGCCGCCGATCCAGCCGGAGATACGGTCGTTGAGCTTTTGCCGTACGGCTGCAGCCTCCGACGGCTCATCGTCGACCTCACGAGGATCGTAGTCGTAGAGCGCGAGCAACCTTCGAAACTCATCGAACCGGTCTTGGTTGGACAAGAGGGCCTGGTAGAGCGCGCGAAGCTGGGCGTGGGGATCCGACGGAAGTTGAACCATCATGATAGGGGGGGCTCCTTGTCGATTGAGTGACCGTGCATCTGCGATCGGGGCACCGGCGTCGTTCGCCGCGGCCCCCAGAGCACGCTTCATGCGAGCTCCCCCCTCCGCAGAACTCCTCAGGAAGTCGGCCTGCGTCGCCCGCCTCGCTGCCCGGATTCGACCAACCGCTGCCCTGATCCGACCAGCGCTCCACGTCGTCAAGGTGACGACTGCGCTTCGCGCCACTCTACCGTGTCGGTCGAGACGACTCGGTGATCAGTCGCGCCCCCCGGCGATAGGTGGCGTACGACCACGCCCAGATGGTCATCACGACGATGCGGTTCTTGAAACCGATCAGATACCAAATGTGAACGATGAGCCATGCCAGCCATGCAATGAAGCCGCTCAGGCGCATGCGATCGACGACGGCGACGGCGCGGCGGCGGCCGATCGTGGCCATCGAGCCTTTGTCCCGATAGGAGAAGGGGAGGGGCTCTCTGCCGTCGATCGCGCGCCGGATCGACCGCGCCACGGTGCGCGCCTCCTGCATTGCGACGGGGCTCACGCCTGGCAAGGGGCGGCCGTCCTTGCCGTCGAAACGGGCCGCGTCGCCGACAACGAACACGTGCGGGTGACCCGGGACGGCGAGGTCGCGACCGACGAGGACGCGCCCGGCGGAGTCGAGAGGGACGCCGAGGGTCGCCGTCAGCGGGTTGGCGTGCACGCCTGCAGCCCAGAGCGTGACCGCGCAGCCGATCCGCTCCTCGGCGCCATCGGGCGTCTTCAGCCGCACGCAACCCGGTTCGATGGCCGTCACGCGCGTGCCCGATCGGACGTCGACGCCGAGCTCGTGGAGCTGGGCGACGGCGCTTTCCGACGTTTCTGTCGAAACGAAGGCAGGATCCGCGGTCCGGCCTCGAGCAGCGTCACGCGCGCCGCCGAGGGATCAATGCGCCGGAAGTCGCGATCGAGAACGAACTTGGCCAGCTCGGCCACCGCCCCCGCCAGCTCGACGCCCGTGGGCCCGCCGCCGATGACGACGAAGCTCAATGCGGACGGGGCCGGCCCCCGCTCTGCCTGCTCGAAGGCGAGGAGCACCCGCCGGCGGATGTCGAGCGCGTCCTCGATCGACTTGAGCCCCGGCGCCGCCGCCTGCCAGGCGTCGTGGCCGAAGTACGAGGTCTCGGCGCCGCACGCGAGGACGAGCCAATCGTAGGGGAGGGCGCCGCCGTCCGCGAGCTCGACCCGTCGGCCCTCCATGTCGACTCGCGCGGCCTCCGCCATGAGCACGGTGGCATTGTGCTGCGCCTGGAGGATTGCGCGGATGGGCTGGGCGATCTCCGCCGGCGACAGGCCCGCCATCGCCACCTGGTAGAGCAGCGGCTGGAAGGTGTGGTGGTTGGTGCGGTCGATCAGCGTGACGCGGACGGGAGCGCGCGCGAGCGCCTGGGCGGCCGTGAGCCCGCCGAAGCCCCCGCCGACGATGACGACGTGGGGCCGCGCGTCGGACACGCCGCCAGGCGGAACCATCCCCTCGGGCACGCTTTGTTCTCTAGGGTCGTCCCGAGCGAGAGCCAACCGTCTCGGTCATCCGTCTTTTCGCAAGATGACGCGAGAGGACGCGAGCGGAATCCCCTCACGGCGAAGGCGCGCGGCCACGCGCTTGCGGAGCGCGTGCTGGACCGCCCCCTGGTCGCCGAACGACGTCACGTAGAAGTAGATCGTGAACGAGACGCCCCCGTCGACGAACCCCGGCGAGAACGACACTCCCGGCGCCGGCGCGGGGGCGAGGCCCGGCAGGTCGAGCGCGCGCATCGCCTCCTCGCCGAGGATGTCTTCGACGCGATCCACGTCGACGTCGGCGGCGAAATCGACCCGGACGTTCGACGCTACGTGGGGGTTGGGGAGCGTGAAATTGGTGATGATCGCCTTCGAGAGGGTGGCGTTCGGGATGACGACGAGGTTGTTCGAGAGGGTGCGAAGGTGCGTCGAGCGCCAGCCGATGGCGTGCACGTACCCCTCGTACGACGGGTCGACGCGGATGAAATCGCCCGGCCGGACCGGCTTGTCGAAGACGATGTAGAGGCCTGCGAAGAAGTTCGAGAGGGTGTCCTGGAGCGCCAGCGCGACGGCGAGCGAGCCCACGCCGAGGGCGGTCAGCGCCGGGGCGAGGGAGATGCCGAGGGTGTCACTGACGAGGACGGCGACGACGCCGAGGCCCACGATCCAGGTCACCGCCTTGCCGATCCCGGCCGACGATTGAAGCTCCGGGTTGGAGCGGCCGTAAGCGTCGATGGATCGCAGGGCGACGCGGATGACGAGGGCGACGCCGAGGAGGCCGAGGGCGAGGGCGAGGACCTTGTGGAGCTCGAGCAGCCTCGGCTCGGTCAGCGGGAGAAAGCGCAGGCCCGCGGCCATCGCGACGAGGAAGACGGCGATCGCGGCCGGCCGGGGCACGCTCGCGGCGAGGACCTCGCTGAGCTCGTCCTTGCGGATCTTGGCAATCTGCGCGAGCGACCGGCGAAGCGCGCGTCGCACGAGCACGGCGACGAGGAGCGACGCCGCGAGATAGAGGACGACGAGCGAGTCGGCCGGGAGCTTGTCGAGGTGCACGAGCACGCGTACGGCAAGATACCGCCAGGCGGTCCGCGTGCGCGCGTGGTAATAGTGGCGGGTTGGTTCGAACCCCATGAGCGATACCGAGTCCCGCCCCGAGTCCCGCGCCGAGGGGTCGGTGCGCCAGGTCGTGGTCCCGGCGTCGCTCGACGGATTCCGTCTCGACAAGGCGGTCGCGCAGCTCGTTCCCGAGTTGAGTCGCGCGCGGGTGAAACGCGCGATCGAGTTCGGCGCCGTGCGCGTCAACGGCCGCCGCCTCCCCAAGGGCGGCAACGTGGCTCAGGGCGACGTCGTGCGGGTCGACACGGCGCAGGTGGTCGAAACGGCCGCCGTCGCGACGGAGGGCGCGCCGCTGCGCATCGCGCTCGAGACCGAACACGTGGTCGTCGCCGACAAGCCCGCGGGCCAGCCCACCGCGCCGCTGCGCCCGGGGGAGGCCGGAACCCTGGTGAACGCGCTGCTCGGCCGCTACCCCGAGCTCGTTCCCGACGGGGAGTCCTTCGTCGGGCACTCGGCGCGCGAGCCGGGGATCATCCATCGCCTCGACACCGAGACGAGCGGGGCGGTCGTCGTCGCCCGGACGGCGGCGGCGTTCGAGGAGCTCAAGGACGCGCTGAAGGAGGGTCGGCTCGACAAGCGATACCTGCTCGTATGCAGCGAGTCGGGTCTCCCGGGAGAAGGCGTCATCGAGTTTCCCCTCGCCAACCACCCGAAGGACCAGCGCCGCGTCTACGCGTGCGTGCACCCGCGCGACGTGATGCGCTACGAGCCGCGCCCGGCGGCGACGCGCTACCGCGTGCTCCAGCGCTCTGGGGCGTGGGCGCTCGTGGAGGCGTCCGTCGGCAAGGCGCTGCGCCACCAGATCCGGGCGCACTTCGCCGCGATCGAGCACCCGCTGGCGGGAGACGAGCTGTACGGCGGGCCCGTCATCCGCGCCCTGGGCCGCCAGGCGCTCCACGCCGCCCGCGTCGCCTACGCGGGCGGCCCCATCGTCGCGGCGTTCGACGTCCCCATCCCCATCCCGAAGGATATGGCCACCCTCATGGAAGCGGGCGACGGGTCTCACTCGTAGCGCAGGCCGTCCACCGGTCGTAGCTGCGCCGCCTGCCACGCGGGGAAGATCGTCGCCAGTGTGCAAATCGTGAGCGCCGCGATCGTCACGGCGCCGTAGTCCCATCCACTCACGTTGATGGGGAGGCGATCGATGTAATAGACGTCGGGGTCGAGGCGCAGCCCGAACCACGCCAGGCCGGTGCACAGGGCGAGGCCGGTCGACACGCCAAGCAACGTCCCGACCCCGCCGATGATGACCCCCTCGGTCATGAACGTGCGCATGACCGTCCCGTCGGTGGCGCCGAGCGCCTTGAGGATGGCGATCTCCTTGGCCTTCTCCGCCATCATGAGCAGGAGCGTGCACACGATGCAGAAGCTCGCCACGATGATCTCGATCGACAGGATCAGGAACGTCGCGATGCGCTCGAGCTTGAGCGCGCTGAAGAGGTTCTTGTTGATTTCCCGCCAGTCGCGCACGCGCAGCTCCGGGCGATCGACGGCGGCGGCGACGAGTGGGGTGAGACGGTCGGCGTTCTCCGCGTCGTCCACCTTTACTTCGATCGACGTGATTTGGTTCGGTGTGCCGAAGTAGCTCTGCGCCTCGTCGATCGTCACGTACACGTGCGTGGCGTCGTACTCGTACATCCCGCTGTAGAAGATCGCTGCGATCCGATACTTGCGCGTCTTCGGCATCACCCCCATCGGCCCGAGATCGCCGAGCGGCGACACGAGCGTCACGTCGTCCCCGACGTACACGTGGAGCGTCTTGGCGAGCTCCCTGCCGACGACGAGCCCAGGCCGCAGGGGGGGGCCCTCGAGCGCCGCGCGGACGGCCGGGTCGATGTCGTCGCCGAGCGGAGGCAGGTCGGGCCCCTTCGTGTACTCCTCGCCGCCCGCGCCCACGCCGATGACCTCGTCCGGGTCGAGGTGGCGAAGGAGCTCCGGATCGGCCAGGTAAGAGAGCTTGTCCTTGACCTTGACCGGCGCCTCGACGTTCTTTCGCAAGTCGATCACGTTGCCGATCGACTCCGGGTCGATGCCGTGGACGACGACGCCCGCGAGGTTGGACGAGCTCGACGCCATGACCTCGCCCTGGACGACCGGCGTCGCGGCCACGACGCCGGGGATGCCCCGAACCCGCTCGAGCGTCGGCTCGTAGTCGTCCCACGCCGACTGGCTCGTCGTGTCGATGACGATGTGCGCGTTGTTGCCGAGGATCTTGCGCTTCAGATCGGCGCTGAAGCCGCCCATCACGCTGATCGCGCCCGACAGCGAGAAGGAGCCGAGCGCGACCGCGAAGATCGACAGGCCGCTGATGAGGGTCAAAAACCCGCTCTTCTTCGCGCGGACGTGGCGCGCGGCGATGTACGGCGAGAGCGAGCCGCGTTCGAGGCGATCGAGCCCCCAGGGCACCAGCGCGACGACCGTCGACACGAGGAGCACCGCTCCCGTTACGACGGCGCCCGCGCGCACCAGCGTGTCGCGCACGGTCCAGGCAGAGCCTCGCAGCGGCGGGAGGAGGCGAGTCCACTCCGCGAACGCGGCGAACCCCAGGCACGAAGCGGCGACGACGACCAGGTTGGCCCGGCGCCACCCGATGCTCGCAAGCAGCCCCCCGACGCCCCACGCGACGAAGAGGACGCCGCCAGCGCCGACCGCGAGGGTCAGGACGAGGACGAGCGCGGAGCGCGCTCCCGGCGGGGCGTGGGCCCCGCGCGCGTGCGCGAACACGGCGAGGGCCGCGCACGCCGCCGCGAGCGCCAATCCGATCCCCAACCTGACGACGGCCCTCCGGCGCATGAGCCTTCCGACCTAGCGCTCGGGCCGCAGCAGAGGAAAAAGGATGACGTCGCGGATCGAGGCGGAGTTGGTCAGCGCCATGACGAGCCGGTCGATCCCCATCCCGAACCCCGCGGTGGGCGGCATCCCGTGTTCGAGCGCGCGCACGTAGTCCTCGTCGAAGTCCATCGCGTCCTCGTCCCCGCGCGCCTTCTTGTCGACCTGCGCGCGGAACCGCGCGGCCTGGTCGTCCGGGTCGTTCAGCTCGCTGAACGCGTTGCATAGCTCTCGGCCGTGGACGAAGAGCTCGAAGCGGTCCACGATCTCGGGCTGCGCGTCGTTGCGCCGCGCGAGCGGCGAGACCTCGAACGGGTAGTCCTTGATGAGCACGGGGACGGAGTGCTTGCCGTTCCCCGTGCGGTAGTCGTCGGCGAGGAACGGCTCGGCGAGGTACTCGTAGCACGTGAAGAGGCGCTCTCCCGCGCCCTCGGCCTTGGCGACGGCCTTGCGGAGGTTCCCCCAATCGATCGCCGACGCGCGCGGCGAGGCCCTCGCCCACTCCTTGATCCGCCCCGCGAAGTCGACCGCGAGGAGCTCGACCACGGCTGCGCCGCCGCCGCTCTCGGAGGCGCCGACCCACTCGGGGATGGCGGTCCGCTCGGCCGCCGACGCCACGGCCCGATCCATCGAGACGCGCGCGAACGGCTCCGCTAGCGTGAACGGCCGTGCGTCCATCCAGAGCGCATGCGCCTCCGGCATCGCCGCCGCGAGGCGCGCGTCGATCCCGCGCAGCAGCGCCTCGGTGAACTGCATGAGGTCGTCCGCCGTCGCGTACGCGCGGTAGAACTCGAGCATCGTGAACTCCGGGTTGTGCCGCGTGCTGATCCCTTCGTTCCGGTAGCAGCGTCCGATCTCGTAGACGCGCTCGAGCCCGCCGACGACGAGCCGCTTGAGGTAGAGCTCCGGTGCGATGCGCATGAACAAGCGCATGTCGAGCGCGTTGTGATGGGTCTCGAACGGCTTGGCCGCCGCGCCGCCGATGAGCGTGTGCATGGTCGGCGTCTCCACCTCGAGGAAGCCCTCTTCGTCGAGGATCGCCCGCGCCGCCCGAACGACGTGGCTCCGCGCCCGAAAGACGTCGGCCACGGGTGGGTTGGCGATGAGATCGACGTACCGCCGGCGGTAGCGGATCTCGACGTCCGTCAGGCCGTGCCACTTCTCCGGCAGCGGGCGGTACGCCTTGGTGAGGAGCCGCAGCCGCTTCGGCTCGATCGAGAGCTCGCCCCGCTTGCTCGCCGTAAGGGTGCCCTCGGCCTCGACGACGTCGCCGACGTCGAGCTGCCCCAGGCGCTCGAAATCCGGCCCGAGGTTGGCCTGGCTGACCAGCAGCTGGATCTCCCCCGTCCGATCCCGCACCCGCAGGAACGCGAGGCCGCCCGTCGATCGGAGGGCGACGATCCGCCCGCGCACGTGGAGCAGGCCTTCGCCCGCCGCCGACCGCACTTTCCCCTCGTCGTAGCGTCCGGCCGGATCGCGCGCGGGGTCGGCCAAGACGCGCGCCTCACCGACGTCGCACGTGCGCCCGCCGAGGCGAGGCGCCACGTCGTTCGCGAAGGGGTTCTCGCCGTCGGCGCGCAGCCGCTCCGCTTTCGCCCGCCGAGCGGCGATGATCGCCTCCTCCGCGATGCGCGAGTCCTTGTCGGTCTGTTTGTCGACGCCCATGTGCTGTCGGATGGCACTGCGACCCTAGTCGGCGTCGGAGTCCTCGGCCACCCCGCCCTTCTTGAGCGTGCCTCCCGCCGCCGCCAAGAGGTACGCCTCGATGAAGGCGTCGAGATCGCCGTCGAGCACCGCGTCGACGTTGCCGTTCTGGTGGGATGTCCGCAGATCCTTCACGAGGCGGTAGGGCTGGAGTACGTAGCTGCGAATCTGGTTGCCCCACGCGATCTGCGTCTTGCTCGCCGCCTGCGCGGCGGCCTGCTCCTCGCGCTTTTGCGTCTCGATCTCGTAGAGCTTGGCCTTGAGCATCTTCAGCGCCATGCGGCGGTTCTGGTGCTGCGAGCGCTCCGCCCGGCAAACGATGACGATGCCGCTCGGGATGTGCTTCATCCGCACCGCGGTCTCCACCTTGTTCACGTTCTGACCGCCCTTTCCGCCCGCGCGCATCGTCGTCACATCGAGGTCGTCGTCCTTGACCTGGATGTCGATTTCGTCCTCGATGTCCGGTGTCACCTCGACGGCCGCGAACGCCGTCTGACGTCGCGCGTTCGCGTCGAACGGCGAGATGCGAACCAGCCGGTGCACGCCGTTCTCGCTGCGCAAGTAGCCGAACGCGTGGTCGCCCTGCACGCTGAAGCTCGCGCCGTCGATCCCGGCCTCGTCGCCTTCCTGGTAGTCGATGACGTCGGTCTTGTATCCCCGCCGCTCGCACCATCGCAGGTACATCCGAAGGAGCATCTGCGCCCAGTCCTTGGCGTCGTTGCCCCCCGTGCCCGGGTGGATGCTCACGATCGCGTTCGCGTGATCGACCGGCCCCGACAGCATGCGTCCGAGCTCGGCGGCCCGCACCCGCTCTTCGAGCGACGGCACCTGGCCCTCCGCCTCGGCGATCGTCGACGCGTCGTCCTCGGTGGCCCCGAGCTCGAGGAGCACGTTCGCGTCCTCGACGTCGCCCGTCAGCTTCTCGATGCTCGAGATCTGCTGCTCGAGCGCGGACCGTTTCCGCGTGACGACCTGCGCCTTCTTCTGGTCCTCCCAAAACCCGGGCGTCAGCGTTTGCTGCTCGAGCTTGCCGATTTCCGCCTTGAGCTTGGGAAGGTCAAAGATGCCCCCTTAGCGTCATCAGGCGCCGTTGGAGGTCGGCAAGCTTTTCGCGGGTTTCGGTCAACATCGCAGCCACGTCGAAGCGCCCGAGACGGCCAGGGGGGCGGCGCCTTGCCAATAGCGGCGCGGCCCAGCCCGGTCAAGGAGCCGACCGGTGCCGCGAGGTGAACCAGCCGTCGGTCAGCACGTCGAGCGTGGCCTCCGCCTCGGCGCGTTTGAGCTCGGCCTCGGTGGCCTGGGGAGACCCCGCGACCGCTCCCCGCAGGTCGACGACGGCGCGCTGCCAGGCGAAGAGGACCTCGAGCGTTCGGTTGGCCAGCCGGGACCTCGCTTCCTGTCGCTCCATGCGGACCCGTTCGAGCGTCGGCTCGTCTCCAGCGAAGACGAGGCGATCGAGCCGCCACGTGAGTCGGACCTCGAGGACCAGGTTCGCCCCGATCGCGTCGTAGTAGTTGACGCCGTCGGTAGTCGCGAGCGTCGTCGTGTGGGACGCGTCGGTCAAGAGGCGCATGGCCCGGACGCGCGTCTCCGGCAGCCACGCGCTCGTGCGAGAGCGCGACACGATCGCGTCGATCCGCCCGTCGGCGTCGCCGAGGCCTGCGGCGCCGAGCGCGGCGACGACGCACGCGCGCGCCACGGCCGACGTGACGGGCGCCGGACGGGGCCTCTCCGCCCCGCGCCCCGTGTCGTCGGGAGGGTCGGCCAGGCGGTGGACGTTCCCCTCGGCGAGGCGGTCGAGCGCGAGTCCGACGACGACGAGCCCGCCGACGTCCGTCTTGCCGCTTTGAAGCTGCCGGCTGAACGCCCCGACGCTCACCCAGCTCTCGCCGTGGACGTCGGTGACGCCCGGGTGCCGGGCCACGAGATAGTCTTCGTCGTCGAGGTCGCCGTCGGCGTAGCGCTCCTCGCCGGCGCCGTCGTCCCAGCCGAACCATGGTTGCGCGTGGGCCGCTCGGGCGCCGAAGAGATTGAAAAGGGTAGCGCAGGTGAAGAGGGCCGCCGCTCGGCAACGGTGGGCGGGGTGCGCGACGACGAGGAGACGGGTCATGGCCGGCGAATCATCAACGAGCGTGCCAGGCGCCGCCGTCGCGCATGCACCCGAAAAGGCTCGGCGCACCGCACACCCGACATCGTCCCGGGACGGCCCCGCCTGTCCGCGGCCGCGCGCGGGCCATGCGTCGCACGCCCGCGCATGGAATACTGTGGGGGATGGCCGAGGCGCAGCCGGCTTCCCCGTTTCAACCGCACCGTCGCATCGCGGGGAAGTTCCGGCTCCGTAGAATGCTCGGCGTCGGCGGCATGGGGCAGGTGTGGGCGGCGCGCAACGAGGCGACGGGGGCGGACGTCGCGCTCAAGGTGCTGCGCCGGGCGGACGTCGACGAGCCGCGCGCGGCGCAGCTCGAGCAGCGCTTCCGGCAGGAGGCGCGCCTGTCGGCGACGCTGTCGCACCGCAATATCATCAAGGTGTTCGATCTCCTCGACGAGCCGGACGGAACCTTGGTGCTCGTCATGGAGCTTTTGCGCGGCGAGACACTCAAAGAGTACCTCGAGCGCGAGGGCCCCCGCTCGTCGCTCGAGGCCGTCGCCATCCTCACGCCCATCCTCGGCGCGCTCGCGCACGCGCACGATCGCGGCATCGTCCATCGTGACGTGACGCCGTCGAACATCTTGCTCGCGGTGGATCCCGACGGTCACGTCACGCCGAAGCTCCTCGACTTCGGCATCGCAAAGCTGGTCGAGCCGGTGCTCGCGTCCGAGTCCGACGCCCCGCCGGAGCCGGTGGAGACGATCGACGGGCGGGTGCTCGGGACGCCTCGCTACATGGCCCCCGAGCGTATCCGCGGGTCGAGGGACGTGACCGGGCGGGCCGACGTCTTCGGCGTGGCGGTGGTGCTCTACGAGACGATCACCGGCCTCTCGCCGTTCGGGGCGAGCACCGCCTCCGCCTCGCTCGCCGCCGTCCTCGAGCGCCACGTCGATCCGGACCCTTCGATCGAGCCGCGGCTGTGGGTGGAGATCCAGCGCGCCCTCTCGAAGCGGGCGTACGAGCGTCACGCGTCCGCGCGAGAGTTCGCGAGCGCGCTGTCGGCGGCGCTGGGCGCGCCCGAGGGGGCCCTCGAGGCGACGATGCGCCGGCCCGTTCCGGGGCCGGTCTCGACCGAGGACACCCGCAGCCGCATGATGGTGTCGGGCGCGCGCCTCGCGGCCGATCTGGAACTGGACGACCCGTTCGCGTCGGTGGCGACCGGGGTGCCGCGGCGGCATTGGCAGTGGGTTGCCCTCGCTGCGATCGGCGTCGTCGCCGGCGCGATCGGCTTCTTCGTGGTGCGCGGACTCGTGCAAAAGAAGGAGAGCCCGGCGCCTCCGCCCGTCGTCGCGGCGGCCCCGGCGAACCCGCCCCCCGGGCCGGTCGCCACCGATGCCACTCACGCGCCGGTCGAGCCGCCCGCCGCGGTCGTCGCGCAGCCGCCTCCGACGTCCGAAGTCCTACCCGCGCCGCGCCCGTCCCGCCGCGCCCCGACCAAGCCGAAGGCCATCGCGACGACGCCGGGGTTTTGAGCTCGCTACGTCTGCTGGGCGAGCGTCACTCCCTCTTCTCGCCGGGCTCCGGTTCCTTGGCGTCGCTCCAGCTGATGCCGTAGAGGCCTCGCTTCTTCAAGAGCTCGCGCAGATGGTGGCGCGCCACGTCGCTCTGCCGTGCCGCGAGCGACAGGTTGCCGCCGCATCGCTTCATGAGGGCCGCGAGGTACGCCGCCTCGAAGCGCTCGATCGCGCCGTCCTTCGCCTTCGCGAACGTCCCGGAGACGTCCAGCGCGTCGCGCTCGGGCCGCGTGCCCCGGAACCCGAACCCCTCCCCCGCGACGTCGGGGCGCCGGATGACGCCGCCCTGGACGAAGGCGCTCACGCGCGCGAGCACGTTGCGAAGCTCCCGCACGTTGCCCGGCCACGGCATCGCCGACAAGGCCTGGAGCGCCTCCGGATCGATCGACAGCGGCGCCGGCAGTCCGCCCTGCAGACCGGCCAGGAGCTTGCGGCAAAGGATGGGGATGTCCTCGACGCGATCTCGCAGCGGAGGCAGGACGACGCGCACCTGAGCGATGCGGTAGAAGAGGTCTTCGCGGAAGCGTCCCGCGTCGATCTCGTTGCGCAGGTCCCTGTGCGTCGCGGCGACGACGCGCACGTTCACTTTGATAGGCTCCTGCCCGCCGACGCGCACGACCTCGTGCCGCTCGAGCACGCGCAGGAACTTGGCTTGCAGGGGGAGGGGCAGGTCGCCGATCTCGTCGATGAACACGGTGCCGCCCGACGCGGACTCGAAGAACCCGGGGCGGCGCTGGTCGGCTCCGGTGAACGCGCCCTTCTCGTGGCCGAAGAGCAGCGATTCGACGAGCGACTCGGGCAGCGCCGTCGCGTCGATCGTGACGAGGGGTCCAGACGCCCTGGCGCTTCGCGCGTGGACGGCGCGGGCCACCTCTTCTTTGCCGGTGCCCGTCTCGCCCTGAACGAGGACACTGAGCTCCTTGGGGGATACTCGCTCGAGGGTCGCGAAGAGCTCGCGCATCTCGGTCGACTCGCCGACGAGCTCGCCGAACGAGGTGGCCTGGCTCACCGCCGCGGCCGAAGCGTCGTCGTCTCGCTCGAGCCGCAGGACGCTGGCGCCGACGGCGATCTCGCCGCCCGGCGCCAGCTCGATCCGTTCGACGCGGTGGGGGCCGAGCCACGTCCCGTTCGTGCTGCCCGCGTCCTGCACGTGGACCCGATCGCCGGCGCGCCGCAGCTCGAGGTGCACCCCGCTGACGAGCGGGTCGGGGAGCACGAGGTCGTTGGAGGGATGGCGGCCGACGGTCGCGAAGGCCTGCGACATGGCGAGGGCACGGCCCAAGCTCGGCCCGGCCACCGCCACGAGCTTGGGGACGGAGCTCGGGGCGCCGCCCCGCTGGACGGCGGCGACCTCCGTGCCGCCGCGGGCTCCCTCCTCCGGCGTCATTGTCCGTACATAGCACCGGCCGGTGATAGTGTGGACGGTGGATGCGTGGCGTTGTCTCGCTCCGGCAGAGGCTCTCGTCGGTCTGCTTGGTCGGCGCGTTGTTCTGTGTCCGCGGGGCGGCCGCCCAGACGGCGGAGGACCTCGACACGGCCCGTAGACTCTTCCGCGACGCTGTGGCCGACGAGGAGGCCCACCGGTACGACACCGCCCTCGAGAAGTTCCGCCGGGTCGATCATGTCAAGGAGACGGCCAACGTCCGCTACCGCATGGCGACCTGCCTCGAGGCGCTCGGGCGCCGCGCCGAGGCGCTCGACAGCTACGAGCGCGCCGCTCGCTTGGGGGAGGAGGACAAGCCGTCGGCCGACGCTGCGAGCGCCTCGGCGGCCCGCGCGGCGCAGCTCGAGCCGGTGGTTCCTCGGCTGTCGTTCCAGCTGCCGGCCGATCCCCGCCCGGGCCTCGAGGTCCGCGTCGACGACAAGAAGGTGGACGACTCCGCGCTCAAGGGCCCGATGCCGCTCGACCCGGGACACCATACGGTCGATGCGAGCGCTCCGGGCTACACGCCGTTCCACACCGGGGTCACGTTGGCCGAGGGTGCGCGCGTCTCGATCTCGGTCGCGCTCGACCCCGCGGCACCGAGCCCGCCTCCGGCGCCTGTCGCGCCCCCGCCGCCCGCCGAGCCGGCTCCCGCTGCGTCGGCATCGCCGCCGGTGGCGGGCATCGTCGCCCTCGGGCTGGGCGGGGTCCTGACGGCGGGGTCGATCCTCTCGTTCATCCTTCGCGGATCGAACGTGTCCTCCCTTGAGGGCTGTCCCCAGGTGGGCGGGGCTTACCAGTGTCCCGAGTCGGACCGCGGCGCCTACGACGCGGCGAAGATCGAGGGGCCGCTCGGCATCGGCCTGGCGGCAGGCGCGGCGCTCGCCGTCGGCCTCGGGGTGTGGCTGGTGGTCACGCCGCCCACCCACGCCGCCTCGTCCCCGTCACGCGCGTTTGTCCTCGGGCCGGCCGTCGCGGCGGGCCGGGGTGCTCTCCTCATCGCGGGGTGGCGCCGTTGATGCCGCGCCTCGGGTGGTGGCTCGTCCCGGTCGCCGCAGGTTGCGGCGTACCGAACGTGGTCTTTCTGGTCGGGGACGCGGAGGTTCCCGCGGAGGCCGGGAACGTGGAGGAGACGCCCGCCTCCGCGGCCGACGCGCCCCTTGGAGACGGGACGGGCTTGCCCGACGCCGCGGACGCCACGACGCTCGCGGATGCGTCGTCCAACGGCCCCGATGCACCCGAAGAGGGGGACGCGGCCCCGCGATACTGCACGCAGACGCCCCCCAACCCCCCGGACGGTGGCACGTGTTGCGCGGCGGGCGTCATCTGCACGGGCACCGGGTGCAACGCCGCGCGCGCGTGCATCGACTGCGTCAACCAGTGTCACACGGGGACCTGCTGCGTGAAGGGCAACCAGGTCGGTTGCTTTGGGTGCTGACCACTGTCTGAGGGCGACGCTACGGCCCACCGCCGACCCGGCTCTGCCCTGAGCTTGCTGCGGTCCGGTGGCCTCACCTGGTCGCTGCGCTGACCGTCGTTCTCGGGGTCGAAGGGCCTCGCAAGCGGCGATTTCTCGGTCGTCCCGCCTCATCCGGCGCGGGAACGAAGGATGCTTGGCGACCCCTGCGATGAACCTGCGACCTCGACTCCTCCGGTCTACCGGCGCCCTCGCGCTCGCCCTTGGTCTCGCCGCTGCAGCCTGCGGCAGCAGCGGGAACAGCTCGAACGCGACCGACGGCGGCGCCGACGGGACGTCGCACTTCGGCTCAGGCTCCGGCTCGGGGGCATCCTCGGGTAGTCAGGGCGGGTCGGGGTTGGGGCCCGGCTCGTTCGCGACGCCGGGCGGCGGAGGAGCCTGCCTGTCGCTCGGCGCCGCGTGCGCGGTGGCCGGCGATTGCTGCAGCGGCGACTGCATGAACGGCGCCTGCGCCTTCCCGTCCTGCACCTCGGACAAGGGCGCGTGCTCGATGGGCTCGACGTGCTGCAGTCAGAACTGCTCCGGCGGGACGTGCGCCGCGTTGACGACGGCGTGCGCGACGGTCGGCAACACCTGCACGTCCGACGCGCAGTGCTGCTCGAAGCACTGCGCCAGCAACGGCACGTGCCAGGCCTCGTCGTTCTGCGCGCAGCCGAACGACGCGTGCAACGCCGACGCCGACTGCTGCACCGGGACGTGCACCAAGGCCTCCGGCCAGATGCTCGGCACGTGCGCCGCATCGCCGCCGAGCGGCCCCGCCAACTGCGGTCTGGCCGACGGGCAGCTCTGCTCGGGCGCCGGGACGAGCGGCGGCATCCAGACGCCGACGGGCACGATCCCGCTGTGCGGCGGACCTTGCTGCAGCCGCGCGTGCGCTCCGTGGGGGCCGACGGGCGTCCTCGTCTGCCAGCCCGCCAGCGGCTGTCACGTCGTCGGCGACCTGTGCACCAAGGACGGCGACTGCTGCGGCTCGGCGGGCCTGCCCGGCGGCTCCGGAAAGCCGGTGACGTGCGTCATCACTGCGCCGGCGACCGTGGGCATCTGTCGCAATCCGATGGGCTGCAAGCCCGACGGCGACGTCTGCAAGCTCAAGACGATGTCGTGCAACTCGTCGTGCGACTGCTGCAGCGGCAACTGCGAAACGCGGGACACGTGCCACCAGGACAACGTCGGTGTCCCGCGGTGCTCCCCCGCGACGTGCGTCGGCGCCGGCGGCGCGTGCGCGTCGAGCGCGAGCTGCTGCAACGGAGCGCCGTGCGTGCCGAACGCGACGCCGGGCGGCACGCCGCCCTTCGTCTGCGCCCCCACGCAGTGCATCGCCGCGTGCGGTGCGTGCACCAACAACGCGGACTGCTGCCCCGGCACCTCGTGCGTGGGACTGGGCGGCAGCACCCGCGGGGTTTGCGGTCCGTGCGGCGGTTCGCCGGGCGGCACCCCGGACGCCGGCTCCGGCGCTCCGGACGCTGCAGGGAGCCCGACTCCGGACGCCGGGTCGCCGCCGCCGGCCGACGCGGGCTCGACTCCGACCCCCGACGCCGGGACCGGGACCTGCGCGCTCTACGGTCAGGTGTGTCAGGTCAACGGCGATTGTTGCAACAACGTGCCCTGCGTCTCGGGCCACTGCATCTACCTTCCGTAATCGCGGCTTGCCCTGCGAGGCGCGCTCGCGCGACCATCGGTCGATGCGTCCCGCCGAGCTTTTGGCCCAGATTCCGCTCTTTCAGGGCCTCGCCGACGACGACCGGGAGGCTTTGACGGCGCGGCTGGCCGAGAAGACGTTCAAGGCCGGCGACATCGTCTTCTCGCAGGGGGACGTCGGCTCGTCGATGTACCTCGTGCAGTCGGGCGCCGTGCAGATCTACCTGCCGAGCACCGACAAGGACTCGCCGCCCGTCGTCCTCAAGGACGTGCACACGGGAGAGTACTTCGGCGAGCTGTCGCTCTTCGACAACAAGCCGCGCAGCGCCGGCGCCCGCGCGCTCGTCGACACGCTGCTGCTCGAGCTGACACGCGAAGAGCTGGGCGAGCACCTCGGGCGATCCAAGAACGCCGCGATGACCATCCTGACCGAGATGTCGGACCGACTGCGCGAGACGAACGCGCTCCTCAGCCAGCGCGCGACGAAGGACGTCGTCAAAGAGTTCGAGGAGAACCTCACCTGGGCTCAACGGCTGGCGGACAAGGTCGCGGAGCTGAACGGGAGCTGGACGTTCATCCTGATGCTCATCGGCATGACGGTCGGCTGGGTCATCGTCAACGCGTCCGTCATCTCCGAGCACCTGGGCCTCGGCACCCAGGGGGACGACGGCAAGGTCGCCGGCTTCGACCCGTACCCGTACATCCTCTACAACCTCGTGCTCGCCATCCTCGTGGCGCTCCAGGGCCCGCTCATCGTGATGAGTCAGAATCGGCAGTCGGCCAAGGACCGGGCGCAGGCGGAGACGGATTTTCGCGTCAACTTGAAGAACGAGGTCGGAATCGAGCGACTCCTCGCCGAGATCGGCGCGCTGCGGGCCGAGACGAACAAGCGCCTCGACGGGCTCGAGCGCTCCAGCCGCGCCGACCGCGTTCGCGCCGAAGTGCCGGCCAAGACCCCGGGGGGGCCGCTGGGCAGCGTGTGAGACGCGGTGTAGAGGAACCGCAATGCTCGACATCCAGTTCATCCGCCAGCACCCCGACGAGGTGCGCGCCGCGATCAAGAACAAGGGCCTGACGCTCGACCTCGACGAGGTCCTCGGCGCCGACCGGGACCGGCGCGAGACGACGACGCTCCTCGAGCAGCGCCGGGCGCGCCGAAACGAGCTTTCGTCGCTCATCCCCAAGGCGAGCAAGGACGAGCGGCCCAACCTCGTCGACGAGGCCAAGCAGGTCCGCGCCGAGATCGAGTCGCTCGAGCCCAAGCTCGGAGAGATCCAGCGCCGTTTCGCCGACCTGATGCTGCGCGTGCCGAGCATTCCGCGGCCGGAGGTGCCCGTCGGCAAGGGCGAGGAGGACAACGTCGAGGTTCGCCGCGTCGGCGAACCACGCAAGTTCGCGTTCGCTCCGAAAGATCACGTCGAGCTCATGTCGTCGCTCGGCCTCGTCGAGTGGGACGGGCCGCGCCGGTTCGCGGGGGGCCGGTCGTACGCGCTCGTCGGCGACGGTGCGCTCCTCGAGCTCGCCGTCCTGCGACTCGCGGTCGACACGCTGATCGAGCGCGGGATGAAGCTCGTCGCGCCGCCCGTCATGGTGAAGGAGCGGGCGATGACGGGGACGGGCTTTTTCCCGCTCGGGCGCGACGAGGCCTACTCCATCCCGGCCGATGAGCTCTTCTTGATCGGCACGAGCGAGGTCCCGCTCGTGAGCATGCACTGCGACGACATCATCGACGCGGCGCGCCTGCCGCTCAAGTATGCGGGAATCTCCCCCTGTTTTCGGCGCGAGGCCGGCGCGCACGGCAAGGACACCCGCGGTCTCTACCGCGTGCACCAGTTCACCAAGGTGGAGCAAGTGGTCGTCTGCGCCGCGGACGAGGGCGCGGCCGAGAAGCTCCACTACGAGCTCCTCGGCAACGCCGAGGCCATCCTCGCCAAGCTCGAGATCCCCTATCGCGTGGCGATCGCTTGCACCGGGGAGATTGGTCTCGGCCAGACCCGCAAGCACGAGGTCGAATCGTGGATGCCGGGGCGGACCGCTTACAGCGAGACCCACTCGTGCTCGACCCTCGGCGACTTCCAGGCGCGGCGGTCGAACATCCGCGTGCGAGGCGAAGACGGCTCGCTCGGCTACCCGTACACGCTCAACAACACGGCGGTCGCGAGCCCGCGCATCCTGATTCCGCTGCTCGAAAACCACCAAGAGCCGGATGGCTCCGTCACGCTCCCGAAGGCGCTGGTTTCCTACATGCGAGGCAAAGAAAAGCTCTCGCGCGTCTGAGAGGGAGGGGAAATGTGCGAGAATTCGTATGTGTTGGATAATTAGACCGTTTCTTCACCCGTAGCCGGGTCGGAAGCCCGCCTTTCGACAACAATTCCTTGACGCGACGCACTAGTCTCGTAACCTTCCGGCTGCGATGACTGGGCCAAGCGCCGCGCAATCTCCGCTGACGGCCGTTCCGGCAATGGAAATGGCGGTCGGCGTCGAGGTGTCTGCGGCGAACGTGGCGCTCGTAACTCGCCTTCTTGGCCTCGTACTCGGCGTCGAGCTTATTCGGCCCGGGTGCGGGCTGCCGAGCTGAGAGCCTGGTCTCCTCACTTCGGCCCCCGCACCCGGGAAAAGGGAGCGGGGGTTTTTTTTTACGTCTGACACCGAGAACGAGAAGCCGATGCGAAGCGACCTGCTGAAGAAAGGTACCTCCCGGGCCCCCGCGCGCGCCATGCTCAAGGGCGCCGGCTACACGGACGCGGACCTGGAGAAGCCTCTCGTCGGCGTGGCCAACACCTGGAGCGAGGTGACCCCCTGCAACGTCCACCTCCGGTCGCTGGCCGAGCACGTCAAGGACGGGATTCGCCAGACGGGGGGGACGCCGGTGGAATTCAACACCATCGTCGTCTCGGACGGGATCTCGATGGGCACCGAGGGGATGCGGGCGTCCCTGGTGTCGCGGGAGGTCATCGCCGACTCGATCGAGCTCTTCACGATCGGCCACCTGCTCGACGGGGTCATCGCCCTCTCGGGCTGCGACAAGACGATCCCCGGCACCGTCATGGCGCTGGCCCGCCTGAACCTGCCGTCGCTCATGCTCTACGGAGGCGCGATCGCACCGGGACGATTCCAGGGGCGCGACGTCACGATCCAGGACGTGTTCGAGGCCGTGGGGGCGCACGCCGCCGGGCGCATGACCGACAGCGATCTGCGCTTGCTCGAAGACAACGCCTGTCCCGGGGCGGGGGCGTGCGGCGGCCAGTACACGGCCAACACGATGGCCACGGCCATGGCGTTCCTCGGCATCTCTCCTTTCGGCGCGAACGAGGTCCCCGCGACCGACCCCACCAAGGCGGACGTGGCTCGGGCGTGCGGGCGCGCGGTCATGCGGCTGATCCGCGACGACGTGCGGCCGAGCGCGCTCATCACTCGGGCGTCCCTCGAGAACGCGATCGCGAGCGCCGCGGCGACCGCCGGATCGACCAACGCCGTTCTGCACCTGCTGGCCATCGCGCGGGAGGCGGGGGTGAACTTGACGATCGACGACTTCGACCCGATCTGCGCGCGGACCCCCGTCGTGGCCGACCTGAAGCCGGGCGGGCGCTTCAGCGCCGTCGACATGCACCGCGCGGGCGGCGAGCGCCTCGTCGGGGCGCGCCTGCTCGAGCTGGGTCTGCTCAAGGACGGGCCGACGTGCAGCGGCCGTACGCTCTTTGAGGAGGTGGCCGAGGCCAAGGCCACGTCCGGACAGAAGGTGGTCCTTCCCGCTCGATCCCCGCTCAAGCCGCGCGGCGGCTTCGCCATCCTGCGCGGCACGCTCGCGCCCGAGGGGTGCGTGCTCAAGCTCGCCGGGCACGACCGCATGAAGCACGTCGGCCCCGCGCGCGTCTTCGACGGCGAGGAGGCCACGTTCGCGGCGGTGCAAGCCGGCGTGGTGCAGCCGGGGGACGTCGTCGTCATCCGCTACGAAGGTCCGCGCGGAGGGCCCGGGATGCGCGAGATGCTCGCCGTCACCGCGGCGATCGTGGGCCGGGGGTTGGGCGACTCCGTGGCCCTCGTGACCGACGGGCGCTTCAGCGGCGCGACGTACGGGATGATGGCCGGTCACGTCTCGCCCGAGGCCGAGCGGGGCGGGCCCATCGCGTTCGTTCGCGACGGCGACGTGGTGACCATCGACGTCGAGGGCCGCCGGATCGACGTCGCGGCCGACCTCGAAGCGCGCGCCGCGGCCTCGAAACCCCGCGCGTCCGGGCGACTGGGCGGCGTGCTGGCGAAATACGTCGCGCTCGTGTCGTCCGCGTCCGAGGGGGCCATCACGCGTCCACCCGCCGAAGGTGCGGCGTCGTCCGGAGGTCACGGTCATGGGTGAAGGTAGCAATGGCGGTACGAGACAGGGCCCGACGCGCGTCGCGATGATCGGCTACGGAGCGCAGGCGAGCCAGCAGGCACGTGGCCTACGCGCCGCCGGGTGGGAGGTCAACGTCGTCGTGCGCGCGGGCGGAATGAGCTGGGTGCGCGCGATCGGCGACGGCTTTCGGCCGATGCCCGCCGCGGAGGCCGCGGCGCACGCCGATCTGGTCGTCGTACACCTGCCCGAGTCCGAGCAGCCCGCGGTCTGGGCGTACGGCCTCGCGCCGTACATCGCGCCCGGAACACTGGTCGTGTTCGCCCACGGCAGCGCGCTCTACTCGGGCGCGGTCGATCCCGACCCGCGTCTCGACGTCGTCCTCGTGACGGCGGGCGATCGGTCGAGCCGCGAGTGCCGGGTGGCGGTCTATCGGGACGCGACGGGGGGCGCGCTCGAGCGCGCCGTGAGGTTCGCCCGCGCGGCCTACGGTGCCACGAAGATCGGCACGACGACGCTCGACTCGGAGGTGCAAGCGGACCTCTCCGAGCTCGTCGCCAAGATGGGCGGTCTCGCCGCGGTGCTGGCCGAGTGGGATCGCGTCCTCGCCAACCCGGGCCACGAGCCAGACCAGGCGACCCTCACGTACTACGAGCGCCTGCGCGCAAAGGTGCTGGCCGGCTCGACCGACGCGGCGGCCCCGGCCCAAGAGCAGGCGAGCGCGCGTCCGTCCGGGGTGGACCTCACGCGGACGCGGGCGCCGCGCAAACGAGGTGCGGCATGATCGGCGAGGGCAAGCGCACGGGCGCCGAGGTCATCTGGGAGGCGCTCGGCCGCGTGGGGGTCGACGTCGTCTTCGGATACCCCGGCGGCGCGATCATGCCGGCGTACGACGCGATGCTCAAGTACTCGATCCGCCACGTCCTCGTCCGCCACGAGCAGGGCGCGGCGCACATGGCCGACGGCTACGCGCGGGCGTCGGGTCGCGTCGGCGTCGCGATCGCCACGTCGGGGCCGGGGGCCACCAACCTCGTCACGGGGATCGCGACGGCGATGCTCGACTCGATCCCGATCGTGTGCGTCACCGGTCAGGTCGCGTCGAGGTACATCGGCAGCGACGCGTTCCAGGAGACGGACATCACGGGCGTCACCCTGCCCATCACGAAGCACAACTACCTCGTCACGCGCGCCGAGGACATCGCCCCGACGATGCGTCAGGCCTTCTACGTGGCCCGCTCGGGACGCCCGGGCCCGGTGCTCGTCGACATCACGAAGGACGCCCAGCAGGCGTCCACGGAGTTCGTCTGGGACGAGGGCCCGGTTCGCATGCCCGGCTACCGCCCGGAGCATCGCGTCGTGCCCGACGACGTCAAGCGCGCGGCGGACCTCATCGATCACGCCGAGCGTCCGATCATCTTCTGCGGTCACGGCATCATCGCGGCGAGCTCGAGCGAGCTGCTCCTGCAATTCGTCGAGAAGACCGGCATCCCGGTCGCGTCGACGCTCCTCGGCCTCGGCGGATTCCCGGCGACCCACCCGCTCTGCCTCGGCATGATGGGGATGCACGGCGAGGCGTGGGTCAACAAGGCCATCCAGGAGGCGGACCTCATCCTCGCGCTCGGGATGCGCTTCGACGACCGGGTGACCGGCAAGCTCGAGACGTACGCTCAGCGCGCCAAGAAGATTCACTGCGAGCTCGACCCCGCCGAGATCAACAAGAACGTCCGGGTGGACGTTCCGCTCGTGGGCGACGTGGGCGAGACGCTGCGCGCGCTCCTGCCCGCCGTGTCCCACCGCGACCGCCGGGACTGGGTCGCGCGGATCAGGGAGCTCAAGGGCGACTCGGCGGTGCGCGACATCCAGACGATGCCGCCCATGGGCCGCCTCTTCGCGGCGCACGTGATGCACGACCTCTGGCGTATCACCGAGGGCAAGGCCCTGGTGGTGACGGACGTCGGCCAGCACCAGATGTGGGAGGCGCAGTATTACAAGCACGACTTTCCGCGAAAGCTCATCACGTCGGGCGGCCTCGGGACGATGGGCTTCGCCCTCCCCGCCGCGATCGGCGCCAAGTTCGCGCGGCCCGAGGAGGAGGTCTGGGTCGTCGTCGGCGACGGCGGCTTCCAGATGACGGCGGCCGAGCTCTCCACGTGCGCGCAGGAAGGGATCAAGCTCAACGTGGCCGTCATCAACAACGGCTACCTGGGGATGGTCCGGCAGTGGCAGCAGTTCTTCTACGGCGGCAGGTACGCCGCGACGCCCCTCAAAGGCCCGGACTTCGTCAAGCTGGCCGAGGCGCACGGCCTGCTCGGGTTGCGCGTCACGGCGCGCGAGCAGACCGAAGAGGTGGTCGCCCGCGCGCGCGCCGCGAACGAAACGGCCGTGATCGACTTCCGCGTCGAGCAGGAGGACAGCGTGTACCCGATGGTGCCCGCGGGTGCCGACCTGCACGACATGATCCGCCGCCCCAGCCCGATCGTGGAGACGGCTTCCGACGACTGACCCCAACCGTCCGCACGCTCGAGCGGAGCGACGGACGACACACCCAAACGACGCTGCCCGATTTCACGTAACGACAAGAGGACCTGAGTCATGAGCAATGCCACGCTGCGAACGTTCATCGCTTACGTCGAGGACCTACCGGGGGTGCTCAACCGCGTCACGTCGCTCTTCCGGCGGCGCAACTACAACATCGTTTCGCTCACCGTCGGCCGGACCGAGCGCCCGGGCGTCTCGCGGATGACCGTGGTCATCGAGGCGGACGACGACGCGGCGCGGCGTATCGAGGCGAACCTCTACAAGCTCGTCAACGTGCTCTTCGTCGAGGACACGAGCCACGCGGCGACGATGCTCCGCGAGCTGGCGCTCGTGAAGGTGAAGGCCGACTCGGCCGCCCGGGGCGAGGTGATGCGCCTCTGCGACGTCTTCCGCGCGCGCGTCGTCGACATCGGGCCCGAGGCGCTCGTCGCCGAGATCACCGGGACCGAGGACAAGATCGACGGCCTGGTCGACGTGCTGCGACCGTTCGGCATCGTCGAGCTGGTCCGGACGGGCGTCCTGGCCATGGTGCGAAGCGCCGAGGCGGACGACGCGGATCGCATCCCGCTCAACTCGTCGCCCCCGCCGCCTCCCTCCCCATCATCCCCTCCTCCGTCGCCGCGCGACGTGAAAGCTGCCTGAAAGGACTCGAGACATGGCCAAGGTGTTCTACGAAAAGGACTGCGACCTCTCCCTCATCCGCGCGAAGAAAGTCGCGATCATCGGCTACGGCTCGCAGGGACACGCGCACGCGCTCAACCTCAAGGACAGCGCGGTCGACGTCCGCGTCGGGCTGCCCGCGACGAGCAAGAGCGTCGCGAAGGCAAAGTCGGCGGGGCTCCAGGTCGTGGCCGTGCCCGAGGCCGCCGCGTGGGCGGACGTGCTCATGGTGCTCGTGCCCGACACGACGCAGGCCAAGCTCTACAAGGCGGAGATCGAGCCGCACCTGACGGCCGGCAAGACGCTCATGTTCGCGCACGGCTTCAACATCCGCTTCGGGACGATCAAGCCGCGGGCGGACGTCGACGTGAGCATGATCGCCCCCAAGGGGCCCGGCCATCGCGTCCGCGAGACGTACCAGGAGGGCAACGGGGTCCCCGCCCTCATCGCCGTCCACCAGGACGCGAGCGGCAAGGCCCACGCGCAGGCGCTCTCGTACGCGGCGGGGATCGGCGCAGCCCGCGCGGGCGTGCTCGAGACGACGTTCGCCGAGGAGACGGAGACGGACCTGTTCGGCGAGCAGGCGGTCCTCTGCGGCGGCGCGAGCGCGCTCGTGAAGGCCGGGTTCGAGACGCTCGTGGCGGCCGGCTACCAGCCCGAGATCGCCTACTTCGAGTGCCTGCACGAGCTCAAGCTCATCGTGGACCTCATGTACCGCGGGGGCCTCAGCTACATGCGCTACTCGATCAGCGACACGGCGGAGTACGGCGACTACACCGCCGGTCCGCGCGTCGTCGACGCGCACGCGCGCGAGACGATGAGCAAGCTCCTCGAGGACATCCGCTCGGGCGCGTTCGCCAAGAGGTGGATCGAGGAGAACGAGACGGGCCGCAAGTGGTTCAAGGCCCAGCGCGTCAAGGAGCGGGACCTGCCCATCGAGCACGTGGGCGCCAAGCTGCGCGCGATGATGCCTTTCCTGAATCCGGTCACGGTAGACCCGAGCGAGTGAGGTGACTTCCCCATGGCCACCGCGACGGACGGTTACGTACGCATCTTCGACACGACCCTACGCGACGGCGAGCAGTCGCCGGGCGCCACCATGACGTCGGGCGAGAAGCTCGAGGTCGCCCGCGCCCTCGCGCGCCTCGGCGTCGACGTGATCGAGGCGGGCTTCCCGGCGGCGTCGCCGGACGACCTCGCCGCGGTCCGGTCGATCGCCGAGCGGATCGGGACCCACCCGATCGAGGGCCGTCCGTCGAACGAGCCGCCGATCGTCTGCGGACTCGCCCGCGCGAACCGACAGGACATCGACCGGGCGTGGGAGGGGGTCAAGGTCGCCGCGCGGCCGCGTATCCACACGTTCCTCGCGACCTCCGAGCTCCACATGAAGCACAAGCTCCGGATGACGCCCGCGGAGGTCGTTGCGCGCGTCAAGGAGATGGTGGCGCACGCGAAGGAGCTCTGCGAGGACGTCGAGTACAGCCCCGAGGACGCGGGCAGGACGGCGCCGGACTTCCTCTACGAGGTGGTCGCCGCCGCGATCCAGTCGGGGGCGACGACGGTCAACATCCCTGACACGGTCGGCTACACCACGCCCGACGAGTTCGGCGCGCTCATCCGGGGCATCAAGCAGAACGTGCCCGGCATCGACGACGTCGTCATCTCGGTGCATTGCCACGACGACCTCGGCATGGCGACCGCGAACACCCTCGCCGGGGTGCTGGCCGGCGCGCGGCAGGCCGAGGTGACCATCAACGGGATCGGCGAGCGGGCGGGGAACACGTCGCTCGAAGAGGTGGTCATGGCGCTGGTG
>DATGJA010000141.1:0-8473 GCA_035295445.1 Polyangiaceae bacterium | reverse complement strand
TCGACCGCGGCGTCGAGCTCGCAAGGGCCGTCGTCGGCGCCGGCGCCACCATCACCGGGTGCGGCGCGCTCGAGCGCTGCGTGGTCTGGCCCGGGGCGCACGCCGCCGCGCCGCTCGTCGATGCGATCGCCGCGGGCGAGGGGGTCGTCGTCGCGGCGTGACGTCTCACTCGCCGCCGTCGATTGCGTGTCGCTCCAGTGCAGCGATGCGGCGGAGGGCGTCGAGATCGCGCACGACGACCCGGCCGTAGTTCGTGTCGACCCAGGCACGTTCGCGCCATTCGCGCAGGACCCGAGCTACGCTCTGCCTCGCGACGCCGAGGTGGTGGCTCGCCCGCTCCTGCGTGAAGTTGCGGACGACGACGCCCTGCGCGCTCGGACGACCATAGACCTGCGCGTTGAAGACCAGCATCCGCGCCATGCGCACGGGCAGATCGGCGAAGACGTGCCCCTCGAGGACCGCGTACGCGAAGCGAAACTCCTGACAGACGTGCTTGGTGAGCAGGAGCCCGAGGTGCGGGATCTCTTCGAGGAGTCGCTCGAGCTCCGCCTGGGCCACGTGGACCACCTCTGTCTCGCCCTGCGCCCATGTCGACAGGGCGTGGGGGCGCCGGTCGAGGGCGGACGCCACCCCGACGCTCTCGCCACGCCTCAGCAGAAAGTAGAGGAACTCGCGGCCGCCCCGGGAGCTCGAGCCGCACGCGACCAGCCCGCGGCGCACGAGGAAGACACCGTCTGCGGGCTGCCCCTTTTCGAACAAGAACTCCCGATCGGCCAGGCGACGCACGGACGCGACGCGCTGGACCCGCTCGCGGGCAGACGCGTCCAGCTCTTCAAACCAGCGGTACGCCTGCGTCGAGAAGTCCCCGTCACCCTCGGGCATCGTTTCTCAGCGTAGCACTCCGCCAGGTAGCCTCAGGGCGCGAAGGCCTCGATCGCCGAGGCCCCTCCGAAGAGGATCGCGCTCCCCGGGCGACCCCAGGGCGATGCGACGGCGCGCCCGCCGGGGTGCGGGATCTTCGGCGCGAGGGGGGTGACCGTCGCGGTCGTCAATCGGTAGGCAACCGCTTCTTGCGCGACCTGGTCCACGCCGATGACCACGGCGTTTGCGGGATCGATGGCGAACGCCTCGGCCGCGGCGAGGGGGGCGGGCAAGGCCGACCAGACGACCGGGCTGCAAGGCGATCCGCACGCCAGGTCGATCGCGCGCACGCCCGCGTCCGCTTGCGCCGGGCCGACGCCGCCCGCCAAGAGGACATGCTCCGAGTCGAGGAGGCTCGTGGCTCCGGCGCCCGTCGAGGGGTCAGGGGGGTAAGCGAGCGGGGCGCCCATGGTCGATCCGGACGCGATCACCTCCACGCCGGGCGCGGTCGCGCTGCCGCCGGCCACGACGAGCCCACGGCCGGGCGACCACGTCGCGGCGGCGCCCAGGCGCGCGGCGGCGAGCGTGAGCCACGAGGGGTTGCCCGCCGGGTCGATGGCCAGCACGCGCGCGGTCGTCGCGCCGGTCGTGCGGGTGGCCCCGACGACATATTGGGAGCCGTCTGTCGCGCTCACCGTCGCGCCGCCCGCCACCTCCGCGAACGAACCTCCCTGCGGGGGCATGACGTCGCTGAACGCGTCGGAGGACAGGTCGTACTGGGTCGCGCCGTCGCCGTCGATCAGCCAAAGGACGGTCCCCGAAACGGCGAGCGACTCGGGGGTGCGCGGCATCGTGGGGAGAGACGACAGCGCGCTGTAGTTCGCGACGTCGTAGATCTGCACGCTCGTCGCGAGCGCTGCGTCGGCCCCACCCGCGACGACGAGGTACCGACCGCCCACGACCGCGAGCAAGGGGGCCTGCCGCGAGTCGCTCAGCGGCGCCGGCATTCGCGCGAACTCGCCGGTGCGCTGGACGAAGACGGGGACCGTCACCCCGTCGAGCGCCCCGAATTGAAGCCCGAGCGTCTGGCCGTAGACGAGCAGCGTCCCGTTGGCTGCGAAGCCGGACACCTCGAGGATACCGCTGCCGTTCACGTCCTGGGATCCGAGGTCGACCGTGCTTGCCGGCAGGGCCACGCTGGCGAGTGTGTGCGACTGGCCCGACGGGTCGATCGAGTTCACGACGAGTTTGGTGGGGGCCGGGCTCCGCGTGAACGTGTCGGTCTCGCCGCCCGTGACGATCTGGATCGTGCCGGTCGGGGTCGAGGAACAACCGGCGGCCACGACGGCCGCGGAGACGAACCGACGCAGCACGGCGCCTTCTTACCACGATCGGCCGCCGCCGCCCGCGCGTGGTAGGAAGCGGGCCGGTGACCGTCCTTCGATCGCTCGCCGTGCGGCCGGACCCTCTCGCGATCGCCGCTCGACTGGCGGGGCGACCGGGGCTCGCGATCCTGGTGAGCCGCCCCCAGGGTGCGCTCCGCGCCGAGGACGCCCGTTACAGCTTTGTCGCCTGCGACCCTTGCGACCGCGGCGACGCCGTCGTCCCTCCCGGCCCCTTCGCGCCCGAGCGCGGGTTCGACGGGACCCGCGCCGGACCGCTCTGGATCGGTGCGGTCCCGTACGACGCCGTCGGCGTCGCCCGGCCCCGCGGCGTGTCGAGCGACGAGCGTCTCCCGCGCCTGCCGATGCGGCCGGCGTGGCGACGTTACCCGGCCGTGGTTCGGATCGACCACGCCACGGGCCACGTCGCGATCGAGGCGGACGACGACGCGAGCGCTCACCGGCTGGCGAGCGCGATCCGGCAGGCGAGGGGCTCGTCGCCGGGCTTCTCCGTTCGCCTCGAGGGGCCCGAAGAGGATCCGCGGACCCACGTCGAGCGCGTCCGCGAGGCCCTCCGGCTCATCGCGGC
Organism: Polyangiaceae bacterium; assembly: GCA_035295445.1. Classification (GTDB taxonomy): domain Bacteria; phylum Myxococcota_A; class Polyangia; order Polyangiales; family Polyangiaceae; genus Palsa-1150. The sequence goes on along the minus strand of DATGJA010000141.1, from coordinate 5,641 downwards.
GGGCGAGGCCTACGAGATCAACCTTTGCCGCCGGATGCAGCTGACGCTGAGGGGGGATGCGCTGTCTCTCTTCGGGTCCCTTCTCAAGATCGCGCCGGCGCCGTGGGGCTACTTCCAGGATTTCGGCGACTTCCTGGTTCTCGGAGCCAGCCCGGAGCTCGCGCTCTCAGTGCGGGGGAAGGCCCTTCGCACCTGTCCCATCAAGGGGACTCGCCCTCGTGGGCGCGACGCCGACGACGACCGGCGGGCCGCGCGCGAGCTCGACACGGATCCGAAGGAGCGCGCGGAGCTCGTCATGGCCGTCGACGTGCACCGCAACGATCTCGGCCGCGTCGCGCAGGTCGGCACCGTGCGCCTGCTCGACGCGCCGCGTGTCGTCGCAGGGCTCACCGTGTGGAGCCGGGTCGCCGAGGTCGTCGCCAGTCGGGCTCCGGGGGCGACCCTCGCCGACGTCGTGGACGCCGTTCTGCCCTGTGGCAGCGTGACGGGCGCACCCAAGCGCCGCGCCATGGAGATCATCACCGCCCTCGAGTCGTCGCGTCGCGGTGCGTACACAGGCGCGTTCGGCTACGTCGGTCGCGACGGGGCGCTCGAGCTGGCCGTGGCCATCCGCACGATCCAGGCGGGCCCGCCGACCGGGGTCGAGCAAGTCCGGGCCGCGTGCTACTTCGCGGGCGGCGGAATCGTGGCCGACAGCGATCCGGAGCGGGAGCTCGAGGAGACGCGCTGGAAGGCCGTTCAGATCACAAGGTTGGGAACATGAGTCTGGGCGATCGCGTGCGCGCGGCCATCGAGTTCGCGCTCGAATCCATGACCCGGGCCGGCGCCATACCCCCCGCGGCGCTGGAGGCATCGACGTGGACCGTCGAGCGGCCGAAGAGGCCGGAGCACGGCGACCTGGCCACCAACGTCGCCCTGGTGCTCGCGAAGCGTTGCGGAGAGCCCCCGCGCGCCATCGCGGACCGCGTCGCGCGAGCGCTGGTCGGCGACGTCATCGCCACCGCAGAGGTGGCCGGTCCCGGGTTCGTGAACTTGCGCCTGCACCCGAGGGTGTTCCACGCGGAGCTTGGCGCCATTCTGGCCGCCGGGCCGGGGTGGGGTCGCGCCCCCGCCGCGACGGGGGACCGGGTGAACGTCGAGTTCGTGAGTGCCAATCCGACCGGCCCGGTGACGCTGGCCAGCGGCAGGAACGCCGTCCTCGGCGACGCCATCGCGCGCCTGCTCGAAGCGGCCGGCCACCGGGTCACGCGCGAGTACTACATCAACGATCGCGGCAACCAGGTGCGAACCTTCGCGGAGAGCGTGCGAGCGGCCGGTAGCGGCCGCGAGCCGCCGGAGGACGGGTACCGCGGGGCGTACGTCGCCGTCCTCGCGGACTGGCTCAAGAAGGCGGACCCGGCGCGGCTCGGGGGGGACACGGAAGCCCTCGGGCGGGCCTGCGTGACGTGGATGCTGCGGGGCGTGCCTGGGTCGCGCACGCTGCCCGGCATTCGACCGAGTCTGGCCAACCTGGGTGTGTTCTTCGACGTGTGGTTCAGTGAGGACTCCCTCCACCGGTGGGGGGCGGTCGACGCCGTCATGCAGCGGCTGGGCGAAGGAGGCCATCTCGTCGAGAAGGACGGGGCGCTCTTCTTCAAGGTGCCCGACGGCGCGCTCGAGGACAAAGATCGTGTCGTGCGAAAGAGTACGGGCGAGTGGGCCTACTTCGCCTCGGACATCGCCTATTTCGCGGACAAGATCGGGCGTGGGTACGCGCGTTTGATCAACGTCCTTGGAGCGGATCATCACGGATACGTGGCGCGCGTGCGCAACGCGTTGACCGCGCTCGGCCTCGAGCCGGACCGCTTCGAGGCGATCCTCTATCAGCTCGTTTTTCTCACCAAGGGGGGCAAGCCCGTCAAGATGGGAAAGCGGGCTGGCAACATCCTGACGGTCGACGAGGTGATGGACGAGATCGACGAGGCGGCGGGTCGAGACGGCGCGGGGACGGACGCTCTTCGTTTCTTCTTTCTGTCGCGAAGCGCGAACTCCAACGTCGAGTTCGACATCGAGCTGGCGAAGAAGGCCACGCTCGACAACCCTGTCTTTTACGTCCAGTACGGGCACGCTCGCCTGTGCTCGATCCTCCGCAACGCCGCAGCGCTCGGCTTCGACCTCGGGCGCGACCTGGATCGCCTCGAGCTTCCCGACGAGCTTGCGCTGGTACACAAGCTCGGAGAGTTCCCCGAGGTGGTCGCGGAGGCGGCGCGCCTTCGAGAGCCGCACCGCGTCGTCTTTTACGTGCAGGACCTGGCCCGTGATTTTCAGAGCTATTACACGCGGGTTGGCGACATCGACCCGATCCTGCCTCCGCGCAGCGTCCGGGCGGCGCCCGGTTGGCAGGGCTCTTGGGACTCGGCCAAGACGCGTGCGCGTCTCGCCTGGGTGGAGGCCATTCGGTGCACGTATGCGCAGGCGCTGGGCTTGGTGGGCATTTCCGCGCCCGAACGCATGGACCGTCCCTCGGAGCCCGGCGGGGCGGCAAAGGAATCGGCGGACGCCGGCGCCGAAGCCCGCGATTGCGAGGGCTAGTCTGCACGCTCGAGCGAAGCGAGCGAGCGGACGAGGGACAAGCGAACACCCTGGTGCGGCGAAACGCGCTAAAGTTGCCCATGGCTCGAGGCCCACGCTACCGATGGGAAACTGATCCCATGGGTGATCCGGGTGGCATCCGAAACCTCGACCAGCTCCAAGAGGCCGATGACGAGACGCGTTTGCCGCGGACCGTCACTGCTGCGTTCGTCGTTCTCGGTGCGGCGTGTGTGGTCTTCGCGGGGATGGCGCTCGTCGGCCGGACGAGCCGGATGCCGGCGGCGAAGACCGATCCCCTGGGCGACCTCGTCTCCCAGCGTCCGCGCGGGGCGTCGTCGGCTGCCGTGAGGGCCACGGATCTGTCTCCCAAGGACGTCACGTTTCCGCAGCTCCTCAGCGACGACGACGACAAGCCGTCGACGGCGCTCGCGGCCGTTCGTGCGCCGGGCTCGTCGTACTTGGTCGCGCCTACGATTCCGACGCAGCCGCCCCCACCGACCGATCGCCTGCCGGTCGTGCCCATTCCGGCGCAGGCGGTACTCGAGGCGACGCCCGTGGTGACGCATCCACGCGACGCGCTCACGAAAGTAGCCACGGACGCAGCTCAGCTCGCCGCGCCGCCGTCGGGGGACGAGGCGCCTGCCGGTCACGAGGGCGGGTACCAGCTTCAGGTCTCGAGCTTCCACACGCAGAGCGAGGCCCAGGCGTTCGCGGACCAGCTCCGCGCGCGCGGCCACAAGGCGTACGTCCTCGAGGCGCACGTGCCCGGACGAGGCACCTGGTTTCGCGTTCGCGTCGGGCCGTTTCCGACGCAGCATGCCGCGACGCAATATCGCGCGTCGTTCGAGGCGCGCGAGCACGTCGTTCCGTTCGTCGTTCCGCCCGAGACGACGGCCAAGGCGCACTGACTCGCCCGCGGTGTTAGACTTGCCGTGCCTTGTCCGACGTCCTCGCCACGTTCGGTGGAATCGTCGCGATGTGCGCCGTCATCGTAGCGCTTGCTGCTCCCTTGCTTGTTACCGTGCTGCAGGGTGCTTTGGAAAAGCGGCTCCGGCAGCGTACGCTTGACGTCATCACCCGTGCTCGCGGCGCGGACCGCGAGGCGGACGTGAACGTGTCCCTCTCGAGCGAGTGATTCGATTCGTCATCGAGGGCGATGGTACGGAGAGTGCAAATCCCGTTCGCCGCCGCCGGGTGACCGCGCGGGGCGTCTCGAGGATGCTGTCGCACATTTCTTCGCTCAACTTTGCTTCGTCATCGAGCCGTATGTACGTCAAACTGGAGAAGGCGCTCGGGGTGAAATAGCGATGGCACGTCTGTTCGGAATCATCGGAAATCGTCCCGACCTCACGGCGCGCGTTCTCGCGTCCGAGGCGGACGCGCTGCGCGCGCGATCCGCCGGGTCCGCACCCAACCAGGCCCCGCTCGGCTGGGGCATCGGCTTTTTTCAGGGTGGCGAGGTGCTCATGCGGCGCCGGCCCATCGACGAGCGAACGGAGCTCGACGTGGCCAGCCTCGCCGCCGACGTCCGTGCCGACCTGCTCCTCGGTCACGTTCGATACGCCACCGTGGGTGCGCTGCGCACGGAGAACACACATCCCTTTCGCTACCGGCAGTGGCTCTTCGCCCAGACCGGCACGGTCCCGGAGTTCGAGCGGATACGCGATCGCGTTGTCGCGAGTGTCCCCGACTTTTTGCGTAGCGGTATTCGCGGCGAGACAGATGCGGAAGCCGTCTTTCACGTCTTCCTTTCGTTTTTGCACGACGGCGGTCTGCTGGGGGACGTGACGGCGGACCCAGCGGTCGTGCGTGACGCGCTGCGCTCGTCGCTCGCCGTCATCGACGGGATGACGGTTGAGGTGGGTGCCGAGGCGGCCAAGGTCAACCTCCTCGTCTCGAACGGCGACCGCATCATCGCCGTGCACCGGAGCGACGCGCCGATGCGCCTGCGGATCTACAGCGGCAAGGTCGACGCGGAGCTCATCATGGGAGACGACGCCCACCTTAGGCGCAAGGTCCCCGAGATCGGCCGGATGCACTTCACGGTCGTGGCGAGTGATTTCGACGACGCCGTTCCCAACGGCCGGTGGAAAGCGGTCGCGGATTCAGCGCTCGTGACGATGTCCCGCGACGACGATCCGCGTGTCGAAGCTCTCTGAGTCGCCGGCGGCGCGATCGGGGGTCGGGGCGGCTTGGCTCGGCGCTTGGTTCGTCGCGTCCTGCGTGGCGGCCTGCGCCATGGCGAAGGCGCCGGTCGAGGCGCCCCTCGCCGCGGGGCTGCCGTCGTCGTCTGGGGAGCCGCCCCCGAGGCGTCCGGACGGGGTGGTGCTCGAACCGGCGGCGGCGCTTCCCGGACCGATGAGGCGCGCAGATGCGGACGGGATCGTCGCGCTGCGCGAACCGCTGTCGTCCGACCTCATCGCCGAGGTGGTCGACGCCATGGCGGATGCGTGGGAGCGCGGCCAGCTCGAGGGAATGGTCGCCCTGCTGGCGCCGGATGCGGGTCCGCTCGACGGTCGGGCGCGCGGCCGAACCGCGCTCGTCGAGTCGTGGCGGCAACGCCTGCGGGCTCACGACTACCCGCGCCTCGTCAGCGTAGAGCTCGTGCGGCGCGACCGCATCGCGCACTGGGAGTGGGACGAGCTCGGAGGCCCGGACGCGCCGGCGCGGCCTCGAGACATGCGACCGGGCGAGATCCTCGTTCGGGCGCCCATCGAGGTGACGCACTTCGGCGGGGAACGCCTCTTCGGCGACGCGATGGTCCTCATTCTTCGCCCCGAGGATCGCAAGCTCAAGGTGACCGCGTACGGCGAGGTCGATCTCAGTCCTTGACGGGGCGGGGGAAGCGCAGGGGGTCGACGCCCGCAGCACTGCAGATAGCGTCGAGCACCTCGTCCGTGCGCCGCGCGTTGTCGTCGAGCGACCCTTCGGTGTCGATGACGTAGTCGGCGAGGGCGACCTTCTCGGCGAGGGGTTTCTGCGCGCGGATCCGGGCGAGGGCGTCCTCTTGCGAAGAGGCGTCCCGCGCGCGGACGCGCGCCAGCTGGATCTCCGGCGAGCACGAAACGAC
>DATGJA010000140.1:0-12401 GCA_035295445.1 Polyangiaceae bacterium | reverse complement strand
CTTCACGACGTCCCGTGGGCGCCCCTCGTCGTCGATGCGGCTGAGGAGCATGATGTTCTCGGGCTTGAGGTCGCGGTGGACGACGCCCATGTCGTGCGCTTGGGCCAGCGCGCTGAGGGTCTGCGAGAGCAGGTCGACGATGCGTTCGTCCGGGAGCGGCCAGTCTCGGTCGATGACTCGAAGGAGATCGTTGCCGTCGAGCAGCTCCATCGCGATGTAGACGAGGCCGTCCGGTTCCTCGCCGAAGTCGATGACCCGCACCGAGTTGGGGTGGTCGAGCCGCGAAGCCGCCTTGGCTTCGAGCTGTAGCCTCGCCGCGAACGTCGGGTCCTTCGCGAGCGTCTGGTGCAAGACTTTGACGGCGACGGCCTTGTCGAGGCCCACATGGCGCGCCCGGTAGACCGCGCCCATTGCGCCCGTTCCGATCGGCGATTCGATCGCGAACTTGCCCGCAATCACTCTGCCGATAAGCAGGTCCGCCATCGATCGAATCGTTTCCCGAGGCAATGTCCGTGACAAGCCCGCCGACCCACCCCCCGTGCGATTTTTGGCCGGGCTTTCGTCGGTCGGACCTTCACGACGCCCACCCAGGTACGTTTGGGGGGCGTTCTACTCCTCCTCAAGCCCCCCCACCTTCGAAAAAACGGTCAGCCCCGCGGAGGAGTCCGACCCGCGAGCGCCCATATTGGCGGACGTCTCGTCGCGACCCAAGTCCCCCACTCCGATGACAGGCTGTGACAACCCGGCACCCGGAAGGCTGATGCACTCAGGCCCCACCCTGGGGGGCCGGCCCCCCCTGGGTGAGTCGTTGGGGGGTCCCACCGATTGCCCGGAGAGACGTCGACCGCGGGACGCTACTGGAGCACGCGCAGGGGCGCCGGCGCATAGAGGGACACGCCGCGGACATTTTCGTCGACCTGCAGCGGGTGACGAATCGACGGGAAAGCGCGCTGGTCGCAGTCGCTTCGTTCGCAGAGCCGGCAGGTGACCCCGACCGGCGTCGCGGTGGGCGCGCCGTCGAGGTCGATTCCGTCCGAGTAGACGAGCTGGCGGGCATGCTCGACCAGACAACCGAGACCGATCGATTGCACCGGCTGCGTGGCGTGGTAGCCGCTCGAGTCCTTGTGAATCGTCCTCGCGATGCAGAAGTACGTCGAGTTGTCGGGGAAGCGCGAGAGCTGGATCCGGATCATCCCGGGCGTCATGAAGGCGGCGAAGACGTTCCATCGCGGACAGGCCCCCGAGAAGCGTGCGAACCGAATCCCGCTCGCGCTGAAGCGCTTCGAGATGTTCCCCGCGACGTCGATGCGGATCATGTGAAAGGGGACTCCCTCGGCCCCCGGCTTTCGCAGCGTCGTATACCGATGGCAGACTTGCTCGAAGCCGACGCGGAAACGGCGGCCGACGACGTCGACGTCGTAGCGCTCCTTCTCGCAGGCCTCGAGAAAGGGCGCGTAGGGCATGATGACGGCGCCGGCGAAGTAGTTCGCCAGGGCGACGCGGGCCAGCGCGCGCGATTCGTCCGTCGTCAGGCGTGCGTCGGCGACGATGCGATCGATGCGCGGTCGCTGCGTGAGGAGCGCCACCTGGTGGGCGAGCTGGAAGGTCCGCGCGCGCGTCGGTAAAAGCTCGCTCAGCGTCAGGATGCCCTTCTCGGTGTCGAAACGACGCAGCACGCCGCGCTCCGCGCCGCCTCGCGCGATGCGAACGTGAACGCCGTGTTGCTTGTCGAGGTAGCGGACCAGGCCTGGATAGAGCTCCTCGGCCTCGAGCTTTGCCTTCTTCCAGAGCTCCTCGGACCCTTCCTCGAGCTCCGGGAAGTAGTTCATGTGGTTCTGAATCAGGTCGCTGACCTCTTCCGACGGCAGGAGCGACCGCTCGACGTTCGCGCCCTCCTCGGTGGTCTCCCCGTCGAGACGAGACGCGAGGGCTTCGCCGGCGGCCCGCTGGGCCTTGTAGGAGCTGTAGAGCGCGATGGCGGCCCGGGCGAGCTGGGGGTGGTTGAGCGCCAGATCCCGGAGGTCGGCCGAAGTGAGGCCGTAAGGCTCGAAAAGGGGATCCGAGAAGGCCTCCAGCAGGTCGCTCACGGTGCGCGCGTCGTCGTCGACGCCGAAGGCGTGCAGATCCACCTGAAACATCTGAGCGAGCTTGATGAGGAGGACGGCCGGCAGGGGGCGGCGGTTGGACTCGATGAGGTTCAGGTAGCTGGGGGAAATCCCGAGCCGCTCGGCCATGCGGACCTGGCTCAAGTTCTCGCGGCGGCGGAGCGCGCGGACCTTTGCGCCCAGGCGCGAAACCTCACGATTTGATTGACCCGCGGGGCCGTCAGGGCCGTCTCGCGACATGTTTACATCTTAACACGTTTACAGCCTGTCATTGACTAAACTCAACGGCCTCTTCTCAGCTGACATTTCAGTGGCTTGACCCCCTTCGCCGCTCGCACCATGTAAAACATCCCATGCGAGAGGCGTTCACTACGAAGCACGCTGTCCCCGCGGGAGTGACCCTGGTTGGGCCGCTCGTTCCCGCTTCCGAGCGGGTGCTGACGACCGATGCGGTCGCCTTCGTTGCAGACCTCGTCCGTACGTTCGGTCCCCGGGTGACCGAGCTGCTCGCGCGACGCAAGGAGCGTCAAGCGAAGTTCGACGCCGGCGAGGAGCCCGATTTCCTCGCCGAGACCGCGGACGTTCGCGCCCGCGACTGGACCGTCGCGCCGCTGCCCCCGGACATCCTTGACCGGCGCGTCGAGATCACCGGTCCGACCGATCGCAAGATGGTGATCAACGCGCTCAACTCGGGCGCCAGCGTCTTTATGGCCGACTTCGAGGACGCCAACAGCCCGACGTGGGGCAACATGATCGAAGGTCAGGCCAATCTGGCCGACGCCGTCCGCCGGACGATCGCGTTCACCGCCCCCGAGACCGGCAAGCAGTACGCGCTCAAGGACAAGGTCGCCGTCCTTTTCGTGCGGCCGCGCGGCTGGCACCTGATCGAGCGCCACATGACCGTCGACGGCAAGGCGACGCCGGGGGCGCTCTTCGATTTCGGGCTGTTCTTCTTCCACAACGCGAAGGAGCAGCTCGCGCGCGGCACGGGCCCTTACTTCTACCTCCCCAAGATGGAGAGCCACCTCGAGGCTCGCCTGTGGAACGACGTGTTCATCCGCGCTCAGGAGAAGCTCGGCGTCCCGCGCGGCACGATCAAGGGGACTTGCCTCATCGAGACCTTGCCCGGTGCCTTCGAGATGGACGAGATCCTCTGGGAGCTGCGCGACCATTCGGCGGGCCTCAACTGTGGCCGCTGGGACTACATCTTCAGCTTCATCAAGAAGCGCGCGAACGACCCCGCCGCTGTCCTCCCGGATCGGTCCCAGGTCACGATGGACAAGGGGTTTCTCGCGGCCTACGTGAAGCTTCTCATCAAGACGTGTCACCGGCGGCGCGTGCACGCGATGGGCGGAATGGCCGCTCAGATCCCGATCAAGGACGACCCCGCCGCGAACGAAGCCGCCCTCGACAAGGTGCGCGCCGACAAGCTCCGTGAGGTCAAGGCGGGGCACGACGGAACCTGGGTCGCGCATCCCGGGCTCGTGCCGATCGCCAAGGAGATCTTCGACGCGCACATGCCGGGAAAGAATCAGCTCGACGTCAAGCGCGCCGACGTGCATGTGACTCGCGAGGAGCTCTTGCGCGTCCCCGAAGGCACGCGGACCGACGCGGGCCTACGGCACAACATCCGCGTCGGCATCCAGTACATCGAGGCGTGGCTGCGCGGGAACGGCTGCGTGCCGCTCTATCATCTAATGGAGGACGCGGCGACCGCGGAGATTTCGCGCGCCCAGGTCTGGCAGTGGCTGCACCACAAGGCGCCGGTCGACGGCGCGCCGCTCGACAGGGAGCGCTTCGCGCGGGCGGTCGACGAGGAGATGCAGCGGATCCGGGGTGAGGTCGGCGACGCGCGCTTCGGGTCCGGCCGCTTCGGCGAGGCCCGCGACATCTTCGTACGTCTCTCGACGGCCCCCAAGTTCGAAGACTTTCTCACTGTGCCTGCGTACGATCTTCTCGAGAACGAGAAATAGGAGAGCTACTTCATGTCCACCGCGACCAAGCTGGATCCCCACGCCGAGGAGCGCCTGCACGGGCGGCGCTTCGAGGGCATCGTTCGCCCGTATGCCAAGGCCGACGTCGAACGGCTCCGTGGCTCGGTTCACATCGAGTACACGCTCGCGAAGATGGGGGCCAAGCGGCTCTGGGAGCTCCTCCACACCGAGCCGTTCGTACCGGCGCTCGGCGCCCTCACCGGCAACCAGGCCGTGCAGATGGTTCGCGCGGGGCTCAAGGCGATCTACCTCTCGGGGTGGCAGGTGGCCGCCGACGCCAATGCCGCGGGGCAGATGTACCCGGACCAGTCGCTCTACCCGGCCAACAGCGTGCCCCTCGTCGTTCGCAAGATCAACGCGGCGCTCCAGCGCGCCGATCAAATCGAGCACGCGGAAGGAAAGGCCGAGCGCCACTGGTTTGCGCCGATCATCGCCGACGCCGAGGCGGGGTTCGGCGGGCCGCTCAACTCGTTCGAGCTGATGAAGGGGATGATCGAGGCGGGCGCGGCCGGGGTCCACTTCGAAGACCAGCTCGCCAGCGAGAAGAAGTGCGGGCACATGGGTGGCAAGGTGCTCATCCCCTCGAGCGCGTTCGTCCGGACCCTCATCGCGGCGCGCCTCGCGGCCGATGTTTGCGGGGTGCCCACCATCCTCGTCGCGCGCACCGACGCGGACAGCGCCAAGCTGTTGACGAGCGATGTCGACGAGCGAGACCGCCCCTTTATCACGCCGGGCGAGCGGACGGCCGAGGGCTTCTATCGCCTCAAGAGTGGGGTCGAGACCGCGATCGCGCGCGGCCTCGCGTATGCGCCGTACGCGGACATGGTCTGGTGCGAGACGAGCACCCCGGACCTGGCCCAAGCGCGCAAGTTCGCCGAGGGGATCCACGCGAAGTTCCCCGGCAAGCTCCTCGCCTACAACTGTTCTCCGAGCTTCAACTGGAAGAAGAACCTCGACGACGCCACCATCGCCAAGTTCCAGCGGGAGCTCGGGGCGATGGGCTACAAGTTTCAGTTCGTCACGCTCGCCGGCTTCCACTCGCTCAACTACTCGATGTTCGAGCTCGCCAACAAGTACAGGGACCGCGGGATGGCGGCGTACAGCGAGCTCCAGCAGGCGGAGTTCGCCGCCGAGGCCCAAGGCTACTCGGCGACTCGACATCAACGCGAGGTCGGGACCGGGTACTTCGATCAGGTCGCCGAGGTCATCTCCGGCGGCAAGGCGTCGACGCTGGCCCTCGAGGGCTCGACCGAAGAGCACCAGTTCTGAGTGCGAAGGGCCGCGAGCCTCGGAGAGCCCGTGTGTCGCCCCCGAGAATCCTCGTCGTGGACGACGACCCGGACATCCGGCGCATCGCCGCTCTTTCGCTCGAGCGCATCGGCGGCTTTCGGGTCACCCTCGCGTCGGGGGGGCACGAGGCCCTCGAAATGGCGCTCCGCGAGCCCCCCGACGTCGTCCTGCTCGACGTGACGATGCCGGGGGGCGACGGCCCGGAGACGCTGCAGGCCCTCCGCGCGCAGCCGATGACCGCGCAGGTGCCCGTCATCTTCTTCACGGCGACCTCGAGTCCCGAGGAGGCTGCGCGCCTGCGCGCGCTCGGCGCCGCCGGGGTAGTGGCCAAGCCGTTCGACGTCGCGGATCTGCCCCGACGGATCAGGAGTATGGTCCCGCTCGGCGAGGTACAATGACGCGGGCATGGGCGAGCCTGCAGACCCCAAAGGCGTCCGCACGCTCGAGCGAAGCGAGAGTTCGGACGACACACCCAAAGGCGTCCGCACGCTCGAGCGAAGCGAGAGTTCGGACGACACACCCCCAGAGATAGCCAGGCTCCTGGCGGCGGCGCGCGAGGACTTCGCCGCGCGGCTCGTCGGTCGCGCCGGGGAGCTCTCGTCGCTGGCGGAGCGCCTGTCCTGGAACGAGCTGCGTCTGGCGGCTCACAAGCTCAGGGGGTCGTGCGCCACCTACGGCTTCGTGGCCGCGGGCGGCCTCGCGGGTCGGGTCGAGGACATTCTCCTCCGGGCGGGGGGCGAGCCGAAGGAAGGCGACCGGGCGGCGATCGCCGCAGCGATCGACGCGTTCGCGGCCGAGGCGAAGGTCGCAGGCACGGGGCGGGCGTGAGCTCCAAGTCCGAGACACCGCCGTCGGTCTTGAAGGCCGACCCCCCTGTCCTAGCCATCGGCGAGGTCGTGGCCGACGTCTACGAGGTGCGCTCACTGCTCGGCGCGGGCGGTATGGGGGAGGTCTACGAGGCTCACGACAAGGTCCTCAACCGGCGCGTGGCGCTCAAGGTCGTCCGTCCCAACATCGCGCACGACTACCTCCTGCGGGAGGGGCGCGCGCTCGCGGCCATCAAGCACCCGGGGATCGTCGCGGTCCACACGATGGGCACCCACAAAGGGGCGCGCTTCCTCGTCCTCGAGCGGGTCCAGGGTCTCAGCCTCGACCGGATGCTCGAAGAGCGTCGATCGCGAGGGGAGCGCTTCGCCGTGTTCGAGGCCCTGGATCTCGTCGTCTCGATCGCGGACGCGCTCAGCGTCGTCCACCGCGCGGGCCTCGCCCACAGGGACATCAAGCCGGCCAACGTCATGCTGGCTCCCGGGGCCCGGGTCGTGCTCATGGACTTCGGGCTCGTCCTTCCGCACGCTGACCGGGCCGGTCATCGGAGCGTCGCCGGGTCCGTGCAGTACATGGCGCCCGAGGCGCTGACGGGAGACGTGGCGGAGGGCGCGGCGAGCTTGGTCGACGTGTACGCGCTCGGCGTCCTCGCGTTCGAGCTGCTGAGCGGGGTGCTCCCGTTCGGCGGAGCACAGCCGATCGACACGTACCGATCGAAGACGCGCGTTGCCGTCCCGCGACTCACGTCGGTGCGGACGGACGTGTCGCAGCCACTGTCCGATCTCGTCGCCCAGATGATGGCCATCGACCCGAACGACCGGCCGCAAGGAGCCGAGGCGGTATTGTGGCAACTCCGGGCGATCCGCGGCGCGGCGGGCTCGGGCGGGGCGGTGCGGCCGTTCGCGGTCCTCATCGTCGACGACGATCCCGACATGCGCGACGCGCTGTCGCTCTACGTGCGCGCGGCCGCCGGTGACGCGGACATCGAGACGACGGGCGACGGGCGCCAGGCGGTCCGGTCCGTTCGCCGCCGCGTGCCGGACCTGCTCCTCTTGGACCTGGACCTCCCGGACATCAACGGCATCGAGGTATGCATGCTGCTCCGCGGGATGCAGCTCGGCGACGCGTGCACCATCGTCTCGGTAAGCGCGAAGGCCACGCCTGCGGACGTCGACCTCCTGGAGCAGCTCGGCGTCCGGTCGATGGGCAAGGGCCCGGCGCTCGTGAACGACCTCGCGCAGCTCATCGGCAAGATCCGGGCGTCCAGCGTCCGGCGCTCGCGCGCGTGACGTTCGACGTGCGACGCTCCCGCGCTTGATGCAGACTTGAGGGGCCATATCATGGTCGCCTTCCTCGCTGGCTCCGTCCTCGCCGCCGTCGTTGCGCTGCCGACCTCGCTCGCAGCCCCCGCGGAGAGCCCCGCGCCCGCCACGCTCGGTGCCGACGCGGCGTCGCCGGACATCGTCCCGGGCGAAATCGCGATCGATCTACGCGACGACGTGACGTCCGCCGACGAGGCGGATCTCTCGGCGCGCTACGGCGTCGTCATGCGCCCCAACAGCGCGTGGAGCGAGGCGCACGACAAGCTCGAGGTCGCAGACGTGGATCCGCAAGGCGAGGACGCCTTGATCGAGGAGCTCTCCCGGGACCCACGAGTCGAGCACGTCGAGGCCATGTCGCTCTATCGAGCGTCGCGCTTCCCGGACGATCCTCTCTATGCGTCCAAGCAGTGGCACCTCCAGCGGGTGGGCGCGGAGCGGGCCTGGGCCTACACGTGCGGACGCGGCGTGACGGTGGCCGTGGTCGACACGGGCATCGCGTGCTTCGACCGCGGGCCGTTCTCGCGCGGCACCGACCTGGCAGGTACGCGGTGCGAGGGGGGCTGGAACTTCGTCGACGACTCGCCCAACGCCGCCGATGACCAGGGCCACGGCACCCACGTGGCGGGGACCATCGCGCAGACGACCAACAACGCCATGGGCGCGGCCGGCCTCGCCTTCTGCGCGACGCTCATGCCCGTGAAGGTGCTCAACCGCCAGGGGTTCGGGTCGGTGACCAACGTCGCCGAGGGCATCCGGCGCGCCGCCGCCGAGGGCGCGCAGATCATCAACCTGTCGCTCGGGGGCCCCATCCGGAGCCGCATCCTCGAAGACGCCGTGAAGCACGCGATCTCCGCCGGCGTGGTCGTCGTGGCGGCCGCCGGAAACAGCGGCGGCCGCGTCGGGTGGCCCGCGGCCTATCCGGGCGTGGTCGCGGTGAGCGCGACCGACGACCGCGACACGATCGCGTGGTTTTCGTCGCGCGGCCCCGAGGTGACCATCGCCGCCCCCGGCGTCGGCGTCACGCAGCAGACGGTCTGCAACGGCGGTCGCGACAAGTGCGAGGTGTTCGGCACGTTCAACGGCACGAGCATGGCGTCGCCTCACGTCGCGGGCGCCGCGGCGATGGTCGAGGCGTTGGGCGTGACGAGCGCTTCGGCGGTGCGCGACGCGCTCGTCTCGACGGCGCGTCCTCGCGACGACTCGCGGGCGTACGGGGCGGGGATCGTCGACGCGGGCGCCGCGGTCGCGAAGGTCTTCTGGGGTCACGTGCTCCTTCGCTGGGTAGCTCTGTGCGCGCTCGGGTGGCTGGTCGCACGGCGGATCCGAAGGGGCAGGGGCAGCGTGGCGACGGGGATCGTGCCCGCGGTCGGCGCGCTCGTCACGAGCGTTGGCCTCGCCCCCTTTGTGCCGCTCCTCGGCCCCGCCGCGGGCGCGGGTCGAAGCGGGCCCCTCCTCGAGCTCGCCATGCGTCCGATGGGCGAGTGGGACCTCGTGCTGGTCGGCGCCGGCTCCCACGCGTGGTTTCTGGTCGCCGGCGCCTTGCCGGTCTTCGCGTTGACGGGGGCCGCCTTCGGGGTGCGCCGCCTGCGGCCGTTCATCGGGGCATTCGCGTTGGGAACCGCCGCGTTCCTGTCCCAGGTCGCGTGGTCGGCCGACGTCGCCTTCCCCGGGGGCGCCGCCGCGTGCAGGGTGTGGTGCGCGATGAGCGCCCTGTTCTGCTTGTGGGTGGCGCGCGTGGGCCTCGAGATCCGGAGGACGCCGCCGGCGCCCGGAGGGGACCGCGCCGACGCGTGACGCGGTGGGCCGGGCGGGGGTGCTAGAATGAGGGCGCCATGTCCCTCAAGATCGACCAAGATCACTCGCGCTTCCGGGCGATCGTTCGCGGCAAGATCCGACAGAACCTCCGCAAGTACATCTCTCAGGGGGAGCTCATCGGCCGCAAGGGCAAGGACCTCGTCTCGATCCCCATTCCGCAGATCGACATCCCGCACTTCGCGTTCGGCGATCGGCAGCGGGGGGGCGCGGGGCAGGGCGACGGCGAGCCGGGCGACCCGATCGGCGGGGACCAAGAGGGGGAAGAGGGGGACGGCCGGCAGGCCGGCTCGGCGCCGGGTGAACACGTGCTCGAGGTCGACGTGACGCTGGACGAGCTCGCGTCCATCCTGGGCGAAGAGCTCGCGCTGCCGGACATCCAGGACAAGGGCAAGAGCAAGATCATCAACGCGAAGGATCGATACACGAGCATCCGCCGCGTGGGGCCCGAGTCGCTCCGCAACTTCAAGCGCACGTATCGGGAGGCCCTCAAGCGGCAGATCTCGATGGGCACGTACCAACCCGGCAACCCCGTCGTCGTCCCCATCCCGACCGACAAGCGCTACCGCAGCTGGAAGACCGAAGCCGAGCCGGTCGCGAACGCCGTCATCATCTACATGATGGACGTGTCCGGCTCGATGGGGGACGAGCAGAAGGAGATTGTCCGCATCGAGAGCTTCTGGATCGACGCCTGGCTGAAGAAACAATACAAAGGCCTCGAGAGCCGGTACGTCATCCACGACGCCGTCGCGCGTGAGGTCGATCGGGACACCTTCTTCCACACGCGCGAGAGCGGCGGGACGATGATCTCGAGCGCGTACAAGCTGTGCGCGCAGCTCATCGACGACCACTATCCCCCTGAGGAGTGGAACATCTATCCGTTCCACTTCTCGGACGGCGACAACTGGTCGATGGACGACACTCTCCTCTGCGTCGAGATGCTCAAGAACAAGCTCTTGCCGCGCGTGAACATGTTTGCCTACGGCCAGGTGGAGAGCCCCTACGGCTCGGGCCAGTTCATCAAGGACCTGCGCGAGCACTTCGGCAAGGACGATCGCGTCGTCACGAGCGAGATCCGCGACAAGGACGCGGTGGTCGGGTCGATCAAGGAGTTTCTCGGCCGCGGCAACTGAAAGTAGTGGCAACTCGCCGCCCGCGGTAAGCTCATGGCAATGAGCGAATTCGCGCTGAAGACCGCGCTGCCCGCGTACCTGCGCGAAGAGCAACAGAAGATCGCGAAGCTCGCCGCCGGCGCCGGGCTCGACTTCTTTCCGACCGTCTTCGAGATCCTGACCTACGACCAGATGAACGAGATCGCCGCGTACGGCGGCTTTCCCAACCGCTACCCGCACTGGCGGTTCGGCATGGAGTACGAGCGCCTCGCGAAGAGCTACGAGTACGGCCTCTCGAAGATCTACGAGATGGTCATCAACAACAACCCCTCGTACGCGTACCTCCTCGAGGGCAATTCGCTCGTCGACCAGAAGCTCGTGATGGCGCACGTCTACGCCCACGTGGATTTCTTCAAGAACAACTACTGCTTTCGCCAGACGGACCTCGACACCGGCGGGCGGACCGTCGATCCGGTGCGCCGCCCGGCGGGCTACGACCCGAATCGCCGCTGGATCGACAAGATGGCCAACCACGGCGCGCGGCTGCGTCGCATCGTGGCAAGGCAGGGCATAAACAAGGTCGAGGAGTTCATTGACCATTGCCTGAGCATCGAGAACCTCATCGATTTGCACTCTCCGTTCAGCGGTAAGCGCGCCAAGCGTGTCGCCGAGGACGACGGTCCCAAGGCCACCGAGGTGCCGCGTCTTCGAGCGAAGGAGTACATGGACTCCTTCATCAATCCGGAGGAGTACATCGAGGAGCAGAAGAAGAAGATCGAGGCCGAGCGCGAGAAAGAGGCGAGGTTCCCCGAGCACCCCGAGCGCGACGTTCTTCTCTTCCTGCTCGAGCACGCGCCGCTGGAGCGCTGGGAGCACGACGTCCTTCAGGTGACTCGAGAGGAGGCCTACTACTTCGCGCCGCAGTGGCAGACCAAGATCATGAACGAGGGGTGGGCCACCTACTGGCACTCGCGCCTCATGACCGAGCGAATCCTCGACGCCAGCGAAATCATCGATTACGCGGACCACGCCGCAGGGGTCCTCGCGACGAGCGGCGGCAGGTTGAATCCGTACAAGCTCGGCGTCGAGCTGTTCCGGCATGTCGAGGAGCGATGGGACCGCGGACAGTTCGGAAAAGAGTGGGAGGATTGCGACGACCTTGAGGCCAAGCGCAACTGGAATCTGCGCCTGGGCTTGGGCAGAAAGAAGATTTTCGAGGTCCGGTCCCTCTACAACGACGTCACGTTCATCGATGAGTTTCTGACGCCGGAGTTCGTCCGCGAGCACAAGCTCTTCAGCTTCTCTTGGTCGAACCGTAACGAGCGCTTCGAGATCGAATCACGCGAATTCAAGGCGGTGAAGGACAAGCTCTTGTTCCAGCTGACGAATGGGGGCAACCCGTTCATTTACGTCGAGGACGCGAACTTCGAAAACCGGGGTGAGCTCTTGCTCCGCCACGACCACCAGGGGCTCGACCTGCGCCAGGACTATGCCAAGGAGGTCATGCGCAGCCTGCTTCGGATCTGGAAGCGCCCGGTCAACGTGACCACCGTGGCGGAGGGCAAGCCCATGATGCACCGCTACGACGGCAAAGAGCACGCTACACGTCACCTCAGGGGGTGAGCCCGGATGGGCGAGTACACGCGCGACCCGAGCCATTGGCTGTTGCGCCTCTCGCCGGACGAGTGGATTCGCGCGGCGCTCGGGGAGCTTGCGCGCGCCGAGAAGGCCTGGAGCTCGGGCGATCTGCGTGGGGGGGCCGCCGGCCTCCGCCGCGCCGCCGGGATGGCGCTCAACGGAGCGCTCATCGTGGAGCCGAACGCGACCTGGGGGCGAACGTACGTCGAACACCTCGAGGGTCTCGCCGCGGACGGCAGCGTCCCGGACGCGGTGCGGGCCGCTACCCGCGTGGTGCTCGAGGCCAGGGCGCCCTCGGGCTCC
>DATGJA010000139.1:0-12216 GCA_035295445.1 Polyangiaceae bacterium | reverse complement strand
CTGCGAGCAGCTGGCGACGGCGAGCGTAGAACCGAGCGCGAACCAACGCGCGCGGCTCATGCGCGTCGGGGGCAGCGGGCGTCTTGGCACGCACGCACGACGAGGCGTGCCACAGAAGGGGCAGGCCGTCTCGTGACCCTTCACGTGACGGGAGCACGTCCTGCACGGCGCGTAATCGGACATCCGGAGCCTCCTCGAGGGTTCTCCTTGGCGCAGAAGCATACCGCGCCCGCGCGCGACCGCGAGGTCGAATGCGCTCCAAAGGTCGGACGGTCATGGCTATCGAAGGTGCACCCGAGGCCTCCGACAGCGTGTCGACCGGGACCCATAGCGAGAGGGAGCGGACCGAGGGCGTGTCGATCGGGATCGACGGCGGAAGGCAGCGGGCTGGCGGTCGATCGATTGCGATCGAGAGCGAGCGGACGGACGACAGTACCGTTCAGGCGAGCGTGGCTGACTCGTCCTCCTCGTCCTCGCGTGCATCACGGGTCTGCGTAGCCCGGGTTCTGTTGCTGCAGATCAAATGGATTCGGTGAATCAATAGTGCGTTGGATGTCATCCAGCATTCGTAGCGTATCGGCGATGTCGTCTTCTTTTGTCCGCGGGAATAAGTGTCGCCACTCGCTTTTGTAAACTTTGTTGAAACCACACTGAACCCGCTCCCACATCGTACCGCCGGTCTCGAAGTCCGTTCCCCTCGAGAGCCGTTGACCCGATGCCAAATCAGCAAGCCGCACGTATCCCAATATGGACTCGGAGAAAGTGGCTGCGACTTGCGCAATGACATTCGCGGCACTTACCTCCAGAAGACCCTGCACGGCCGCAAATTGAAGGATGGATTCGCCCAAATTGTTCCAGACGTTCTCGCTCTCCCCTGGACCCTGTGATTCCGAGCGTCCCGCGGGATCGATCAAGGAGATGGGGTTGGCGTCCGCGTATTCATAAAGATTGGATGTCCCGCCTGCGAATCGAATGGGATCCTGACTTGTCCACCGCCCGACGCTCGCGTCATAGTCCCTCGCTCCGAATCGCACGAGCTTCGTGTCCCGGTCGTAGAGTCCCCCCGCGAACCCGAACGGTTGAAAGCCAGGGGCGGTGTCACGGGTGACGTTTCCGAACTCGTCGTAGTCGATCCGCTCGGCGATCGAGCCGTCCACCGTGCTGACGACCAGGCGCACGCTGCCTACCAGGTCCGTGAGGACGCGATAGGCGACGCCGCTCTTGACCATGATGTCCGGGACGTTGAGCCGCGTCGCGTACACGAAGCGGCTGACGACCTTGTTGCTCGCGTCGAGCTCCGCGACGGGCCGCAGCTGACCTTCGTAGAGCAGCCCCTGCACGAGCGTCCCGTTGACCGTTTTGCCAACGCGACGGTTGCGGGCGTCGATGACGTATCCGATGGCCGTACCGTCCGGGAGCGTCGTCGAGCGCAGGTTTCCGAGGGCGTCGTAGAGGTAGTTCGTCGTGCCGCTCGGGTCGGTTTTCGACTGCAGCTCACCGTTGGCTCCGTAGCCGTACGTGGCCGCCCCGTAGCTCAGAAGCCGGTCCTGGTCGTCGTAGGTTCCCGAGACGGTTCCGGCGGGCCCGGTGAAGCTCGTGCGGTTGCCGTTCGAGTCGTAGCCGTAGTGCGCGACCGCGTTTCCGTTGCTGCTGACGTCCGTCAGCCGGCCGCGCGCATCGTACGCGTACGTGAGCGCCGTCGTCGCTCCACCCATTGTTTCGTTCTTGCCGGTGAGGCGGCCGTCGAGGTCGCGCGCGAGGGTCGCCGAGTAGAGCGCATTGCCGCCCGCCGCCGCCGACCAGCCGGCGACCTCCCCGAAGCTCGACCGGCTCTCGGTCGTCGTGACGCCCCCCGCCGAGGTGGCGCTCACGAAACCCGTCTGCGGGTCGCGCGTTAGCCCCAAGGGGCCCGCTTGCACGAGCAGGCCGTCGGGGTCGTAGCCGAAACTGGCCGAGTTGGCGCCGTCGACCGTCGTGGACGTGACGCGAAAGTCGCTGTCGTAGGTGCGGGCGAGACCGCCCTGCACCGCACCGGAGAACGTCTCGCTCGTGACAAGAGGCCCATCGTAGCCGTAGCTGATGCTGCCTCGGCTCGCGTCGGTCATCGTGGCGACGCGCCCAGCGCTGTCGTAGGTGCGTCCGAGGGTGCCTTCGGAGATGGTCAGCGCCGTCACCCGCCCGGCCGTGTCGTAAGTCAGGCGTGGAGCCATGCCATCCGGGCGGCTCCACTGCGTCAGCTGCCCGTCGAGGTCGTACGTGTAGCTCGTGCTCACCGAGGGGACCCCCGCGAGCGCCGGCGGCTGATAGCTAGCGACGAGATCGATCGGCGTGTAAGCAAAGCCGTGGGCCGGGCGCCCCGGAGGCGTGAGCGAGGTCAAGTTGCCGGCCGGATCGTACGAGAAGCCGACGCTCGCACCATCGGCCAGAAGCTCGACGGTCACGCGACCATCCGCGTCGCGCGTGAAGGCGGTCACGTTCGACAGCGGGTCGGTGGTCGAGACCAGGAAGCCCTGCGAATCGTAGCTGAACATGCTGACGCGAGTGTCCTGCGCGATGCCCGTCACGTGGCCCTGCGGGTCGTACGAGAACTGGATGGGCGCGAGGCCCGGCGGCGCGACTTTCACCACTCGGCCCAGGTTGTCGAGCGTCGTGGCGCTCTGCCGCCCGGCCGGCGAGGTGGTCGTCACCGTCTGCGTGCTCGAGGCGTACGCCCGCGTGTAGGTGCGGCCGTTGACGACGATGGTGTCCGTCTGCGTCTGAAGGCTCAGGGGGTTCCCCGGATCGCCCAGCGTCACCGCGCGCGCGGTGCTCATTTGCCGTCGCAGACCGCCGGGGGTCGTGACGGTCGAGGTGTTCGCGATCGGAGCTTGAATGCCCCAACGCGGATCGGGACCGAAGATCGTGGCCGTGGTCGTGCCATCCGGAAGCGATGTCGCCTCGGACAGTTCGTCACTCTTCTGCGTGTCCGTTTTCGTCGCCACGAGGCCCCCCGGCCACGTATTCGTCATCTTCTGCGTGGTCGACGAGGCATCCGACGAAAACTCGACGCCATACGTCGCCGCCTGCCCCAAGGCGCTCGTGCGTTCGACGGAGTAACCGGAGGATTTGTCGGTCCGCGCGAGAGTGGTCGAGCCACCCGCCGGGTTGACGTCGCTCAGCAGGCGACCGAAGCCGTCGTAACGGAACTTGTGAACGTTGCTGTTCGCGTCCGTGAGGCTCGTCAGCAGTCCTCCGGCATCGGCGCTCGGCTGCACGCTGCGACCGGCGGGGTCCCTGATTCCGCTCAAGTATCCGTTGGCATCGACGGTGAGCGACGTCGTTTGCCCGAACGGGGACACAATCGCCGTCGGATGCTCGTCGCCATCGCGCTGGATCGTCGTCACGTTCCCGGATGCATCGGTGACGGTCGTGAGGGCCCCGGCGGCGTCGTATCCGAACGAATACACCGCCGCGCCGGTGTCCGATTGCAGCGTTTGAAGGTGTTGGCCGGAGAAGCTGTCGAACGCGTAGACCTCGCCGCCATCCTCGGCGGTGACGTACACCTTCTGGCCGATGGGCACGGGCGCTTGCATCTTTGCAGCGCTGCGCGCGCGCCCGTCGCCCATGAAGAGACCCTTGGCCACGGTGAAAAAGCCCGGGTTACCGTTGGTTCCGCCGTACCGCTCGACGTTCCGGTCGAGGGCATGATGCACGTTCAGGGTCCAGCCACCGATTCCGCGCGCGTCGTTGATTGCCGTGGCATCTGCACCCGCCCGGCCCAGAGCGCGATCGCTCTGATATCGAAGGAAAAAAGGGGTACCGGCGATGGGAACGGACTCGCCCAGCGTTTGGTTCTGGCAGGCGATGTCCGAGCCGGCGACGCGGCAGGGATCGTCGATCGCATCGTCCGGCACAGGGGAAAAAACCCATTGTATGGGGACTGTTTCACAACTGTAGACGCCCCGATCGTAGACCGTCCCGGTGCCTGCGAGCGCGCCGAGTGTACCGGGTCCGTACGGCAGCGAGGCCCCCTGCTGCTCGGTGCCCGATCCAGACCCGATCCATGGAGTGTGATCGTTGGTGTCGGGGCCCGTCATCTGCCCAGGGCAACCGTTCGCGTCTCCGAGGTCGTTGTTGCCTATTTCGCCACGGGTTATCGTTTGGGTATTTCCCGCGAGCGTAAAGCTATAAGTGTTCTGGTTCGGCAGAATCGTCAATCGCAAGGCGTGCTGCGTGTCTGGGCCCGAGGCAGTTACGTCCGACCAATCGCACTCGCCCGTGTCAGTGTGAAAGTGGATGCCCACTTCATCGCTCATGTCGGCGTGCGTAGCGGTGGGCCCCGGGTAGATCCCGGAGAACGTCGAGTCTCCTCCGCCCCATGAGCACAGGCGGCCGTTCGTTTGAAGTTGATGCAAGACGAAGGAGATATCGACCGATCCGGAGGTGGAGCTGTCCTGATCGCTGCATGCGGTTGCGATGTGGATGGTCCCGGAAAAGGCCGACACGTGACACCACGGATCGGGACAGCTCGGGCCACACCCGTCTTGGGGCGGAGGCGGCGACGGCTTCGGTGCGCAGGTCGATGCCGAAAGGGAGATCGCGATCGCGGCGGCCACTCCGAGCGCACGCGTGTAGGCGTGAGTCATTGGAAGATGCCAGGAGAAGACGGCATATCCGAAATTGCTGCCTCTTCCCCGCGCGGTCCATAGTCATTTGCTTGGCGATCAGGCCCGGCTGCCCGCGGAGCCAACGTCACCCAATTGCAACGTGCTCGCGACGTCAAGCGAACACACACCGACGAGGCTCGCAGCCCCATAGGCAGGCCAGCCGTTCGGTGCCTGCGATCGCGGTCCCATGCTTCGCCCATCCGAGGTCAATCCCATGCGCATCCGTCGGGCCACAGCCCAAGGTCTCCTCTCCGGTTGCGGAATGTTGGCGCTGAGCGCGTCGAGAACCCTCGCTCGTGCCGACCAGCCGGTCCTCCTTCCCAACTCGCTCGTCATCAGCAGCAGCACGTACGATCGCTCGCAGGGAGCGCTGGCATCGCTGTCCGTCGGCACCCCGATCGCGGGCTCAGCGACCGCGACGACCCCCGCCGTCGCCGGGAACAACTACGTCGACGTCTGGAACAACGCGGCGGTCGACGGGAGCTTCGGCGTCACCTCCGCGATCCAGCTGACGGACATCGAGCCGCACAGCGGCCACGTGTTTCGGACGGTATCGGTGCCGGCCGACCAGGTGGTCACGAGCTTCTCCTCCAAATCGGAGCTGAGCCTGCACGTGACCAAGGACGCGAGCGGCGCGCACCTCGTGTTCGTCGCCTACGCCGGGCCCGGAGTCGGCGCGCTCGACGTCTCGAACTCCGACGCCGTCGCGGGGCAGGACCCGACGAACCCGGTGACCTTCGCGTTCGGTCCAACGTACGCGTTCGCGCGCACCATCGTCTCGATGGACGCCTGGGGCGCGCTCTCCTACACGCCCACGATCAACTACGGGGGCAACAACGGCCGTTCGGCGCTGCTCGGTTCGAACGGCCTTTACTACTCGGTCGGCAACGCCAATAACGGCAATGCGAGCACGTTCGGGCCGAACGGCACCAACCCGGACGTCACCGAGACGACCGGGCTCGAGGTCGTGACCCCGATCAACGCCGCATCGTCGAACGCGCCAATCCCTGCCGGCAACTCCGCGGAGGTCGACCCGCTGGTGCAGTTCAAGTTCGGCCCCAAGCCCGACAAGGCCGGCAAGGACGACAACTTCCGCGGGGTCGCCGAGTTCGGCGGCGCGCTTTACTTCACCAAGGGCAGCGGAGGCAACGGCATCGACACCGTCTACACCGTCCCCTCGCTGCCGACGGTGGCAAACGCCGCCGCGACCACCATCACCATCGTGCCGGGCTTTCCGACCGACCCGGCCAAGGTGACGGGCGGCAATTTCACGCCGTTCGCGGTCTTTTTCGCGAACGCCACGACGATGTACGTGACCGACGAAGGCACGGGCAGCGCGCTCGACGCGTCGAGCCACGGAGGCCTCCAGAAGTGGAGTCTGGTCAGCGGCGTCTGGCAGCTCGACTACGTGCTCACGAACGGCTTGATCGGGGTGATCGACGGCAGCCTCGACGGCGCCGATGGGCCCTATCCCGACGTGAAGACGATTGGTCTACGCAACCTGACCGGTGTCGTCGACGGGAAAAACGTGACGCTCTATGCGACGACGTCGACGTCCAGCGCGTCCGGGGACAACGGCGCCGATCCCAACAAGGTCGTGGTGATCACCGACAAGGTGGACGCCACGACGCCGGATGCCGTGGCGAGCGAGTCGTTCAGCGTCGTCGTCGGGCCGACCTACGGGACCGTCTATCGCGGCGTCGCGCTGCTGAACTGATCCCTCAGAACGTGATCTCGGCGCCGAACGCGAAGCCGTCGATGCGGCCCGAGTTGCGAACGTCCCCGTACCAAGTCCAGCCGGCGCCCCCCAGCAGCGAGCCGCGTAGCTGCCCCGGCCGGGGCGCCGTCCAGCCGATGGGCACGCGCCCGCCCAGCGCGAGCTGACCGTAGAGCTCGGGCAGGAGCTTCGAACTGTCGTCGCCCGGGCGGACGATCGTGGCGTGGACCGGCACGCTCGCGACGCCCCGCAGGGCGAGGAACGGCACGACGAACCGATTTTCCCACGCCACGATGACCGCAGCGTCGGGTCCCACGAAGGGCGTGCCGGCGATACCGCCGCCCCCCACCCCGGCCTCCAGCGCGAGGAAGCGCGCGACGCGGCGCTTCGCCCCCGCGTGACCGCTCCACACCCGCTGGCGACTGTTGCCGGCGTCTTTCTCGTACGAGGGCAGCGTCCAGCCGGTGGCCTCGACGTTGACGTCCGTGTCGGGGTCGAATCCATGGCGAAGGCTCACGGCGCCGGTGTCGACGTCGACGCCGCTCGTGTCCTTGGCGAAGGTGAATTGCTCCCCCGTTCGTCCCTCACCGACGGGACTCACGGTCTCGAGGGGCAGCGCCCGGGGCGGGGGCGTGAGGACCGTGCACGCGGAGAGCATCAAAGCCCCCAGGCTTAAGAGGTGCGGTCGCATGGGTCACGCCCGTCGATCTTCCACTGGATTCGGGACAGTCCGCAAAATCGATGAGCCACGCACGTTCGTGCGCACGTCCGAGCGGCTCGCAGAAAAGCCCGATTCGCGCCGACGGCACTTCTCGCCTGGAATCCTCCGCGGCGGTGCTAGGCTCCGCCTCCCATGAAGTCGGGTCCGGGCGGGCTTCGCGAAGGCGACGTCCTCGCCGGCAAGTATCGCGTCGAACGCGTCCTCGGTTCGGGGGGAATGGGATTCGTCGTCGCGGCGCATCACCTCGGCCTCGACACGCGAGTCGCGATCAAGCTCCTTCTGCCGGACCTCGTGGCTCAGGAGCAGGTGGTCGCCCGCTTCTCGCGTGAGGCGCGGGCCGCCGCTCGCATCGCCAACGACCACGTGGCCCGCGTGTTCGATGTGGGCCAGCTCGACGACGGCGTCCCATACATGGTGATGGAGTTTCTCGAGGGCGCCGATCTCAGCAACTGGCTTCACCGCCGTGGTCCCCTCCCGATCGAACAGGCGGTCGATTTCGTTCTCCAGGCGTGCGAGGCGGTGGCCGAGGCGCATCGCGCCGGGATCGTCCACCGGGACCTCAAGCCCGCCAACCTGTTCTGCGTCGAGCGCCCGGACGGCTCGCTCTTCATCAAAGTCCTCGATTTCGGAATCTCCAAGGTTTCGACCGGAACGCACTCGAGCCTCTCGATGACCTCGTCCGCCGCGATCATGGGGACGCCCTTCTACATGTCGCCCGAACAGATGGATTCGGCGCGTGTGGTCGACGGGCGGACCGATATCTGGGCATTGGGCATCGTACTCTACGAACTCTTGACGGGCCTTCGTCCGTTTGGGGGGCAAACGCTTCCCGAGGTCTGTGTCAACATCGCGACCCGTCCGGCGCCCCCGATTCGGGGGCAGCGGCCGGACGTGCCTTCCGGCCTGGAAGCGGTGATCCTTAAATGCCTCGAAAAAAGCCGCTCCGACCGGTTCTCGACGATTGGCGAGCTGACGACCGCCCTCGCGGCCTTCGGCGGGGAGCGTGTGACGTCGTCGGCCGCGTCGGGGCGACGCGTCGTGACGTTGACCTCCGATCTTGGGTCGGCGACCGAGGCCGCGCCGGATTCGCTACGTTTCGGCTCGGGCTCCCCGCAGAGCCTGAGCGCTCTGGGGCATACGAAGGGCCCCGGAGCGTCACGAGCCCCCGCTGTGCTCATCGCGGCCGGCGCCGCCCTGGTCCTCGTGGGGGTGGTGACGGTCATCGGCCTCATGGGTCGCTCGACCACCTCCGCGTCGGCGCCACCTCCGCCCGCGACGAGCGTCCCTCCGTCGACCGCCGGCGTCGAGGCGGCCTCCCCGGCCACGGCTTGGCCCGCGCGGGAGGAATCACGGCCTGCGGCCGGCTTCGATCCGGCCGATACGAGCGAGGCCGCCAAGGAGTCCCCCCTGATCAAGCCGCGCAAGACGCCCGCGCAGGGCGGGGGGGCGAAGGACGCTCACCCCGCCGGGCCGCGGCCGGCGATCGATCCGCACGGGGCAGGCACGACCAGCCCGTTCGACGAAAGGCTTTGACGATGTACTGCCCCCGCAAGAATGCCCTCGCGCTCGGCGCGGCGCTCGCCGCCTTCACCCATGGCTCTCAGGCCTTCGCGGACGACGCGGCGGCCGCCCAGGCGCTCTTCGACCAGGCCAAGAAGGCCATGGCGGCCCACCGCTACGCCGAGGCGTGCCCCAAGCTCGAGGAGAGCGTGCGGCTGCAGGAGGCCATGGGCGCTCTCCTCAATCTGGCCGACTGCTACGAGCGCGAGGGCAAGCTCGCGAGCGCGTGGAGCAAGTTCCTCGAGCTCTCCACCAAGGCGCGCGCCGCCGGGCAAACCGTCCGTGCTCGGATCGGCAAAGAGCGCGCGGCGGCGCTCGCGCCGAAGCTCTCCAACCTCGTCATCGACGTGGCCGCGAACCGCCCCGACGGACTCGAAGTCCGCCGCGACGGGACGCTGGTCGGTGCCGCCGAGTGGGGCACGGCCATCCCCACCGACGCGGGCAATCACACGATCGAGGCGTCGGCACCCGGTCGTAAGCCGTGGTCGCAGTCCCTCGTCGTCGCGGACGGTGCGGCGACGGCGCGGGTCTCCATCCCCGAGCTCGACCGAATCCCGGAGCCGCCGAAGGAGGCACCCGTGGCCGCGGCGCCCCCGGCGTCCAAGCCGGCCGAAGCGCCGGCGCCTCCGGCCGAAGGCTCGCAAGGCGGAAACGGGGGCCGCGTCGCCGCCATCGTCGCCGGAAGCGTCGGGCTCGCGGGCGTCGCCACGGGCGCCGTCTTCGGGGCGCTCTCGATCGCGAACCACAACGACGCGGCCAAACGATGTCCACCGCCCGGTCCATGCTCGAATCAGGGTGGGGTGGACGCGTGGCACGCGGCCTACGATTTCGGCAACGTCGCGAACGTCGCCTTCATCGTGGGCGGGGTCGGGCTGGGTGTGGGCGCCGTCTTATGGCTGGTCGCGGGCAAAGGCGATCGGGCTCCCGACGCGACGGCCCTCGTCGTCGGACCCGGCAGCATCGCGTGGAAAGGAGCCTGGTGATGCGCACGCTCCTCGCAGGCGCCGTCCTGGGCGGCCTCCTGTCGCTGTTCACGGGGTGCAACGCGCTGCTCGACAACAAGCTCTACGAGCTGGAAGCCGCCGACGGGTCCACCGCCACCGACGCGACGGCGTCGGACGCCGCCGCCGACCAGGGCACCCCCACGCACGCGGACGCGCCCGCGACGCTGGATGCGTCGGCCAAAGCGGATGCCGTGGGCACCCTCGACGCGACGCAGTCCGATGCCGAAGACGCGCCTT
Organism: Polyangiaceae bacterium; assembly: GCA_035295445.1. GTDB lineage: Bacteria > Myxococcota_A > Polyangia > Polyangiales > Polyangiaceae > Palsa-1150. The sequence continues at coordinate 2,331 of DATGJA010000139.1, read as the reverse complement.
CCACCGTCGCCGATTCGGGCGTCCCCGAGGGCGGCTTGGGCCAGGACGGAGGGTGCACGTCGCTCTCGGACATCCATTCGTGCGGTTCGTGCTCGAACGACTGCGCGCGGTTCCCGCACGTGAGCGTCACCGGACTCGGGTGCACGAGCGCCCACTGCACGTACGCGTGCGCGCCTGGCTACGGAGACTGCGCGGACGCCGGGACCGGCTGCACGACGCCCCTGTCGACGCCCTCGAACTGTGGGGGATGCGGCGTCACTTGCTCGGGCTCGACGTCCGTCTGCGTGCAGTCCGACGCCGGCGCCGCGGCCTGCGGGAGCGGGTGCCTCGCGGGGCAGACGAACTGCAGCGGCAGCTGCTCCGACCTGGCGAGCGACGCGAACCACTGCGGCGCGTGCGGCACCGTGTGCCCCGCCTTCGAGGTGTGCACCGCCGGGGCGTGCAAGTGCCCGACCGAGGGCAATCCCGACGTCTGCGGTACCGCCTGCACCAACAAGCAGACGGACGCCGCCAACTGCGGCGCCTGCGGGCACGCCTGTGCCTCCGGAGAGAGTTGCGTCGCCGGCGTCTGCACGTGCCCCACCGGCCAAACCATGTGCGGCGGTACGTGCGTGGACCTGTCGAAGGACCCGAGCAACTGCGGAACCTGCGGGACGAGCTGCGCCCAGCTGCCGCACGTGAGCACGACGGGCCTCTCGTGCGCGGGCAGCGTCTGTTCGTATCAGTGCGCCGCCGGGTATGCGGATTGCGGAAATACCGGAAAGGGGTGCACGACCCCGCTCGGGACGGCCACGAACTGCTCGGCGTGCGGCGTGGGTTGCTCCGGTTCGACCCCGGCGTGCGGTCCGTCGGGGTCGACGTACGCGTGCGACACCGGGTGCTCGACGGGGCAGTCCAATTGCAGCGGCACGTGCACCGACGTCACGAGCGACCCGAGCAACTGCGGCGCGTGCGGCAAGACGTGCCCGACCGGCGAGACATGCCAGGCGAGCGTCTGCGGGTGCTCCACCGCGGCGAGTCCCAACTACTGCGGAACCGCATGCACGAACACGCAGACCGACAACAACAACTGCGGCACCTGCTCTCACGTGTGTCCCTCGGCGCAAGGCTGCTCGGGCGGCACGTGCGTGTGTCCGAGCTCGACGCCGACGTTCTGCACGAGCACGAACGCGTGCGTGAACACGACGACCGACTCGAACAACTGCGGGTCCTGCGCGGCGGCGTGCACGGTCACGGGTGAAACCTGTGTGTCTAGCGCATGCAAGTGCCCGAGCGGCGAGATTGTCTGCGCCGGCGCCTGCGTGATGCCGAACATCTGCGGGGGCTGCGGCACGATCAGCGGCACTCTCGGCGGCACGTGCGGGATGTGCGGGACGTTGGTGTGCAGCGCGGACAAGACCAGCCTCACCTGCAACGATCCCGGAACGACGAACATGTGCCCCACCTGGTGCAGCTCGCACCCCGCGCCGAGCAGCGTGGCGGCTTCGGACTACGCCTGCGCGGACTTCGACCACGGGACGCTTCCGTCCGGCTGGACGGCAACCGCTCCGACGAGCGGGTCCTGGTCCGTCACGACGGCCCGGGCGAACTCGACGCCGGATTCGCTGCTCACTTCGCTGGTCGCGGACACCGCCGACTCGGCTACCCTCGCCTTCAGCCCTGCCGCCGGTGCAAGCAGCATCACGAGTCTGTCGTTCACCGCGGAGCTCGACCCGGTCACGGCCCCGCAGATCGTCCCCACGGGTTCGTCGGGGATGGACCTCATGAAGATCTCCGTCGGCGGGAACACCGTCCGCCTCGGGTACACCGTCCAGGGCACCGATCCCTCCGGCGGCTCCAATCCGTACACCGGCCTCTACGTCGACTGGATCGTCATCGCCGGCGCCGCCGTGTCGGGCCTGTGCCCCGTCTCGGCCAGCCTGAACTTGAACGTGTGGAACACGATCGAGCTCGATCTGGACCTCTCGAACTTGGGCGCCATCACCGTCGTCGTCAACGGCGTGACGGCGACGTCGGGCTGCAACGCGTCGAACGGAACGGACACGGTCGCCACGATGACCGTCGGCCCGGCCTCGCCGAACAACTCGAACACGTTCAGCTGGAGTGGATACTGGGACAACGTCCAAGCCACCGTTCGGCGCTGAGGGCTCGACGCTCGCTTGTGACGCAGTAGGCTCGAGGCCATGTCCCGTCTGCGAACGGTGCTCGGCGCACCGACCGTGCTCGGTGTGCTCCTCGCCGTGGCGACAGCTCGCGCGCAGGACCTGCCGCCGCTGCCCCCGCCGCCCCCTCCTCCTCCGGCTCCGTCCGCCCCCTACGCTCAGCCCGCTC
>DATGJA010000138.1:0-8725 GCA_035295445.1 Polyangiaceae bacterium | reverse complement strand
CTACGTGTGCCACGAGGGCAACCAGAGCGCAGTCGTGCGTGAGCTGAACGAGGCCGGCGTCCGCACTCCGAGGGGCGGGCACTGGGAAGTCGAGGCCATCCGCCGCACGCTCGAAAACCCGCTGTACCGAGGGCTCATCGTCCACGGAAAGCGCGGGCTCGTCGTCGAGGGCGGGCGCAAGCGATGGGTGAATTATCCGCCCGAGACGTGGGTCCGCGTCGAGCGTCCCGAGCTACGCATTCTGACGCCGGACCTCGCCGCGAGCGTGGACCGGCTGCTCGCGACCCCGCGCCCGAGGGCGTGGGCGGGCGCCGCCGCGCCGCGCTGGCTCTCGTCGCGCTTCGTGGCGTGCTCCCTGTGCGGAGGCAGCGTTTGCGCGACGGCAGGGCGCTACCGCTGCCAGGCGCGCCACCAGAAGGGCCGCCACGCATGCGAGGGCGTCGGCTCGCGACCGTTCGCGGAGGTCGATCAGGCCGTGCTCGCGGCCGTCGCCCGCCTGCTCACGGGCGACCTGGCCGAGAAGGCGCTGGCCGACCTCCAGCGCAGGCTGGAGGCCGAGGTGCGCGGCGAGGCCCGCGAGGCTGAGCGCGCGCGCCTGCGAAAGGACCGTGCCGACCGCGAAAGGCGCGTCGCGAACCTGACGGACGCCATCGCCAGCGGATCGCCCCCGGCGGCCCTTGTGGCCCGATTGCGGGACGAGGAGCGCGCGCAGGTGGACGCGCGGGCGCGGCTGGCCGAACTGGATCGGATGGCCCCCGCCCACCTCGACGTTCGGCGCGCGATGGTGGCGGCCCGTAAGCGCCTCGCCGATCTGGCGCAGGTCGCCGAGCATGGCGGCATCGAGGCGCGCCCCGCGGTCGCCGCCGTCCTACAGGGTGCGCGTTTCCGCGCGGTCCCCATAAGCGTTCGCGGCCAGCGCCGGTGGCAGCTCACGGCCGAGATCGGGGCCGGCTACTTGACCCCCAACGACGGCGCGCAAGGGAGGGGCTTCCGAGCGACAGCGCCGGGATTCGACGGCGGCATTTCGACATCGCGAACAATTCGCTGCACGAGGTGATCGGTGCAGTCGACCTCGCCGAGGCCATCGATGCGCTCGACGGAGAGGCGGCGGGCGAGATTCTGGCGCTGGCGGTCCGGCTCAAGCGGATGCTGCGGGCGCTGACGCGGTAGCGGGCCTCCGCGCCTAGCGCATCAGCCGCGTCATCATCGCGACGAACGTGTCGGCCGAGCCGAGCACCGCGTCGAGCGCCGCGGCATCGGCGTCGCCCGCCGCGACCGCGATCTCGACCGCAGCAGCCGCCTCACACGCTTCGCCCCGCGCGATCGTGAACGCCCGCGCCTTGTCCGCCCGCGTCACGCGCCCCGCGCCCTCGCTGCAGTTGAGCGCCGCACTCTTCGCCGCCCGCATCGCCTGGTCCCGCAAGTGCGCATCCCGTATCCGCGCATTGCGCACCGCCTCGAGCAACCGCATCGCCACGCCGAACGCGTAGAGCTTGTGATGAGGAAGCCGTCGTTCTTCGTTCATGGGTGGAGGTCCTTTCGCCCCGCCGAAGGACCTCCACCCATGAACCCCGAACGGCGCCCACATCGACCGGCGAGCCCCCCGCGTTTGTGCAAGCGAGTGACGTCGCAAAGCGACGGCACGAGGTTGCTGAAAGAGAACCGCGGCAACCGAGGTCTCGACCGCGACCGCGACCGCGACCGCGACCGCGACCGCGACCGCGACCGCGACCGCGACCCCGACCGCGACCCCGACCCCGACCCCGACCTTCGAACCCGACCTACCGCGACGCCCGCCCCGTGATCGCGAACGACCCGAACCCGATCACCTCCGCCTGCTCCCCCGACGACTCGCCCGAGTGATGCAGCGCGAGCCGGGTTGCCGTCAGCCCGCGCGACTTGGCGACTCGGAGCAGCGCGCGCAGACTCGACGCCCCGCACGCTTGCTGCGGCCCGATGCCCTCGGGCTTGAGGGCCTCCACGGACCGGGCCGTCGACTCGTCGAGCCGCTGCGCCGTCACGGCGTCGAAGTAGTGGCTGAGATCCGTGGACACGACGACCAGCGTCGCCTGGTCCCACAGCGTCTCGAGGATCTCGGCGGCGTCCTCGTCGCCGTCGTCGCCGACGAGCAGCGGCACGATCGCCGCATGTTCGAGCACGGTCTGGATGAACGGCAGCTGCGCCTCGATCGAGTGCTCTTGGTCGTGGGGGCCGTCGCTCACGACGAAGCGCGGGAAGCGCCGGGCCGCCTCGATGGCGATCCGGTCCACGGCGACGGTCCCGAGCGGCGTCTCGAACGCGTCGGCGAAGGGCGCCGCGACGCCGCCGAGCGGGACGTGGTGCGCGGGACCGAGCACGACCACCCGACGCACATGACCCACGGTTGCCGGGTGCACGCGGCTCCACGCCGACGCCGCGACTGCCCCGGAGGACGAATACGGAGAGTGCGCGGCGACGATCGCGCGCAGCGGCCGTCCCTGGATCGCCGGGGGGATCTCGGTGGCGCGTGCCGTGGCGAGGAGCTCATGGACGGTGCGTGCGAGCTGGCCTCGCTCGGCGGGATAGAACACGCCCGCCGCGGCGGGGCTTCGCGCATCGACCATGCGATGCCCATTCTGCCATGTCCACGCGGCGCTTCAGTGGACGTTTACCGTCACCTGAACCGTCCGCGCCGGAGGACTGCTTCCGAACGGGCGCTTGAGCGCCATCTGCACGACCGTCGAACCCGCGCCTTGCGCCGTGAAGCGTAGGACGTCGAACTTGGGCGCGCCCGGCGTGTCGGACGTGGACTCGACCGTGCGGTCGCCCTGGGGGGTGAGGATCGACGCGTCCACTTGCGCCGCGGTCCAGACGTAGCCGGTACCGGCGTTGCCCGCGAGCTTGAACGCAACCACTCCGCCGCGAGCTACATCAATCGTCTTACCGTCGTCCTCCACGTGCACGATCACCTCGCTCGGGGACGCGGCGTCCGCGGCCGGGGTGGGCGCGGCCGCGGGCGGCGCGTTCTTGTCGTTGCAGCCGTTGCAAGCGATGAGGGCGAGCGCGCAAAGAGCCAAGCCGTAACGAATCATCTGCCGCCTGACGCTAACGGTCCGCGGCCCGCCCGGCAACGAAAACGGCGCACTCGCGCCCGCTCGCATTGGACGTCGACAAAGGCTAGTGGGTAAAGAGGTGAAAGGAGAGACCCGTTTCGAGCTCTTGGGGGGCAGCGCGAGTCCCAACGGGCTCGACGAGATGGCGCGCGAGGTGAGGGCGGGGCTCTCGCGTCCTCCGCGCTCGATTCCGCCCAAGTACTTCTACGACTCGGTGGGCTCGCAGCTGTTCGACGCCATCTGCGATTTGCCGGAGTACTATTTGACCCGCGCCGAGCGCGCTCTCCTCGAGCGGCATGCCGACGCGATCGTCGAGCGGTCCCGGGCGCGTACCCTCGTCGAGATTGGAAGCGGGATGGCTCGCAAGACGGGGCTGCTCCTCGGTGCCCTCGAGCGGCGCGTGCGCTCCACCCTGTACGTCCCCTTCGACATCGCGCCCGAGCCCATCGCCGCCTCGGCGGCCCCGCTGCTCGCCGCGCACGCCGGCCTTCGCATTCGCGGGATCGTCGGTGACTTCGGCCGCGACTGCGCGCGGATCTCCGTCGCGGCGCCCGTCTCGACGGGCGCCCGCCTCTTCGCCTTCCTCGGGAGCACGCTCGGCAACCTCGACGAGCGCGACGCGCCCGCGATGCTGGGGTCCCTCGCGCGGATCATGACCAGCCACGATCGCTTGCTCCTCGGGGTCGACCTCGTGAAGGACCCGCGCGTCCTGCACGCGGCGTACAACGACGCCCAGGGGGTCACGGCGGCCTTCAATCGCAACGTTCTACGCGTGCTCGCGCGCGAGCTCGACGGCGACGTCGACGAGGACGGCTTCGAGCACCTGGCCTTCTACGATCCGGGACGCGAGCGGATCGAGATGCACCTTCTTTCCGTCCGCCACCAGGTCTTCACCCTGCGCGGCGCCGATGTGCGCGCGGCGATCATCCCCGGCGAGCGGATCATGACGGAGATCAGCCGCAAGTTCACCCGGACCCGCATGGAAGCGACCCTGGCCGGAGCGGCGCTCCGCCTGCGCGACTGGCTGCCGGATCCCGAGGGCGCCTTCGCGTTGTGCGTGGCATCGACAGTCTAGAACCGCCGCAACGCGCCGCTCCAGGGGCGCATCCACTCCTTTGATCCGATGGACAAGATCCCCATGCAGGGCAAGACCGTCCTCATCACCGGCGCCAACCAGGGCATCGGCAAGGCCTCTGCGGTGGCGCTCGGCAAGCTCGGCGCGACCGTCGTCATCGTCTGCCGCAGCGGGGAGAAGGGGCGCCTCGCGGCGGCGGACATCCAGCGGCAGGGCGCGAGGAACGTCGAGCTTCTCCTGGCCGACATGAGCTCGCAGGCGGATATCCGCCGTGTCGCCGCGGAGTTCCGCTCGAAGCACGATCGGCTCGACGTCCTGCTCAACAACGCAGGCGTCCTCGTGACCGGCCGGCGCACGACCGTCGACGGCATCGAGGAGACGTTCGCGATCAACCATCTCGGCTACTTCCTCCTGACGCAAGAGCTCCTCTTGCCCCTCCAGGCCGCCGCGCGCGCGCGGGTCGTCAACGTGAGTAGCGAAGCGCACCGCGGGGCAAAGATGCGCTGGGACGATCTGCAGTTCGAGCACCAGCGCTACAGCGCGTTCGCCGCATACGGGCAGTCCAAGCTCGCGAACATCCTCTTTACCCGCGAGCTCGCGCGAAGGCTGGAGGGGACGGGGGTGACGGCGAACAGTTTGCACCCGGGGGTCGTCGCGTCGGGCTTCGGCCGGACGTACGGCGGGGTCACGAGCATCGTGATGCGCGTGGCGCAGCTCTTCATGATCACTCCCGAAGAAGGCGCTCGGACCTCGGTCTATCTCGCGTCGTCGCCCGAGGTCGAGGGGGTCACGGGTCAGTACTTCGACAAGTGTGCGCCGAAGGAGCCCAGTCGAGCTGCGCTTGAAGTGGACGCGCCGGCGCGCCTATGGACCGTGAGCGAAGAAATGACGAGGGTACGCGAGCCCGTTCGGGCGAGCGCGTGAGTCGAGAAAATTACATTCACAGAGGACGGATGCGAGAAAGGCGTACGGCACCGCTCGTCTCGTGCGCCGCCAGATTCTAGAGAGCGCCCGTATGCGGCTCGCCCTCGTGGTCGCCCCGGCCGATCCCGCCCTGGGGGACGCGTCCGCCCGCCGCGAGGCGCTCGCCTGGCTGCGGGGACAGCTCGCGCGACGGGGGTTTGACGTCGTCATCGTGGGCGCGGGCCTCGGTCCCATGAAGGACATCGAGGCGGTGCTCGAGAGCGTCTCGCACGAGGACATGGTCGTCGTCCACGCCAGCGGGCGTCTCTCCGGGCGTGACTCGCTGGCATTCGGAAAGGCCGGTGATCTCCCGCTCCGTGCCTTGTGCGATGCGGTGGCCGCCCGTGCGCCGGCGCAGGCGTCGTTCGTCCTCGAGCTCATGTACGTCGAGGACGCGGCGGTCGGCGGCGAGTGCATGGCGATGGCGGTGCGCTCTCTCCACGCGCGCGAGCGAGGGTATTCGGTGCTCGCCGCCGTTCGTTCCCTGTCGGCCGGCCCCGACCGCATCGCGTTCACCCGGGCGACGCTCCCTGGCGTCGAGGTCGAGACCAACCCCGAGGCGCTGCTCTCGACGATGTACGACCGAGCGGCGACGGCCCCCGAGAGCCAGAGCATCGCCGAGAGCTTCACGTTCGTCCGGGGGGCCATCGAGGCTCCGCAGACGCAGCGCGACATCGGCTTGGTGGACGACGATACGGACGAGCCGGCCGAGGCCCGCGCGCGCGCGGAGCCGATCGAACCGATCGAGTCCGTCGAAGCCATCGAGTCCGGCGTCGAAGGCCTGGCTATTTCCGCCTCCGACCCGCCGGAGTCGCTCGCCCCGCCGGAAGACCCAGCGCAAGCTGCTTCCATCCACTCGCTGATCGCCGAGGCGACGGAGGCTCAAGACTGGCCGCGCGCCGTGGAGCTCCGGCTCGAGCGCCTCGAAGGGCTGCCGTCAGCCCGGCACAAGGTGCGCGAGCTCATCGCGATCGCGCGCATCCTGCAGGTGGAGATGCACGACGCGGACGGCGCCATCCAGGCGCTCGAGGAGGCGCGCGTCATCGAACCGGGCAAGGTGAGCGTGCTTCAGGCGCTGCGGCGCGGGTACGAGACGCAGGGTCGTTGGGGCAGCGCCGTCGAGGTGATCGGCGCGCTCGTGGACCTCGCGCAGACGCCGGCCGAGCGCATTGCCCTGCGCCTCGGGCAGGCGCTCTTGTCCGCGACGCGGCTCGAGGACCCCGAGGGGGCCCTCGCCATCCTCGAGACTGTGCTGGAGGACGATCCGAGCAACGCCGAAGCCCTCGCCGAGGTGGCGCGCCTGCGGCTGCCGTCGCAGGAGCCCGATCCGGCGGCGCGCGAGAAGCAGGTCGAGCGCATCATCGCAGAGGGGCAGGACGACGCCGCCCTCGCCGAGCTCGAGTCCATCGCGCAGCGCGAGCCGCTTCGCGCGTCGATCTACGGCAAGGCGTTCCACTTGCACCGGCGCGAGGGCCGGACGGACTCGGCCTTTCTCGCGGCCATGGCGCTCGAGGAGCTCGAGGGGGCGGACGTCGAACAGCAGGTGCTCATCGAGCAGTTCCGTTCGGTGGGTCCGGTGCGAGCGCGCGCCATGCTCGACGCGGGCGCGTGGGAGTCCCTGCGCGCGGCGGGGTCGGACGACGTGCTCGCGGCGCTCTTTGCGGCGGTCGAACGCGCAGCCGTGGCGGTGAAGGTCGAGGAGCTGCGGGCGGCCCGTCGGCTGCCGGTGCTCGACCCGAGCAAGAAGCTCAGCGAGACGAGCACGGCGTCGATCGGCAGGACGTTCCAGTGGGCGGCGCGCGTCCTGGGGATCGCCTGCCCCGACCTATATCTCGTGAGCGACAGCGGGCCGGGTGGCGTGTGGGCGCTGCAAGCGCGCGCGCCGTCGACGGCGCTGGGGCCGTCGGTCGTCTCGGGTCCATCGGCGAAGGAGCTCGCGTTCCTGGCTGGCCGGCACCTCGCTTACTACCGGCCCGAGTACCACCCGCTCCTTTACTACTCGACGCGCGACGAGCTCACGAAGCTCCTCTTCGCCGCGGTCCAGGTGTCGATGCCGGGCGCGGCGTCGCGTCATCCCGACCCTTCGGTGGCCGCTCTGCGGGGGAGCCTCGCCCGGCAGCTCGGGCAGGACGAGCGGCTGGCCCTGGACGCCGCCGTCCGCCGCCTCGACGCGCGGGGCGGTCGAGCCTCGGTCGGCGCGTGGATGCGAAGCGCGGAGCTCACCGCGGCGCGCGCCGGCCTCCTCTTGTGCGGGGACCTCGCGGTGGCGACGGCGTACGCGCGGTCCGAGGCGCGGGCGCAGGGCGAGGTGACGGCCCAGGCGCTTCGCGGCGATCTCGTCACGTTCTGCGCGTCGCGTGCCCACGCCACGCTGCGCGCGCGGTTCCTCGGCCCGGAGAGCGGGTACCCGCCGGCTCCGGCCGCGTCGAGAAGCGGCGCCTTCGCGGCGGGGTAGTCCGCACGCTCGAGTGTAGCGAGAGATCGGACTACGACACCCTGGGGCGCGGTCTCGTCAGAGCCCGCTTTGCCTCAGGAGCGGCTCGATGCTCGGCTTTCGCCCCCGGAACGCGACGAAGATGTCCATCGCCTCGGACGACCCGCCCTGTCCGAGCACCGTGTCGCGGAAGCGCCGGCCCGTCTCCTGCGCGAACCCCGTCTCTTCGAAGGCGGCGAAGGCGTCGGCCGAGAGGACCTCCGCCCATTTGTAGCCGTAGTAGCCCGCCGCGTAACCGCCCGCGAAGATGTGCGAGAAGCTGTTGGGCATCCGGTTGTAGGGCGGCGGCAAGAGGACGCTGACCTCGCGGCGAACCCCGTCGAGCACCTCGAGGATCCGCGCGCCGCGGCCCGGGTCGTAGTCGCGGTGCAGGCGCAGATCGAAGAGGCCGAACTCGAGCTGTCGCACCGTCGCGAGCGCCGACTGGAACGTGCGGCTCGCCCGCAGCTTCTCGATGAGGGCGTCGTCCACCGGCGCGCCCGTTTGCCAGTGACGCGCCAGGCCTCGGAGCGTCGCGGGCTCGTAGCACCAGTTCTCCATGAACTGGCTCGGCAGCTCCACGGCGTCCCGCGCCACGCCGTGGATGCCGGCCACCGCGGCTTCGTCCACGCGGGTGAGGAGGTGATGCAACCCGTGCCCGAACTCGTGGAACAGCGTGAGCACCTCGTCGTGCGTGAGGAGGGCCGGCTGCCCCGGCAGAGGAGGGGCGAAGTTGCAGGTCAGGTACGCCACCGGCCGCTGGAGACCGTCGCGAACGCGCCGGCGCCCGACGTACTCGTCCATCCACGCCCCGCCGCGCTTGTCCTCGCGGGCGTACGGATCGAGGTAGAAGAGGCCGGCGGGCGTCCCGTCCGACTCGAGCACCGAGTACGTGGTCACGTCCGGGTGCCACGTGGGGATCCCTTCGAGCGGCCGGATGCGCACGCCGTAGAGGCGTTCGACGACCGCGAACATCCCGGCGATGACCTGCGGCGCCGGCAGGTACGGCCGAAGCTCGTCCTCCGAGAGGCCGAGCTTCGCCTCCTTGAGCTTCTCGGAGTAGTACGCGGTGTCCCACGACTGAATCTCGTCGAGGCCGTCCCGCTTCTTCGCGAACTCCCG
>DATGJA010000137.1:0-2217 GCA_035295445.1 Polyangiaceae bacterium | reverse complement strand
CGAGCCGCCCGTGCGCTGGATGGTCACCCGATGCGTGATCCGACGCGCGGGGCTCGACCATTCGCTGCTCGAACGCGTTGCCTCGAGCGCGGTGGCGTCTGCGATGGCCCCCGCAAGGGCGCCCAGCGCGTCCGCCTCGTCGCCTGCGAGATCCCGCGCATCGGGCGCGCGCTCCCGCCACCCGGTCCCGACACGCGCTACGTCGACACGTAGGCCCGGCGCGCCGATCGGCTCGAGGCGGATCTCTTCTATCTCGTCCGCGCGCGCGAAGAAGGGGGCTCTGTCGACGAGGCTCGCCGACGTCGTCCGCAGCGCCTCGAGCAGGCCGCGCGCGACGCAAGCCGCTTCGGGGACCGGCTCCGTGCGGACGAGGATGGCGTTGTCCGGCGCCGTCGGGCAGACCCCTCCGACCTCGAACACGACCCGTGGCTTGGCCGGGTCCCGCGGCGCGATCGTCACCTTGAGGGCATCGGACGGCAGCGCGATCTTCGTCGCGTCCGCGAGGAAGGCCTCGGCACGCGTGTCGGCCAGCGCAGAAAGGAGGCGCTCGACTCCCTGCCGCGACGCGCGCAAGCCGTCGGCGCCGCCCAGGCGGAACGTCGAACCGACACGCTGGAGCGCATAGGCCTCGTCGCCCGCGCGCACCTCGACGCGAGAGACTTCGCTAGGTCCGTACGGGACCAGCGTTCGGTCGCGGTACGCGTTCGCGGACCGCAAGAGCTGGACCTTGAGCGTGCTGCCGACGACGAAAGCGCCCTCGCCCTCCACCCGCATGTAGGCCGCCTCGTGGGGCGTCGGCGCGTCCGCTCCCATCGCGAAGGTGTAGTCGATCGGCCCGACCGACACGCGACCGTGCACGCGTGGTTGCGCGAGCCCCGCCGTCTCCTCTGCGCGGACGTCGCGCAGGCGGGTGGCAAGCTCCATCTCCCGCAGAAGCACGTCGACCGCCGCCGGATCGGCCCTCTCGCGGCGCGGCGAGGTCATCATCCAGCAACCGGCGTCCACGTCGCGCTCGAGGACCAGCGAGTCCGAGCCCGTGACCTCGACGCGATGGACCTCGTCCACGCGGAACGTCGGGAAGACGTCGCGCCGGCGCTCACCCCGGTCCGCGTCGGAGATCGTCCCCTGATCCACCCAGTAGGCGTAGGAAACGGCGGTCGCGGCGAGGATCACAAGCGCGATGGGCGTGGCGGCGCTGCTCGCCTTCACGACGGCTCCCCCGCGCCGCGGACGCGCTCGTAAGGCTTGCCCTCGGTCGACTTGCGCCACGCCCACACCGCCGCCCCCATGAGCAACGCGGCGAGCGGCATGAGCACGAGCACGTAACGCCGGACCTCGTCGCGTCCCTCGTCCGAGACGCGCATCCCCGCGGCGAGCTCGGGTTTGTCCGGGACGTCGACGATCGAGGGGCGCGCCGTCAGCCAGGAGAGCGCGCTGTCGATGAGGAAGGCCATCCCGTGCAGGGCGTGGGGCTGCTTCCAGTTGTCCTCCGCGAGCGCGAAGCGACTTCCGACGACCATCGCCCGCGGACCGTGCGCCGCGGTTCCGATCTTCGCGCGTTCCGCCGCCATGGCGACGACGAAGGGACCCCTGGGGTCCGCCGGCTGTCGGTCCGGGGCGCCGGTCCAGCCCGACGCGCCGACGAGGCTCGTCTTGGCGTAGGCGTCGGCGTCCGTCGCCAGAAGCTCGGCCGCCCACGGCGCACCGGCCGACGAGACGTGCCGCAGAGAGCGCGCGAAGAACACGGCGACGCGCGGCGGGTGAGCGCCCGCTTCGCCGGCGAGGCCCGCGGTCACCGGGTGCGGCTTGGCCGAGACGAAGAAGCCCTCGCCGTGCGTGTCCGGGATCGAGGCGGCGGCGCCCACGTCGTGAACGAGGTCCTCGTCGAGTCCGATGCCGAACGGCGCCAGGACGTCGTCGAGTCCCGGGCCCGCCATTCCGCTCTCGCCGCCGGCCTCCATCGGACCCAGGGCGGCGAGCAGGCTGCCGCCTTGCAGCATCCACGCGCGAAGCCGGTTGGACTCTTCGGGGCCGAACGGGGTTCGCGGCCCCGCGATGACGACCGCGGCGCATCCCTCGAACGGCTCGCGCGCGTCGGGCCCCGAGGGGTCGACGCTCGCCAGCTCGTAGTTCGCCTTCTCGAGCAGGTCGCGCAGCGCCCCGAGCCACTCGCGGTCGTCGCGGCCGGGGTCGAGCGTCAGCTCCCCGTGGCCGACC
>DATGJA010000136.1:0-14324 GCA_035295445.1 Polyangiaceae bacterium | reverse complement strand
CATCCTGGAGGACGGCCTTTGACCCACGCGGCGGCAGTCGCCTTCCCGCTCGCCGCGCAGCTCGCCCTCGCCGCACCCGGCGCCGACGCCTGGCAGCGGGCCGAGATCGGGGGGGTCCGAGGGATCACCGTCGGACCCATCGAGAACGGATACCACCCGGGCGTCGGCTACGGCTCGCCGGCCTACGCCCGCACGCTGCGCGAGGCCCGCGCCATGGGCGCTACGTGGGTGGCCATCACCCCTTTCGGCCGCGCTGCAGGCCTCGCTTGCGCCGGCGTCGACTGGACCTTCGAGGCCCCGTACGCCAAGAACCGGCGAGACGTGGAGCGCGCCATCGACATGGCGCACGCCGACGGTTTGCGCGTCCTGCTCGTACCGCAGCTATGGCTCGAATCGCCCGGCGCCTGGCGGGGCGAGATCGACCCGGGGACCGACGGGGGGTGGGCGCGGTGGAGCGAGAGCTACGAGCGCTTCATCCTCGGCTGGGCGCGCGTGGCGGAGGACGCCCGCGCGGAGATGTTCTCGGTCGGCGTCGAGCTCCGCAGCTGGGTGACGACGCCCCGCGCCCCGAGCTTCGAGGCCATCGTCGCCAACGTGCGTCGCGCCTATCACGGCCTCGTGACGTACTCGGCGAACTGGGACGACGTCGAGCACACGGTGATCCTCGGGCAGCTCGACGTGATCGGCATCAACGGCTTCTATCCGCTCGCCGAGCAGCCCGGGGCCTCCGAGGACCTGCTGAGCGACGGAGGACGGGCCGTGCGCGTCAAGGTGCACGCGCTCGCGCAGAGGTGGCAGAGGCCCGTGCTCTTCACCGAGACCGGCTACACGACGCGCGCGGACCCCGCCGTGCGCCCTTGGGAGTGGCCCGAGGCCCTCGGCGGCGTGCGGCCGAACGAACGTGCCCAGGAGATCGCGTATCGCGCGCTGCTCGGACCGATGCTCGACGAGCCCGATTTCGCCGGCTTCTTCGTCTGGCGTGTGTACGCCGATCCGGACGACGTCTCGCAGGAACCCCCGTGGGGCTTCTCGCCCAGGGGCAAGCGAGCCGAGCTCGTCGTGCGCGACGCGTTCGCGTCGCGATGGGCCTGTGACCCTTGGTGGCGTCCGGCGTGGGGTGACGGCGCGTTCGTCCCCGGCGTCTACAGATAGCCGCCGCTGGGCTAGCTGCCAGCAAGCTCCTGGCAGATCTTGCCGGCGCGCCCGCCGAGCGAGCTGCCGTCGATCGTCACGTCGCAGAAGTCGCCGTGGCGGAGAGCGTCGATGTAGTTGACGACCAGCGGGTTGTTCCACTCCCGCGCCCCATCGAAGCGCGCGCGAATCACGCCTCGCTTGTCGATGAACCAGGTCTCGGGGAAGAGGCGCGTCCCGTACTTGGCCGCGACCACCTTCGACTCCGGGTCGAACAGCACCTGAAAGGGGGGCTCCTCGCGCAGGACGGTCTGCAGCGTGGGCCGCACGTCGTCGGGCCCCTCGTCCACCGAGACGGCCACGACCGCCACGTCGGGCCGGTCGCGAACGATCTTGGTCAGCTCGGCCAGGTCGGGCATCTCCTCGAGGCAAGGACCGCACGTCTTCGTCCAGAAGTTCAGCACGACCACCTTGCCGTGAAGGCTGTCGAGCGTGACGGCGTCGCCGTTCATGTCCTTGAGCGAGAACCCAGGGGCGCGACGATCCGCCGACATGTAGTCCGGACGCATCAGGCAGGGGGCGCTGCAGACGCGCCGCGTTTCCCCCTCTTTGCTCACCGCGACGAACCCGTAGACGACGAGCGCCGCCAAGACGACGAAGGCGACCTGCGCGAGGATGGGGCCCGGGCGGGCGAAAGGCTCGGACGGCGACGCCATGCGTCCTTATCTAGCAGGGCGCTGCAAGGGCGAGCAGCCCGCCGTGATAAATCGTTGCCCATGGACGCAGCCGGGCGCCACGCTCAGCTCGTGCGCGAGATCGACGCGCACAACTACCGCTATTACGTGCTCGACGACCCGTCCGTCAGCGACGCCGACTTCGACCGCTTGATGCGCGAGCTCCGCGCCCTCGAGGAGGCCCACCCCGAGCTCGC
Organism: Polyangiaceae bacterium; assembly: GCA_035295445.1. Taxonomy (GTDB): domain Bacteria; phylum Myxococcota_A; class Polyangia; order Polyangiales; family Polyangiaceae; genus Palsa-1150. Next base: position 12,262 of record DATGJA010000136.1, on the reverse strand, counting down.
CACGCCGAGCTCGCCCACCCGCCGCGTCGGCGGAGAAGCCCGGACGAGCATCTCCCAGGTGAGGCACGTGGAGCGGATGCTCTCGCTCGACAACGCGTACACGCCCGAGGAGCTCGCGGAGTTCCACCGCCGCGTGGTGGACGGGCTTCCCGAAGCGGAAACGCCGCGCTTCTGCGTCGAGCCCAAGCTCGACGGCGCGAGCGTGGAGGTCGTCTACGAGGGCGGCACGATCGCCCAGGCGAGCACCCGCGGCGATGGACACGCCGGGGAGGACATCACCGAGAACGTCCGCACGATCCGCAGCATGCCGTCGCGCATCGCCCATGCCGGCCGGGTCACCCTGCGGGGCGAAGTCGTCATCTACCGGCGCGACCTCGACGCCCTGAACGCCGAGCGCGAAGCCGAGGGACTGGACCCCTACGCGAACCCCCGGAACGCCGCCGCGGGCGCCGCGCGAATGCTCGACCCGCGCGAGGTCGCCCGCCGCCCGCTGCGCGCCATCTTCTATCAAGTCGTCGAGGGTCCGAAGCTTCACGCGTCGCACGGCGAGAGTCTGCGTTGGCTCGAGGCCCAAGGGCTGCCGACGCATCGCCGACACAGCGTCGTCGATTGGGACGACGTGGCGCGCGCGGTCGCCGCCATCGATCAGGCCCGCCGGAGCTACCCTTTCGAGACGGACGGCGCCGTCGTCAAGGTCGATTCGTACCGCCACCAGGCGATGCTCGGTTCCACCTCCAAGTTTCCGAAGTGGGCCATCGCGTTCAAATTCCAGGCGGAGCGGGCGTACACCAGGGTCCGAGAGATCGCCGTGCAGGTCGGACGGACGGGCGCGCTCACGCCCGTCGCCGGGCTGGATCCCGTCGAGCTCGCGGGGACGACCGTCTCGCGAGCGTCGCTCCACAACGCGGACATGATCGAAGCCCTCGGGGTCCGCATCGGCGACCGCGTGGCCATCGAGAAGGCCGGCGAGATCATCCCCCAAGTCGTCGCGGTGGACGTCGACGCGCGCTCGGGCGACGAGAGGCCCTTCCGCATGCCGCTCCAGTGCCCCGTCTGCGGGACGGCGGTCGTGCGAGAGCTTCGCGACGCCGAGAAACCGGAGCTCGGGATGGGAGCCGCCACGCGCTGCCCGAACCGCGAGTGCCCGGCGCAGGTCAAGGAGCGCGTCTTCTACTTTGCGCGGCGTTTCGCGATGGACGTCGATCACCTCGGAACGGCGCTGGTGGATCAGCTGGTCGAGCGGAGATTGGTCCGGGACGTTGCGGATCTCTACACGCTGACGACCGAGCAGATCGCCGGTCTGGAGCGCATGGCCGAGAAGAGCGCACAGAACGTCCACTCGGCGATCCAGCGCTCCCGGGAGCGCACGCTCGATCGACTCCTCTGTGGCCTGGGAATCCCCCAGGTAGGGCAGGTCGCCGCGCGTCAGCTGGCCGAGGAAGCTGGAACGCTCGAGCGGCTCCTCTCGTGGTCGCCCGAGGAGGCGCGGGAGCACGTCGACGCAATCCGGGGCTTCGGACCGAAGATGGCGGAGAGCGTCGTCGAGTTCTTGCACGATCCCGAGCAGCGCGCCTTGATGGCCAAGCTGGTCGACCTCGGTGTCGGCCGCCCGCAGCCCCGGCCCGAGGTGGCCGCCTCCGGCCCGCTCCTCGGTATGACCTTCTGCGTCACGGGCGTCCTCTCGCGAAAACGCGAAGACGTGCACGCCGACATCCGCAAGGCGGGCGGAGAGGTACACGACGGTGTGAAAAAGACGACGACGCACCTGGTTGCAGGCGACAAGACCGGCAAGGCCAAGCTCGATCAGGCAAAAAAGTACGGCACGAAGGTGATCAGCGAGACAGAGCTCGACGAGATGCTCGCCGGCCGCCGAGCGTGACGGGGTCGTCGGGCGTTCGAGGCGTGCTTACTCGAAGAGATCGCGCAGCTTGCTCATGAACGTCCTGCGCTGAGGCAGGACGTCTTCGCCGAGCTCGCGCGCGAGGTCCTCGAGGAGCTGCCGCTGCCGTTCGGTCAGGTGCGTGGGCACCTCGATGGCCACCTCGACCCGCTGCTCGCCCCGCCCCAGGCCGCCTCGGTGGGGAATCCCCTTGCCCTTGATGCGCAAGACGGATCCTGGCTGCGTGCCCGAGGGCACGCGGAGCTTGCCCTTGCCGTCGAGCGTCGGCACCTCGATCTCCGCGCCGAGCGCGGCCTGGGTGAAGGTTATCGGGACTATGCAGAGGACGTCGTCGCCCGAGCGCCGGAAGAACGGGTGCGGCTCGACCGTGATCGTGATCTCGAGGTCCCCCGGCGCGCGGTCCGGACGCGACTTGCTGCCGGCGTTCGCGACGAGCTTCGTCGCGCCACCCTCGACGCCGGCGGGCACCGTGACTCGAAGAGTCTCCTGGCTCGTCACGAGCCCGCTGCCGCGGCAGATCGGACAGGCGTTCCGCACGGTCTTGCCCGTCCCGCGGCATCGGGAGCAGGAGCGCTCGACTGCGATGGGCAGGATCCCTTGCTGAAATCGAACGCGACCGCGGCCGTTGCAGGCGTTGCATGGCTCGGGCAGCGTCCCGCGCGCGGCCCCCGAGCCGTGGCAGTCCCCGCAGACCCCGACGCGGTCATAGCGCAGTGCCTTCTCGCACCCGAACGCGGCCTCTTCGAACGTGACATGGAGCTCGCGCTTGATGTCGCCTCGATCGCCCTTGCCCACGCCGAAGACGCCGAGCAAATCACCGAGGATGCCGTCGACGGCGATGTCGCTGATGTCGACGTACCCGCCGGCGAAGGGACCGCCCGAGCCGAACGGCGAGCCGGGCTCCTCGGCACGATGGCCGAAGCGGTCGTACATCGCCCGGCGGTCGTCGTTCGAGAGCACCTGATACGCGAGGTTGATCTCTTTGAACCGCTCGTGAGCCGTCGGATCGGATGGGTTCCGGTCGGGGTGAACCTGGGTGACCAGCTTCTTGAACGCGGTCTTGATCTCCTCGGGGGTGGCGTCCCGTCGGACTCCGAGGACCTCGTAGTGGTCCCGCTGCGGCATGCCTCGGAGGCGCTTGCTAGCACACCGGCCGGCGGACTGCTCTCGTGCCGTGGCCGCGCGCCATGCCATGATCGTGGCTCCGCTCGCACGCCATGACGTCGCGCCGCCACAACCTCGCCTCGCTCGTCCTGGCGCTCCTCGGGGCGTGCAAGAGCGCGCCGGCCGACACCGTGGGCGCCCGGCCAAGTCCGCAGGCGCAAGCCGAACCCGCGCCTCTGGCCAACGTCGCACCGCTCGCCAGCGCCCCGGGCGCCCTTCGGGACGCCGGGGCTTGGCCCGAGCCCCTGCGAACGGACCAGAGGATCCCCCCGGACGTCGCGCGCGACCCGGCGAACCGCGAGACGCGCGACGCCGGGGCCAGGGACGTGACGGCGCGTGAGAGCACGAGAGACCTGGCGGGGTACGAGCTTCAGGCCGTGCTGCGCGCCGGCGAGGGGCCGGGACCGCCCAAGTCGCCGGAGGTCAATCCATCCGCGATCGAGGCCGCCAAGCACCGCGGCGAACCCCGGATCGACATCGAAATCTCCGCGACGCGCGCGCGCTTCGTGATCGGGGCGGGCTTCGTGATTCCCCCGACCACCGAGCTTCGCGCCCGGGTCGATCGCTACGGTCACCTGCTGCTGTGGCCCGGCGAGCACACGTACCGCGTCGTGGAAGCCGGCGCGCTCCGGGCCCTCTTCGGAGAGCGTCGACTCGACGTAGCCCCCCTCTCGGCCGCGACCGTGCGCGACGCCGGCGACGGCCCCCGCAAGCTCAACGCAAAGACGCGCAGGGTCGAGGTGTCCACCCGAGCCGCTCGCGCGACCTTCGAGCTCGCCGTGCTGCGCGAGGCGGGCGAGGGCGGCACCCTCGTGTGCCGGATGCTTCTCGATCTGATGGGGGCACCCCCGTCCACCGACGTGTGCGCCGACGACGAGGTCCCGCTGCACGCCGAGCTGCGCTGGACGACGCAAGGCTCGCTCGCGTTCGACGTCACGTCCGCGACCCGCAGGACGGACCTGAGCGGGCCGGAGCTCGCGGCACCGCCGGCAGCGCTGACCTTCGTGTCGTCGCCGCCGCCTCCCTCCGGCGGCGAGATGCTCCTCGGTCGCGCCGAGCTCACCGCTTTCCGGACCGCCGCGATCGACGTCCCCCCGTCCGCGGTGGGAGACGCGCAGCCACCGCCGGAGGGCGGGCTCGCGCTCGTCAACTCGAGCGACGAGCTCCGCGTCGCCTGGATCGACGGGGCGCCGGCGGCATGGGTAGGCCCCGGCGCCCGCCTGGCGCTCACGTTCTTGCTCCACGGCCGGTACACCTTGGAGTGGCGGACGTTCCTCGGCGACGCGGCGGAGCCCGCGATCGTGCAGATCGTGCCTGGGACGAGCGAGGTCGCCGGCCGCTAAGCCCTGCCGCGGGCGCGCTAGCTACCCCAGCGCGCCGGTCTCGCGGCGGTCTGCACTCGCGCGTAGATCGCCGAGACGTCGAGGGGGGCCGCCCGCTCCCCCTCGTACTCGACCAGATCCGGGCGGTCCGCCACGACGTCGAACATCCCCGTCTGCACGACTTCGCCGCCCACGAGGCCGACGAGGTCACCCGCGTGCTGGCAGACCGCCATGTCGCCGCGGACAGCCCCGACGGCGATGACCGGGAGGACGACGCTCTCGTAGAGGGCGATGCCGAGGAGCTCCGGGGGCGCGCCCGGCACCGGCGAGGGCCGGGGCGCAGCGACCACGCGGACGGCGGCAGACGCCGGCAGGAATCGTAGCGAGCCCTCGATTCGCAGCAGGACGCCGCCCCGGCGAGCGGGACCGCCTGACATCACGCGGCCCGGCGCCGCACGAGCCGCGCCTCGAGCAGTTGATAGAGGATCTTGCATGCGTCGAAGCTCGACATGTGGCTCGCTCGAATGATCTCACGCACGGTGCGCTCGCCGTCGATCATTGCCAGGAGACGTTGCTCGGACTTGGCGAGCCGCCCGACCCCGACCGCCTCGACCGCCGCGGCGTCGGCCTGAAGGACCGACTCGAAACTGCCGAGGCCCTCCTCGACGAGGCGCCACTCGTCCACGCGCCGGAAGCCTTCCATCACGACGGAGGCGACCGGCAGCCCGAGGCGCGCGCTCTCGGCCAGGGCGGGCAGCGCCTCCCGGCGGAATTCGAAGCGACCCCGGGCCCAGCGGAGCACGTCGTACACGAGCTCGCTCGACTGCCGCGCGAGGGCGTCGCGCAGCTGCTCGCGGGTGACGCGGCCGGCGTCGACGAGCAGGTCTCCCAAGAGCCGGCGCCCGGCGGTCGACGGCTCTTCCTTGGGCAGGGCCCCGCGGCGGACGGCTTCGGGCGGCGGCGGACGAGGCGTGGGCGCGTTGTCGCGCAGGATGCGGTCGATGTCGTCGGACGACACGAGGCCGTGCTCGACGAAGTACCTGCCGAGCCGGAACTCTCGCTCGGCGCCGCGGGCCTGGACGAGATCGATGAGTCCGGACCTCACGCTGATGGTGATCTCGATGCGCCCGTCGGTCACCACCAGCGCCCCGGTTTGACCCTCGATCTGCAGCATCTGCAGCACCGCACCGATGGGGATGCCGCTCATGTCGCCGCTCAGGACGATGCGCGGAATCTCCTCCCCCGACGCCGGCTGAAGCGTGTCGCGTTCCGGTTCCTTTTCGTCGGCGGGGACGTTCGGCTCGGCGTCGGTGCGGTCGCGCCAGTCGTCCGCCCGACGGATCGCGTTCTCGAGGACCGCGATGAGGGCCTGAGCGTCGAAGGGCTTGCTGATCGCGTCGATCGCCCCGGTTTGCTGCACGAAGTGGTCTTTGATCCGATCCGACTTCGCGCTCATGAGCACGATGGGCGTGGAGCGCAACACCTCGTTTTGCCGGATGGCGCGGCACAGCTGGAAGCCGTTCATCCGAGGCATGACGAAGTCGACGAGCACGACGTCGATCCGTTCGTCGGCCGGGCCGTCGCCGTCGGCGCCCCGTCGCGCCGCCGTCTCGAGGAGCTTTTCGAGCGCCGCCTGGCCATCGGGCGCCTGGACGGAGTCGAACCCGTGACGCGCAAGCACCGCGCTCACGACCTTACGTATGGTCGGACTGTCGTCGACGACGAGGACACGCGTGGGCATACGCTTACGAACGGCCGGGCATCGATGATAACATTTGTGGACAGGGTGGGACTCTTCGACGTCGTCGTCAGGGGGGGGACCGTCGTCACCTGCGACGCGGAGGACCGCGTGGTCGACGCGGACGTCGTTCTCCGGGGACGCGAAATCGTCGCCGTGGGCGGGCCCGTCCGAGCACCGGCCCGCGTCGTCGACGCCCGCGGGTGCGCCGTGATCCCGGGCATCGTCCAGGCCCACGTCCACCTCTGCCAGACGTTGATGCGCGGAATGGCGGATGACCTACCCCTTCTCGAGTGGCTTCAGCGGCGCGTCTGGCCGCTCGAGGCGGCGCTCGACGATCGATCGGCCGCGGCGAGCGCCGACCTCGGCCTCACCGAGGCCACCCTCGCGGGAACGACGACCCTCCTCGACATGGGAAGCGTGCGCTCGCACGACGCCGTCATGGAGGCGTGCGCCCGCTCGGGGGTCCGGGCCGTGTCCGGGAAGGCGATGATGGACCGAGGCGACGGCGTGCCCGCGGGCCTGCGCGAGTCGACCCGGGCGAGCCTGGCCGAGGCGGAGCGAATCGCGCGGACGTGGCGCAAGGCGGCGGACGGCCGCCTCGGCTACGCGTGGTCTCCGCGCTTCGTGCTGTCGTGCAGCGAAGGGCTCGTCCGCGGGGCCGTCGAACGCGCGCGGGAAGCGGGCGAGATCGTCCAGACGCACGCCGCCGAGCACGCCGACGAGCGCAAGGCCGTCCGCGCGCACCTCGGCGACGACGACGTGGCCGTCCTGCGCGGGTGGGGGCTCGCGGGCCCGCGCGCAGTCCTCGCGCACGGGGTCCAGCTCCGGGACGACGAGGCACGCGCGATCGCTCGAGACGGGACACGCGTCGTGCACTGCCCGAGCGCGAACCTCAAGCTCGGCTCGGGGATCGCGCGCCTCGGCGCCCTCGATGCCATGGGGGTCGCGCTCGCGCTCGGCGCGGACGGCGCGCCGTGCAACAACAACCTCGACCCGTGGACGGAGATGCGCCACGCCGCCCTGCTCTCCAAGGTGACCGCGGGCGTCGCGACGGTGCGCGCCCGACGCGTCCTGCGCCTCGCGACGATCGACGGCGCTCGCGCGCTCGGCATGGCGGACCTCGTCGGATCGATCGAGCCCGGCAAGCGGGCGGACCTCGCGGTGGTGCGGATCGATGGACCGCACGCCGAGGGCGGCGGCGACGTCGTCTCACGCCTCGTCTATGCCTGCGGCGCGCGCGACGTAAGGCACGTGATCGTCGACGGCGCGATCGTCGTCCAGGACGGCGAGCACCGGCGGTTCGACGTCGAGCGGGTCACTGCCGTGGCAAGACAAGAAGCACGGCGCCTCGCGGGCCGCGCAGGGATCTAGCGCGCTTCGGCTTCCTCGATCTGCGCTAGGGCGACGGCGAGGGCGTCCTTCGCGCGGTCGAGCGACAGCTTGTCGGCCTCCCACTTCGCCGCGGCGCGTTCTGCGCGGGACGACTCGTCCGCGAGCCGCTGCCGCGCCTCACCGAGGTCTCGCCGCGTGGCCGCCGCGTCCGCCTCGAGCGCCGCCAGACGCTCGCCCGAGCTCGCGAGCCGGCGTTCGAGCTCGTGCGAGCCGTCGCGCGCCTCGGCGAGGGCCCGCTCGAGCTCCATCGTCTTCGCCCCCGCGGCCGCGGCCTCGGCCTCCTTGGCCTCGCGCAACGACCCGAGCTCGCCGCGCGTCGCCGAGAGGTCCATGTCGAGCTTGGCCAGGCGCTCGTTCGCCCCGCCAACCTCGCGCGCGAGGTTGGCCTCGAGCGCCGCGATCTTCGAGTCGCGCTCGTTCTCGATCGCGGCCACGCGCTCCGCGTGTTCCGCCCGGAGCGCCTCGAGGGCGGCCTGCTCGCGCTTTTCCGCCTCCGCCTTGGCCGCCGTCACCAGCTCCTCGACCTTCGCTTCGGCGTTGCGCGTCGCGTCGGCCGCTTCGGCCTTGGCCCGCTGCAGCTCCTTCTCGTGTTCGGTCCGCTGTGCGGCGAGGCTCGCCTGGTGCTCCTTGCGTTGGTCGGACGCCAGTGCCTCGAGCGCGTCGCGGTGCGTGCGCTCGGCCTCGGCCTTCGCCTCCGCGACCGCCGCCTCGCGAACCTTCGCGGCCTCTTGCAGATCCGCCAGGCGCCGCTCCTCCGCGTCGTCGAGCGCCTGGGCGTGCTCGGCTCGCTCGTTGGCGAGGGTCTGGTCGATCTCGGCGCGCGCCGCGGCGAATCGCGCGTCGCTGGCGGAGCGCTCTTCCGCGTACTTGCCCTTCAGCTCCGACAGCAGACGCTCTTTGGCCTCGATCTCGGCGCGCGCTCGCTCGAGGCGCCCGCTCGCGTCCTCGCCGGCGCGCTTGGCCGTCGCCGCCTCCTCGACGAGGGACTCGCCCCGCTCCTTGGTCTCCGTCAGCTCGCGCTCCAGGCCGAGGAGTCGCTCGTCGAGATCGGACCGACCGCGTTCGAGCGACAAGGCTCGATCGTGCGCCTCGACGATCTCACGGTCCTTCTTGGACAGCTGCTCCTTGAGGGAGAGGATCTCCTTGTCCTTCTTGTTGAGTGCCTCGCGCAGGTCCAAAAAATCTCGGCTCGAGACCGCGCCGCCTTTCGGCGCCGCGGCCAGGCGCGACTTGAGCTCCTCCACCTCGCGCGCGAGCTGCTCGGTATCCCCGGCGTCGAGCCGCAGCTTGTCGATGTCGCGGCGTGCCTCGTCGAGCTCGCGCTCCACCTCGGTGGCCCGCTCTCTCGCGCGCGCGAGCTCCGCCTGCACACGCTCGTGCTCGGCCGGATCGACCCCCACGGGCGCCGCCGGACGAACGCTCGACGCCCGACCCGGCGCCACCGACTTGCGCGGCGGCGGGTTGACGTCGGGGAGCACGGCCGATCCGTTGCGCGGGGCCCTGGACTCCACGGCGGCGGGGACGGGGGCAGGCGCCGGAATGGATGCCGGCGCTTCCGGCCGCGTGAGCTGGCCGAAGGCCGACTCGGCGAACGCGTCGACGTCGGCGTCCACCCTCTCGAGGGGGCGTCGCGACGGGGACGGCGGCTGCGAGGGCGGCGGCAGCACCTGCGGGGACGAGTCCTCCGCATCCAGCACGAAATCGTTCGCCAGCTCGATCTCGTCGTCGATGACGATCGCGCCGTCGGCGTCCACCTGTTCCGGCGAGGAGAGCGCCACGAAGGCCTGGATGCGCCGGAGCAGGTCCCCGAACGCGATGGGCTTGTGCACGTAGTCTTCCGCGCGGGTCCTCAACTTCTTGTGCTGCTCGAACGTCTCATCGCTGCTCTCGCTCGACATGATGATGAGCGGAACGTCTTTGAGGTTCGGATCCTTCTTGAGCTTGTTGCAGACCGAGAAGCCGTTCATCCGCGGAAGCTCGATCGAAAGGAGGATCAGATCGGGCCGCTCCGACGCTGCCTGCTGGAGACCGAAGTTGCCGTCGTCGACGACGGTGGTGGAGCATCCGAGGTTGCCGAGCTCGGTCTTGAGCTCGCCCGCGAACGCAGGATCGCTCTCGAACACGAGGACTTTGGTGGGCATGGTGGCGGTGCGTCTGACGGGGGGGGCCTTGCCGCGTCTACGGAGTCCAGAAACGCCCGGAATCCGCCGGGATTCGAGGATATGCCGGCGCAAGAAACAGTGTCAACGCGAGGAGTCCACCCGGGCGCCCTCGCGGGGACGCGATGCTTTCTCCTCGTGACCGCTCCGCCCGAGCCGACCCGCGAGCTCCGCCAGCACGCTGCGGAGGTCGATTCCCCGCCAGCGCAACCCTACCAGCACATGGTAGAGCACGTCGGCGGTTTCGGCGATGACACGCTCGTCCCTCTCGCCGGCGAGGGCGCGCGCGAGCTCGTCCGCCTCCTCGCGAATCTTCCCGCCTATCTTCGGGGCGCCCCCGTCGTAGAGGCTCTTCGTGTAGCTCGATGCACCCGTGGCCTGCTTGCGCGCGTCGAGGACAGCCTCGAGCCGCTTGAGCAACGTCTGCGGCTGTTCGCTTGCCTGCTGGAGGGACTCACCCTCGAGCGACTGGAAGAAACAGCTCGGCGCCCCCGAGTGGCAAGTGTTGCCCTTGGGGTCGCCCAGGTAGATGACGCAGTCCGCGTCGCAGTCGGCGAGGACCTGGGAGACGTGGACCTCGGTCCCGCTCGTGCGGCCCTTTTGCCAGAGCTCACCGCGCGAGCGGCTCCAGAACGTCGCGAGCCCGGTGCGCTGCGTCGTGCGGACCGCTTCTTCCGTGGCAAACGCGAACATGCGGATCTCGCCCGTCAATTCGTCTTGCACGACGACGGGGACGAGACCCTTGGCATCGAATTTGAGGGGTAACTGAGACATCGTGCCAGAGAGCGTACACCGGGCCGGAGCGCCGCGCCGCGGCGTGCTAGTCAGCTCGACCAGAGAGTCGATGTCCCGTCGCGCCGAGCTCGCGTTCGCGTCCCCCCGCAAGCTCCCGCGCGCGCGCGACCTCAACGGCCGGGTGGTGGTCCTCGACCTCGCGTTCGCGTCGGAGGCGTCGAGCGGGGGCTTCGAGAAGATCACCCTCCCGTTCATCGAGCAGCTCGGACCCCGCCTCGCCGGGTGGGTCGACCACCACGACCACGTCATGCACGAGCGCTACCGCGGGGATGCGAGGTTCGTCCTGGCGACGAAGGCAGAGCACGGGGCCTGCCCGGAGATGGTCACGCCGGAGGTCATCGCGCGGATCGGCCCCGTCGACACGATCGTCTGTCATACCGACTTCGACGGACTTTGCAGCGCGGCGAAGTGGCTCCGGGAGGGGGTCGAGCCGTACCCCGGGGCGGACGCCGACGCGCGGGCCATCGACACGCGGACCGCCGCGCCTGGGCCGCTGGGCGAGCGGTTCGACCGGGCGCTGCGCGCGCGGCCGAGGGACACGGCGTTGGCCGGCCTCGTCGTTCGCCACCTCGCGGCGGGGCTCGCGGACCCGTCCCTCTGGGAACCGATCGACCGCGCGGCGAGCGAGCTTGCCCCTATCGAGGAGGCGACACGGCGCGTCGCGGCCGGCTACTCGGTCGTGCAGCTCGTCGAACGGAAGGGCGTCCCCCCGTCGGTGCGCTCCCTCGCTTTTCTCGATGTAACCCCCCACCACGGACGCTACGACAAGACTCTTCTCCTGCTCCTGGGTCAGGAGCGCGCCGGTGTGGCGCTCGTCGTCGATACCGACACGGTGACCGTGGCGGCTCGCTTCGACAGCGGCTTGAGCTTCCTCGAGCTCCTCGGCCTCTCGGGGGGCATGCCGACGCTCGTCTCCATCCCCAAGAAGCGACTGCAAGAGACCCTCGAGCGGGTCGGCGTGGACCGCGCGGAGGCCTCGCGCCTCGCCGGGTGAGGACGAGTTTTGCGCAGGTTAGTCACATGATCTTTTCCGTTTTGCAATCTGCGACAAGCCCTCGATTGTCTTCGCGTTCGGGTTGACCTCCGGGACCGACGCGTGGTAGTGGCCTTTCAATATTGAAAGGGCTACGGGTGCCGCGCTCGATCGGCGGCGGGGGTGTTCTTTGATGATGCGCATGGCAGCCAAGGCGTGGGGTTCGTCGCAGCGGGCCGTCGAGGAGATTTTCTTCCAGAACGAGTCCGTGTCTCTCTGCTTGCTGATCAACCGGCGGGCACGGACGATGCGCGTCATCGACTTTCGCGCCGGGCCCACGAGCGCCAAGCGCCTCTTCGTGCAGACGCTGGCGCAGCGCGAGGGGGTCGGAAAAGTTTACACCCTGGTCGAACGCGACGAGGTACAGACCTGGCTGAAGCTCGGGTTCACGAAGGAAGGCAGCATTCCCGGGTTTTACAAGCGCAGCGACGCGTTCATCCTCGGTTTCGTCGTGCCGCCCCCCGGACGCCCGAGGGCCGTCGCGGTCGCCGAGACCGAGGACGTCCCGATGCAGAGCGAGACTCGCCTGCGCGCCGCGGAGGCCATCGGGACGGCGACCATTTCGCCGGCGCAAGAGGCCATGGAGCGGACCATCGCGATGGCCAAGCGTGGACTGCGGGACGCGTCGGAACGACACGTCGCCTCGGCGAAGGTCCTCGCGATCTCGGAGGCGGACGCGCGCAGGAGCGTGGCGGCGGCGCAGCGGACGGGACGCGCCCTGACGGCATTCGAGACCTTCGGGCGCGACGTCGAGCG